>SLPC01000028.1 GCA_007132185.1 Anaerolineae bacterium | reverse complement strand
CTCCTTTCGTGTGATTGACAGGGTTCTTGGCCGTGCTATAATCGCTGCGATTCATGAACATCCAACAGGCCGCCGACACTCGCCGGGCCCGGCCGGCGCGATGGGTCGCCCTGGTTGTGCTCGCGCTAACCCTCGTCGCCGGGGTTTTGCGTGTCACGGCGTTGGATAGGGCGCCCCCCGGACTGTATCGCGATGAGGCATTCAATGGCCTGGATGCGTTGCAGGTGCTCGAGGGTGAGAGGCCGATCTTTTTTGCTGCCAATAACGGCCGCGAGCCGCTGTTTATCTATCTTGCGGCCGGCTCCATCGCCCTGTTGGGCCGCTCCCCCGGTGCATTGCGACTGGTCTCGGCTCTGGTGGGCACGCTGACCATACCAGCCCTCTACTGGCTGGGCCGCGAGTGGTTCAATTGGCGCGTGGGGCTCTGGGCGGCGGCCCTGGCGGTGACATCGGTCTGGATGTTGAGCCTCAGCCGCATCGCGCTGCGCACGGGGTTGCTACCTCTGGTGGCAGCCCTTGCCCTGGCAGCGAGCTGGCGCGGTCAACGCCTCCGCAGCCTGCCCTGGATGCTGATCGGCGGCGTCCTGTTCGGCCTGTCCTTTTACACCTATCTGGCAGTCCGTTTTGTGCCGATCGCGCTACTGCTCGTGGCGATATGGTGCCTCTGGGATCGACGCCAGGTGCTCTGGTACCGGGGCTGGGCAGCTCTCGCCGTCACGGCGGTAGTGGTCGCTGTACCGCTGGCACTGTACCTGATTGGAGAGGGTGAGCTGCTGGGGCGCGCGGGGCAGGTTTCCATCCTAAGCCCAGAGATGCACGGCGGCGACCCATTAGGCACGGTAGCGCGCAGCCTGGGACGTACGGTGCGGATGTTTATCTATGGCGGCGATTTCATCCCGCGCCACAATGTACCCTGGCGGCCTGTGTTCACGCCCGTGCTCGCCGTGGCCTTTTACGGCGGAGTTGCCCTGGCCGCATGGCGTGCCCGCCGCGAGATCACGTACCGGCTGGCGTTGGTCTGGCTGGTGGTGCTCCTGATACCCACGGTTCTGGCAGAGGATGCGCCCCACTTTTTGCGGGCTTCGGGCATTGTACCGGTGGTTTTCCTTTTTCCGGCATTGACTCTAGACTGGTTCACGGCGCGAGCGAGCGAAAGAGCGCATGGTTGGGCGCTCGCGTTCGCGATGTTAGTGGTCGTCAGTGGGGCGTTGCTCGACCTGCGAGCCTATACCCGCCATCTGGGCAGTGAGGCGGTATACTATCAGTTCGAAGGCGGCGTCACAGAGATGGCAGTCGAGATCAACACCCATCTGGGAGTGGGCTGGCGGGGCAGCGGGCTGACCGTCACCGACATCGAGCCCATCTCGGGACGCGGCGTGTGGCTGGCTGACCGACTATGGTATACTTGGCCCTCGGTGCACTATTTGGTGGAATATTCTGGTCGGATAGCCGTCCTAGATGAGCAAGGCAGGCCGGCAGTTGATGCTCCCGACGATCTGCTGGTGCTCCTGTGGCCCTTTGAGGATCACTCGGCGTTACTGGAAACCCTGCCCCGGCAGCGGGTGTGGGATCTGGCCAACGGAGCCTTGGAGCGGGGAGACCTGGAGCTAGAGGCGCGTCAGTTGTATGTCAGCCTGCGGGGCGTCCCCTCAGAGGCGTGGGTGCAGGCCCCCGGCGTGCTCTGGGACGATGGGATCGCGCTGGACGGCGCCCAGCTCGTGCCGTCTGAAGATGGCGCGAGCGTGACATTGTATCTCTATTGGAGAGCCATTGCCCCGCCCAACGCCGACTATAGCGCCTTCCGACATATCCTGTGCGACGGCGGCCTGGTCGGACAGCTCGATGGCCCGCCGGGCACCCGTATCTGGTCCACCCACGAGTGGCGAGCCGGCGATCTGCTGATCGACCGGCATACCATCGATCTGGATCATCCCTGGGATGAGACGCGATGTCAGGTATATGTGGGTCTGTATCATTGGCAGGATCTGACGCGCCTGTCTGTGATCGATGCGGGCGGCCTGCCAATCGTGGATGATGGCGTGATATTGGATCGTGAGGGTCTGACCCTGACTATGGATGATGCTGGCTAATCGGTTCATGGAGGAAATGATGGTTATCTACTGGCTCAAGAGGGGGGCGGCCTTGGCCGTCATGTTGACGTTGTTTCTGACGCTGGGTAGCGTGAACAGGGTCGCGGCACAATGCCCCGGGAATATCGCCGTGAACCCAGGCTTTGAGGAGGGATTCTCCGAGCGGGGTGCGGGCGAGGTGACGGTAGCCAACGGCTGGCATCCATTTTGGCAGGACGGACCACGCGTCGACGAGGGCTATTTCAAGCGCCCCGAGTACAAGGGCGAGGACGCCAGGATTCATGGCACAATGCGCGTGCATTCGGGCAACTTTGCACAAAAGTGGTTCTCGACCTATGGGACGCACAATGCCGGTATCTATCAGCAGATGAACGTTCCGACGGGCAGTCTGGTCAATGCCAGCGTGTATGCCCAGGCGTGGAGCTCGGATTTCAACGATATCACGCAATCTGAGGGCAACTATCGGCTGTACATCGGGATCGACCCCATCGGTGGCACTGACTTTCGGTCGGGCTCGATCGTCTGGTCGCCAGCCAATATGACAACTGACCAGTGGGTGCAGCTCAATGTGCAGGCCCGCGCCCAGGGCGGCACCATTACCGTGTTCCTGCGGGGCGAGCCCGAGTTCCGCAACAAGCACAACGACGCCTATTTCGATGATGTGTGCGTAACGGTATCGGCACCGCCAGCGCCTACGCCTGCGCCGACCAACACGCCAGCGCCTACCGCTACCCCAGGGCCAACGAACACACCCGCACCGACGGCTACGCCCGAGAATACGCCGACCCCGGAGAATACGCCCACGCCCGAACCGACCGTTACCCCGAGCGCCGCCACGATTCTGGTCTCGGCGTTTGAGGATCTGGACGGTGACGGTTTCCGCGGGCCCGACGAGCCACTGCTCAGTGGCGTGCTCATCGAGCTGCGAGACGCGCAGGGTGACGTCATCGCCTCGCGCCATACGGACGGCGCGACGGATCCCTATGCGTTCGAGGGCCTTGCCCCGGGCGAATACAACATCGTGATCACGCCAGCAGATGGGTATACCTCGGCACACGCCAACCCGATCTCGTTTGGTCTCATTGCTGGGGCGCTGCGGGATCTTCAGATCGCCCAGGTACCGGCGCCCGAAGCCACTCCTACCCCAACGCCCGAACCAGCCGACACGCCGCAGCCCGAGGCTACGCCGCAACAAGAGGAGCCTGCCGAGAACCCAACTCCGACGCCACCGGCTGGCCCCGTAAGCCCGGGCACTGCCCTGGCCCCCTATACCGGGCTGATCCTGGCAGTGCTGGGGATCATCATCCTTGTCATATTCATCGCCATCAGGCGGCGACCGAGGGAGTAGTAGCCCATCGTAGGCTCACCAGCGAACGAGCGAGAAGGCAAAGGCGACGTCAGGAGTGAGGCTATCGGCCTCCTCCTGGCGCTGCTTCTGGCGCTGCTGGCGGCCCTGCCCGCCCTCATCGGGGCAGGCATCGTCAACACCCGCGCCGGCGGAGACTCGCCATTTCTTGTACAGCGTACGCACCAGTTGAGCCAGGCGTTGCGCGCGGGCGCCATTCCGGCCCGCTGGATGCCCGAAGCCGCCTATGGACTGGGGTATCCAGCTTTTCACTACTATGCTGCACTGCCCTTTTATGTCAGCGCCTTGGGGCACCTGGGAGGCCTGGGGGTGCTGGGCGGCATCAAGCTGGCTCAAGCGTTGGGGTTCTTGCTGGCGGGTGGCGCCGCCTATGGGCTGGCCCGCTCAGCAGGGCTGCGCCGGCCGGGAGCGGTACTGGCTTCGGCCGCTTATAGCTTTGCGCCGTTCCACCTGGTCAACCTCTATGTGCGGGGCGACGCCCTCTCCGAGTTCTATGCCATGGCGCTGTTTCCGCTGCTGCTGTGGCTCGCAATCTGTGCGGCACATCGCACCTCTCCGGGTCGATTGCTGGCGCTCTCGATTGCCTACGCTGCCCTCATGGTGACCCACAACATCTCGGCGCTGGTCTTTACCCCGTTCCTGGGGCTCTGGCTGCTGGTCCTGCATGGCGCCAGGATGCGCCGGCGTCCGACAGAGAGCGCGTCTTTGTGGCCGTTCGCCACCAGCCTGGGCGCGCTGGGCCTGGGGCTCGCGCTGAGCGCCTGGTTCTGGATACCCGCCCTGGCCAACCGCGGCCTGGTGCAGCTCCATGAGCAGACCACGGGCTATTTCCACTTTGCCGGGCACTTTCGCTCCTGGGATCTGCTGCAGCCTCAGATCCTCTTTGACTATAGCCTGAGCTCTGCTCAGGATCCCTTTCGGATGGGCCTGGTGCAGGTGACCCTCATTCTGGCGGGCAGCCTCGCTCTGGCGTTTCGCTGGCGGCATATCAGGCGCATCGCACGTGTCACGGCGGTACTGGCCCTGCTGACCCTCGCCATCACCACCTTGCTCATGACGCCTCTCTCCGAGCTGATCTGGGAGCATGTGCCCCTGCTGGAGTATGCCCAGTTCCCCTGGCGGCTGCTCTCTATACAGGCCTTGGCCGGCGCGCTGCTGATCGGCTATCTGCCCGAGCTCGTAACGCGGCGTCATGCTGCCTGGGTGGTGGCGACCGGCTTGGTGCTGCTGGTGGTCGCAAGCGGCATGGCCCTTCTGGATGTGGATCGGCTGACACTGGAGGAGGCGGACGTCACGCCATACCGGCTGATGCTTTATGAGGCCTACTCGGGTAACGTGGGGAGCTCGGTGCGCTACGAATTCCTGCCCGTCGAGATGTGGCCTCGGCCCTATATATCGGGGGTGCTGCTCAACCAGGGCCAGAAACCGGCGCCGCTGGCCCTCAGCGGGACGCTGGAGAGCGCCCAGCTCCTGGAGCACACAGCACGCAGCGAGACCTGGCGCCTGCGTCTGGGCGCCGAGGGGCTGATCGCTTTTCACACCACCGGCTTTCCCGGCTGGCGCGCCACCATCGGTGAGTTCGACTATCCTGTGCAGACCGCCCCTGGCCTGGCCCTCGCCAGCGTCTACCTGCCGTCGGGCGAGCATCAGATCAGCCTGACGCTGGGCCCCACTCGGTCGGCGCGCTGGGCTGAGCGGCTCTCTCTGGTTGCGGGGCTGGCGTGGCTGGGGCTGCTGGCCTATGGCATGGTGCGCGACGCGCGCTATCGTTGGGCCGCTCTGGGCACCACGATCCCCTTGCTGTGGATCGCCACCTGGCTGCTGCTCGCGTCGCCTGTGGATGCCACCGCCGCCCGGCAGGGTCCGCTGGTGATGGACTATAGCCGGGCGCCCTACCTGCACCGGCCTGCAGGCGGCGTGAAGATGGGACCGTTTCGGCTGCTCGACTATTCCCTCGACACTACCCGTGTTGAGCGCGGCGAGACGCTGCGCCTGACGATGTTGTGGGATGGTGCGCCGGACAGTGCTACCGTTCGCGTCGAGATGGTGGCGCTCACGGCCCATCTCTTCCCCGGCAGCCCCGTATGGGCGCGCGCCGAGGCGCCCATCGTAGGACGTGAGACCCTGATCGAGTTACCACTGCCGTCCTGGACGCCGCCCGGCTTGTACGTCCTGCGGCCCGAGGTACGCGTCGATGGCGTTGCTCAGCCCTCACAGACCGCCGATGGCCGCCCGCTGGGGCTGCTCGCGCTAGAGCCCGTACAGGTACCCGATATGCCGACTCTGGCCGAGCCGCCCGGCGCGCTGGCAGCCTTTGGCCCGCCCGAACGCCCGCCCGTGATCACCCTGCGCGAGGTCCTGGCCTATCCGGTGGGCGACCGAGCCGTGCAAGTGGAGCTGCTCTGGCGTAGTGAAGCCCAGGCGCCCCGCAACTACCAGCTATCGGTCCGCATCCGCGCCGCCGATGGCACCCAGCTCGCCGCCCGTGACCTGCCCCCCCTGGCCGGCAACTATCCCACGAGCCTCTGGCGCCCCGGCCATCTCTATAGTGACGGCCTCCTGATCGAGCTGCCCCCCGAGGTGGACCCCGCCCTCGCCACCGACGTCGAGATCGTCCTGTACGACCTGCAGACCCTGGCGGGCATCGGCTCGGTGGCGGTCCCGATGGAGTGAGGCACAGACTGCAACGAGCCTTGCAGGAGCCTAGCGAGCGT
>SLPC01000120.1 GCA_007132185.1 Anaerolineae bacterium | reverse complement strand
TCTCTTAACTCCTTCGCTATATCGGCATAGATCCGATATAGCGAAGGCTGCAGATTCCTCTTCTATTCATCTTCTCTCTCATCGTGTGCGCACGCGTCCGCAAGCGCATACGATGCTGATGTCATGCTATACGGTTGGCCACGGGATCCTTGCTATGAGTGCTCTCATGAAGGGCCGCGTGATGTGTGAAAGGGAGGTATAGACGAGATATTCAGCTTCTGATAGGACCAGAGTAGCTTTAGAAGGAGGTGGAGCGTATTGCAGTGAGATATCAGTGACGATCCGCTTATGTCTTCCGTTTCGCCTGTTATGCCGTGGAGGAGTACCATGCTTTCGAAGAAAATCTCGCGACGAACATTCCTGGCCAGCACCGCCGTGGCGACCATGGGAGCTGCGCTGGCGGCCTGCGCCCCCACGACGGCACCCGTCGAGGTGGGTGAGGTAGCCGCACCTGTCAATGGGGAGCCCGCCGTCGCGGCCCCCAAGGAGCCCGTGACCGTCCGCTTTATGACGCGCTCCGGGGCGGACTACATCCCCAGCTATGAACGCATCATTGCCGAGGAGTTCGAGTCGCGCAATGAGAACATCAAGGTGAGCCTGGAGCCTGCGCCCGATGGCTGGACCGATTTGCTCCTGACCCAGATGGTCGCTGGAACGGCCGTCGACCTGTTCGAGGCCTGGGGCAACATCTTTTTCAACTGGACCGAACGCGACCTGCTGCTCGACTGCCAGCCCTTTGTCGACCGCGACATGACGCGTGAGGAGATCGAAGACTATAACGATTTCCAGTGGGAAGGTCTGATGATGAAGGGCGTCCGCGTCGGCATGCCCAAGTACATCAACGTCATGACGCTGACGGTGAACGTCGACCTGTGGGAAAAGTATGGCGTGCCCATCCCGCCCGAGGACGGCGACTATGACCATGATGACTATACCGAGTGGATGGCTGCCCTGACCGAGAACGCTCGCGCGGCCGGCGACAATGATGTGTGGGCAGGCTGGCTGCCGGCCTGGTCATGGGACCGTTTCTGGAACCATATCCACATGTTCGACGGCAAGGTCGTCAACGAACTGTACGGCACCGAGTACATGCTGGACAAGCCCGAGGCCCAGGATGCCCTCCAGTGGATGTATGACATGTCCTTTACCTGGAACTACCACGCCCAGCCGGCTCAGGTCGAGAACCGCTGGTACCGGGCCGCGTTCAACCCTGGCCTGATCATGACGGCCGAGTCGGGCACGTACCCGGGTACCAACGACCAAGAGTTTATGGATGCCGGCATCCGCTACGACTATCGCCATGTGCCCAAGGGGCCCACGGGCAAGCGCAGCGTGCTCGGCACCACCGATGCCTGGTCGATCACCAAGCAGACCAAGCATCCCGAGGAATCCTGGAAGCTGCTCCACTTTTTGTCGGGCCCAGTCTTCCAGATGGAGGCAATAATCAAAGCAGAGGGCAGAATCCCGGTACTCAAGTCACAGACCGAGATCTACTTTGATATCTTGCGTGACGAGCGGCCGAACCTGCGCAACGTCCGCCTGGAGACCATCTCCGAGATGTTCGAGTGGGGATACGCCGAGGATACGCCGTGGTTCTGCAACCAGATCGACGCCGTCGACCTGATCCGGCCCGCGCTCGAAAAGGTGTTCATGGTGGGCGATGTCGGCCCAGAGTACTTTATCGAGATCGCCGACGAGGTCAATGCTTCCCAGGAGGGCTGCGTAGTCTAGACCGGTCTACTATATCGTCTTGTTCGGTCAGCCAGTGCAGGGGCCCTTTGCCCTGCACTGGCCCGCAGACGAGCCGATCGTTTTCTGTCAATAGTTAGCGGTATGCTTGTTCCTGAGAGGAGGACTAGATGGCCGACGAGGTATTAGCTCACCGCACCAAGATGACCAGACTGAGCCCGCGACAACGCGATAACATCGCCGGATACCTGTTTACGCTGCCCTGGATCATCCACTTTTTGCTTCTGATCGCCGGCAGCATGATCTTTTCTTTTGTCATCAGCCTGACGCGGACCGACCTGCTGACCGGTTGGGAGTTTATCGGACTCGATAACTACACGCGGCTCTATAACGACAACCTCTTTTGGAAGAGCCTGCGGGTGACCGCTTACTATACCTTTGCGCTCGTGCCCATGGGGATCGTGGTGGGGCTTTCGATCGCTGTACTCCTCAACCAAAAGGTCAAGGCGCTCGGCCTCTGGCGTACGGTCTACTATCTGCCGGCCGTGGTCTCGGGCGTGGCGGTAGCCATTCTGTGGTCCTGGGTGCTCAACCCGCGCTTTGGCCTGCTCAACGCAGGCCTGCGGACACTCGGCATCAGCGACCCGCCGCGATGGATCTTTTCCGAGACCTGGGCGGTGCCCGCGTTCATCATCATGGGCCTGTGGGGCGCGGGGGGGAGCATGCTGCTCTACCTGGCCGGCCTGCAGGGCATCCCGACGCAGCTTTATGAGGCTGCTGACATTGACGGAGCCAACCGCTGGACCAAGTTCTGGAACATCACGATTCCGATGCTGACGCCCACCATCTTTTTCAACCTCCTGGTGGGGATCATCGGGTCCTTTCAAGTCTTTACCCAGGCCTTTATAATGACCGGAGGGGGGCCCAATAACGCCACCCTGACCATGGTGCTCTACCTGTATCGGCAGGGTTTCCAGAATTTGCGCTTTGGCTATGCCTCTGCGCTGGCCTGGGTTCTGTTCTTTATCATCCTGATCTTTACCCTGGGGGTGGTCAAGTCATCGGCGGCGTGGGTCTTCTATGAGGGGGAATTGCGAAGATGACGACACAAGAGCAGCTCACGACACGCACGCAAGCACGTGATTGGCCGCTCGTCTGGTCCAAGGTCTTTGGAGTCGTGGGCAAGATCGTGCTATACGGTGTCCTGGGGCTGGGTGCGTTCATCTTTTTGCTGCCACTTCTCTGGATGATCTCCACCTCGATCAAGCCCGAGGCGCTGGCTTACAACGTGCCCATCATCTGGATCCCGGCCGAGCCCACCTTTCGGGCCTACACAGAGGGCTGGCGCACGCTGCCCTTTGACCTGTTCTATCGAAATACAATCCTGATGACCGTGGTTAATATCGTCGGCATCGTGCTGTCCAGCTCGCTGGTGGCCTTTGCCTTTGCACGCATCCGGTTTTGGGGACGCGACACCTACTTTTTCATCCTGCTCGCCACCATGATGCTGCCTGCGCAGGTCACCCTGATCCCGATCTATGTGATCTGGGCCCGGCTCGGAGGTGTCAACAGCTACTGGCCGCTGATCGTGCCGCAGTGGCTAAGTAACGCCTATAACGTGTTTCTCTTGCGGCAGTTCTTTATGACCATCTCACCTGAGATGGACGATGCAGCGCGGATCGACGGCGCGGGCTGGCTTCGGATCTACTCGCAGATCATCATGCCGATGTCCAAGCCCGCTCTGGGCGTTATCGCCATCCAGGCCTTTGCCTGGAACTGGAACGAGTTCATGGGGCCGCTGATCTATTTGAGCGAAACGCGCAAGTACACGATCTCGATCGGGCTGCGCCTCTTTCAGACGCAGCAGTCGCAAAAGATGCCCGAGACCATGGCAATGAGTCTTGTGGCCCTTGTTCCGGTGCTGGTGATGTTCTTTGTCGCCCAGCGCTACTTTATCCAGGGTATCGTCCTCACGGGTGTCAAAGGCTAGGCGTACGAGAGGACGCCGACCCGAGTCGGCGTCCTTTTTTTGTGTCGCACTGTACAAGAGAGGGAGACAAGCATGAAAGTTCTTGTGACGGGAGCCAGTGGGCGCTTTGCGCAGTACATGGTCGCAGCGTTGCGCGGCGAGTACGAAATGACGCTCTTCGCGAGAAAGCCACTGCCGGAAGACAGGGCCGACCTGCCATTGATCCAGGGCGATCTAAACTGCTACGAAGACTGTGTGCGCGCTGTACAGGGTATGGACGTGATCCAACACTTGGGCGCCGTGCCCTGGCCCAGCGATGATCCCCGCGCGCGCGAGCGCATCCAGTCGATGGGGCGCGAACTTCCGCCTTTTGATGCCACGATGAAGACCAACATCATCGGCACGTACTATCTCATGCACGCGGCGGCAGAGGCGGGGGTAAAGATGGTGGTGATGACCGGGTCCAACTGCGCCTTTGGGCACTGCGGGCACATTGGGGACTTTCCCTTCCAGTACATGCCGCTGGACGAGGAGCATCCCTCGGACATCATGAGCTCCTACTCGTACACCAAGCTGGTAGGCGAAGAGTTGCTGGCCTGGTTCACGCGGGCCTATGACATCCGTACGTACATCACGCGGCCGGCACAGATCTACCCTCCCGAGGGGCTGGAGACGTATGCGCGCAACGTGCAATCGACGACCGACTGGAGTGGCGCTTTTTGGGGGTATGTGGCCAGTGAGGACCTGGCCGAGATGCAACGGCTTCTGATGGAAAAGACCGACTCGCTGCCCGCGCATGCCGTGTTTGTAGCCAATTCTCTGGATACGCTAGCGCTGGAACCGTCGCGCGAGCTTGTGGAGCGCTTTCGCCCCGAGTTGCTGCCCATGGCGCAGAAATTGGAGGGGCATCAAGCCTTCTTCTCCATGGAAAAGGCCAAGTCCCTGCTGGACTGGGCGCCCAAGCACAGTTGGCGGGACTATCTCAAGTAGAGTACAACCATGATCTATCGCCATCGACTTGGGCCTGAGACCCTTGGAGGCAGCCTAGAGGCAACCACAGCAAGGTCCATGCATCAGAGCGATTGCGTCTTGGCCCGATAGGATAATCGAGTTTCGCAGGGATCGCCGTTAGGCGATGACAGTCAACTCTGGGCACTAATAACAGGGCGGTTCTACGGTGTGGCCAGGCCCGGGAGCGAGAGTCCACACCACGAATTCATGCGCAGCCAGTGACTCCAGGTTTGGATCGGTGCCGACAGACTAACACGCATATGTTGTTGGTTCCCGAATCGCAACCATCCAAGCCTGGAGTATATACGTGTCAGCTTTGGTCTGCTCGGGCAGTATGCACACTATAGCTCCAAGAGGAGAGTCCAATGAGGGAAAGTGTTGTCGGGATGGGTGTCGTAGGCGCAGGATCCATCGGTATCCGTGCAGCTCTCATGCATCTCAGTTTGTCTGACGTTCAGGACCGAGTCCGCTTGGCAGCTGTATGCGATCCAGTGCCGGGCCGTGCCTCCGCTGCCAAGGAGCAGTATGGTGTGGGCGCAGCCTATGAAACCTACAAAGAGTTGTTGAACGATGAGAATGTGGACGCTGTGACGCTGTGCTCACCCATTGGGCTGCACTACCAGCAGGCGCTTCAGGCTATAGAAGCTGGGAAGCATGTCCACTTTAACAAGACGATGACCACCACTCTCTCCGAGGCCGATGAGGTGATTGCCAAGGCTAAGGAGAAGAATGTAAAGCTCGTTGCTTCTCCTGGCATGATGCTTTACCCCGCCAATCAGAGGGCACGGCGCCTGATGTTGGAGGGCGCACTGGGGCAGCTAGCGTGGGCCCTGACAGGCGCATCCGGGGTGGGCACCTATCACCTGCATGAGGGTGTGCGCAGTGGTAACGATGTTCTGTCCAACATCAATCCCACGTGGTACTTTCGTCGACCTGGCGGCGGTCCGCAGTATGATGTGACGGTATATTGCCTGCACATACTGACCGGGATCGTCGGACCGGCCAAGCGGGTGACGGGGATGTCAGGCTTGTTATTGCCTGAGCGTGAGTTTCGCGGGGAAAAGTTCACATGTGATATGGATGACAACACCTTCTTGATGCTCGACTTTGGAGATTCGTTCTTCGCTTACGCCTATGGCGCGGTTATCGGTAGAGCCACAAACGGATTTCAGCCCAACATCTATGGCACTGACAATTCTATCGTAGACATGAAATTCAATGATCTTGATCTCACAGAGCCCAGTAATCTGATGCCACATCATGTTGGGGAACATGCCAACATGGGGGAGCGCCACGTTTTCGAGGACATGATGCAACTGGTTGATTGGATACGCGAGGATAAGCCGACAATCGCAAGCGCTGAGCACGCTCGCCATATCATCGAGATCATCGACAAGGGCTACCAGGCGGCCAGGACAGGCCGTACACAAGAATTAGTGACAACATTTGAGACTATTCCTTTGGAGGCTTTAGCAGAACTACCTGCTTGACACGACGAGCTTTC
>SLPC01000240.1 GCA_007132185.1 Anaerolineae bacterium | reverse complement strand
TCGCATGCTGCCGTTGCAGATGGCCCGGGGAGCTGATCAACTCCTCGGGCTTTTTTGTTGGATCAGGCCCGATTCGTCAGGAGGTGCCAGATGCCCTTTGCGACCAAGTTCCGTGCCATGATGGACATGCCGCTGCCTGGCGATGCACTGGGTGAGATGGCTGTCGAGAGCGTCGACGTGGGCCACGAGGAGCGCGGTGGAGGCCACTATGCCTATCCGGTGCGCCTCGTGCTGCGTGGACCGGGCGGGCAGGCCGCCGTGCGGAGGGCGCTCAAGCCGCTCCTGGCGACGCGTTGCACCACTTTTTCCGGCTATGGGACGCCCTATCAGCTCTGGTTTGGCAGGCCCGAGATCGAGAGCCTGGGCAACGCCTGCTATCGGGTAAGCGTCGAGGGCGTCGGAGTGCGCGTCCACCTGGATAGCGACCTGGCGCGTTTCTGCGAGCACCTGTGCAGCGAGGAGTTGCTGAGCGCCGCACCAGGGGAGCAGGCTGCGCTCTTGAAGGGCTATCTCGACGCGTACAGGGACGATGTGCGCCGGCAGGTGGGGCGCTATCACACACGCCTGCGCAGGAGCGAGGCTGGTTAGGCGAGGCCTCGTCCGGCGGCGCCCATATTGCGGGGCGCCCATGGAACGCGGCAGAGCCATCATCCCGTGGGCGCCCCTTTCAGAGGGTCTCTACATGATAGGGCTGGGCCCTTATTCGACGATGATCTGACCCTCCATCCCCGCCTCGGCGTGGCCTGCAACCTGACAGTAGTAGGTCAGGGTCTGGGGGGTAGTCGCCTCAACGTTCAGCCATATCTCTTCGCCCGGGCCAGAGATAAAGGGCGTAGCGATATCAAGCTCGCGGATGGCGATATTGTGTTGTAATCCGGTATCGTTGATCAGATTCAGTCGAAATCGCTCGCCCGCCGGGACGACGAGGGTCGGGTTGATCTCTCCATCGATATCGCCTCCAACGCCAACGAACATGAGGTCGCTATTTTGTCTTCCTGTACGCAGGGTGAACTCGACCTCTATATCATTCGCGGGAGGGGGGTCGACCGGCTGCTCGGGTGCGCAGGCAGCGAGCAGAATTGCAAAAAGTAACAGAAACAGATAGCGGTGTTTGGATCTGATCGATGCGAACGGCTTTCGGGCTTTCATGATATGGCCCTCCTCTGAAAACGATAGGTTCAGGACTTCGCTTGGGACGCCTGCCTGGGTGCCAGCCGCTTGAACAGATGATATAGCACTAACTTTAGCTGTATACTATTCTATTATACAGAGGGCGCGCAGGGCCTGTCAAGGGTTCAATGCGCCGTCTGTGATGCGTCGACGCAGCACGCGTCCGCGCGTCAGACGCGTGCTGACTGTTCGCGCTGTTGGTGGTATATTGCGTCTGCACAGGCCGATGGGATGACCAAGCCGAGTCGCGGCTGACAGGGGGTGTTTGTGGAGCGACGCAAGCGGATGCAGTTCTGGGGCAGAGACATGGATGATGACTATCTGGTGCGCGAGGTTCTGGACGGGCTCAAGACGGCCACTGTCTGTCGAGCGGACGAGTATCATCTTCCCGAAGGTGACTATGACGATGGCGACTGGCAGGTGGGCGATATCGTCGAGATCTATGATCTGCAAGAGCGGCTCCGGTGCATCGTCGAGATCACCGAGGTGTATCCGGTGGCCTTTGGGGAGATCCCCGACAAGCTGTGGATCGCCGAGGCCTGCGATAGCGCCGAGCACTTTCAGGAGGCCCATCGCGATTGCTGGCCCGACTATGACCTGACCGACGATTTCATGCTGATGGCCACTCACTTTTGCCTCGTGGAGATCGTTGAGCCGGGCACGCCCTGACCCAGGCCCAGGATCGGCTCGCGAGTCTTGTGAGTCACTCCAGTCCTCAGAGCAGGACCCTGCCATTTCTCGCCTATGGCAGGCAACTGCTCATGCAGGGTGAATCTTTCGATCGCCCAGGCGGGAGAGGAAGATACAAACACAGTGAGAGCGTCTTGAGACGCTCTCACTGTGTGATTAGAGCTCTTTACTCGTCTGCAGGTTACGGTGCCGAGACCGGATCAGGAATGACGATGCGCCATCCAACGCCGATCAGGTCGGGGTTTGTGATGGTCGCTATCGTGTCATCCACTTCTGCCATCTGGTTTGTTGCGGCGACAATCTCGGGATAACGCCTGCTGGTGCCATAGGCTCGCCTCGCAATGGACGACAGGGTATCACCTCGCACGACAGTATAGATGATATAGCCATCTACGCCGATCAATTCGGACGGGTCGGGCAGCTCTTCCTCCGTCACGCTATGAGATATGCTCATTCGCACCGAGGTAATCTCGTTCTCACGGAGTACAAACAGGCTGCCGGCCAACTCTACATAGGGATAGACATCCTCCAGGGTGCGCACATGGGGATAGTTGTCCACATTCCAGCGCATCTCCTCGCCCGGTTCGACATCCTCGGGAAGGTTGATGGTGGCGGTACCTCCCACGCTCTCCTTGAACACGGTGTAGCAGATGTCAGGCTCGTCGGGTAACCGTGCATAGAGCGATGCTTCCCAGGGCCCAATGACATCGAACGTAAAGTCTTGGTACACGAGCTCGATCTCGACCTGGGTACGATCAGCCTCCACCGTGGTCTGATCATGCTCGATGACCCACGAGGCGGTATAGAGGCGCTCCTCGAGGGTGAATGACTCGCTTACCATGTCAAATGCAGGATAAGGATTCATCCAACTGACGTCCGTCGCCCGGACGCGGATATAGACCTCATCCTCGGCGTCCCAGGGAAGAGTTTCGTCTTCGAGAGTGTGAAGCGGCAACCGTATGTTGACTGTGTTTTCGACGTCGGCGACCCACTGGGTTAGTCGGCCAGTCGTTTCTTCACCGGGTTCGGTGCCCGTGTATAGCGCGGCCTCAAAGGTAAAGGGCCTCTCGATATTCACATCCTCTTCGGAGATGGTCACCCGGATGTGCGCTCGCCGTTCCGCCTCTTGTTCCTGGGCGGCCGCCGGCGTCGCGAGCCAGAAAGGCACGATGATTCCGATCATGACAATCAGGGTCAAGAGCGACATCCAGGGGATAGATGCTCGTTTATCCATTTTCGTTTACTCCTGCTGTTGATTCTCAAGGTCCAGAGCAGACCTGGTGACTCCTGCGGATGAAGAAAAGCGCCTCAAGGGGGCTATAGCTTTTCTATTGGGACGCTATGCTGTTCATGCAGGAGGAACTGCTCGTGTTCCTTGTTGTTTTCGATAGCTCTCTTGCGCCTCGATGGCGCTCAGAAAGACATACGCATTCGACAAGGCAGACCACGGATGCGCATTACATAACAATTATAGAACTGTCGCTGAACAATATCAAGGTTTTTCTGACTGGGGATTCTGATCAAGCTCTAGCGGGGCACGATCCAGGGTTCGCTCGAGAATCAGGCAGTGGTCTGGCCCAAAAGAAAACGCCCTCTGTTCGGCAGTCCTTTGAACAGAGGGCGGGCGCCATGGCTTGAGCGTTACTCTATTCAGTTTCAACCATTTCGCGAGCTTGTTCCTCAGTAACCTCCATGTCATGCATTTTGGCATGATCTCTGATCTTTTGAGCACATTCATCTGTATTGCCGGCAGACAGCTTCTCACCGCAATGCCGGCAGGTGAAACTGTATTTCTGCTGTCCTTCCATCTTCCAGATCCTTTCCGTGTGCCATTGGGACTCGCCTATTTGTGAGACTATTTCCAAGACTATCATATAAACGGAACGTATAACGTTCCATCGTTACATAACCATTCTAGCAGCCGCGCTCTGCCCTGTCAAGGGTTTTGGAACCCACGCTAATATGTCACCGATGGCGTGTCAGAACATTGCGGAGATACCCCCCTAGCGGCTATAATAGGACAAGCGGTCCAGTGACTGCGCATGCGGCCTTATCTATCCGCATCTCAGAGACCCTGGCTATGCGATAAAGGAGCCCGTCAATGCCAAGAGATAACGCAAAGGAATATGATGTAATCGTGGTCGGCTCAGGCAGCGGCACCTCGCTGGTTGAGTATGCGCTCAATAGCGGGATGCGTGTCGCTCTCATTGATCGTGGCGCTGCTCTCTCGGGTCGTGGCCCGGTGGGGGGCACCTGCCTCAATGTGGGGTGTATCCCCAGCAAGCTGCTCATCGCGACGGCGGACCGGGTCATGGAGATCAAGGAAGCCTATCGGATGGGCATCGAGGCAACCATCGAGAACATTGATTTTGAACGGGTCATGCATCGCATGCGCAGCATCATCGGTGAGGATTCGGAGGGCATCGCCGAAGGGTTGCGCAACACAAAAGGTCTCGACTTTTACCATACGAAAGGCCACTTTGTGGATGCGCACACCATGCAGGTGGACGACAAGCGCATTTCGGCTGACAAGATATTCCTCGTCGCCGGGGCGCGGCCTCTGATTCCGCCCATTCGCGGTCTGGACGAGGTGCCCTATCTTACGAATGAGAGCCTCCTGGAACTGGAGAGGCTACCCACGAGCCTCGCCATCATTGGTGGAGGTTATATCGCCTGCGAGTATGCCCACTTTTTTGCCGCCATGGGGAGCCAGGTGACGGTACTGCAACGAAACCAGCGGCTCGTGCCCAATGAAGAGCCCGAATTCTCAGAGCTGCTAAAGGAAAAGATGGGCGAGCGCATGTCGGTTCATGTGGGAACGGAGGTCCTGGCGGTGGACCGCGACGAAAATGGCAATGGGTATCGTCTCACAGCTCGTGATACTGACAGCGGTGAGGAGAGCGCCTTTACTGCTGAGCAGATTCTTGTGGCCGCGGGGCGGCGCTCGAACGCCGACCTTCTACAGGTAGAGAATGCCGGCATCGAGACAGATGATCGCAATTACGTTGTCGCCAACGAGTATCTGGAAACCAATGTCGATGGGATCTGGGCGATGGGCGACATCACGGGACGGCATATGTTCAAGCATGTGGTCAATGCCGAGGTCGACTATGCATGGCACAACAGCCACCATGAACACAAGGTCGCGATGCCCTACCATGCGATTCCCCATGCCATATTCAGCTATCCCCAGATTGCATCGGTGGGCATGACCGAGGCAGAGGCCAGGCGCGAGCACGATGTTCTGGTTGGCCATGCGCAATATCTGCAGGTGACGATGGGTGAGGCGATGATGGAGATCGACGGCATCGCCAAGGCCGTCGTCGAAAGGGAAACCCGCAGGATCCTGGGTTTCCACATTATGGGGGCACAAGCCTCCACCTTGATCCAGGAAGTGATCAATGCCATGGCTACCGATGAGGGCATCCAGGCCATCGCCAGCGGCTTGCACATCCATCCCGCCTTGCCTGAGGTCGTCCAGGTAGCCCTGAGCAACCTGCATAGCCACGACTAGGCTAGGCTCTTTGTGCGTGCTCCATATAGGGCGGCATGCCCATGCTGTCCGGTGTCGGCGCTGGGCGCTGCCAGCAACCTATGGCATTGCGCCGAAAACCCCTTGGTATCCAGGGGCTGTCACATACGGCTCCTGGACCGAACCTCTCGATGCATCCTGGCACAAAGCGTCAAAGGTGCCCCTGCTCCATGGGCACCCTCTTGCATATGATGGCGCTGTGTATAGCGGGTGGTGACTCTATCCGCCAAAAGGCTGATACTGGGCCTCCTACGACAGCATGACGAGGACTGAGTATAAACACCCATAGACAGATCATATACTGATTGCTAACATAATAATAGGAAGCTCCACTGAGCATTTGAAATTGCGGGTGGCGCACTGTCAAACTGGTACTCTTGACGTTCAACAATAACCTTTGGTACCGGTTGATGCAGGCAACATCAGAAAGGAGGTGCTATCCAAAGACGCGATGTCGGCTGGTGATGGATATTTCAGAGCTTGAATAAGGAGATACAATAATGTTTCGCAAGAGACTACCGATAATTACCGCGATCGTGGTCGCGCTCGTACTCGTGGGAACAATGGCTGTCGCTGCCTCATGGCACACGGCCAGGACTCCACGAGGTCTCGGGCAGTTCGTGCTCCTCATCGGGACCGGAGAGTATGATGAGGCTGATCTGGTTGATGATGACAACTATGCCACCTGGTTCCACGAAGAGATTATGGGCCGTACGCAGCGGCAGATCGACGCATTGGCAGAAGAGGCCGACGACTACTTTTGGAGTGAATTCGGCCGGGACTATGATCCCGATACGCTGGAGGC
>SLPC01000181.1 GCA_007132185.1 Anaerolineae bacterium | reverse complement strand
CATGGGCGTCGTCATCGGTGAGACAGCTCAGGTGGGCGATGATGTACTGATGTACAAGGGGGCCGTATTGGGCGGCGTCTCGTTGAGCAAAGACAAGCGCCATCCACTGGTGGGGAATCGTGTCGTCATTGGCTCGAATGCCACCGTTCTGGGGCCGATTGATATTGGCAATGATGCCCGCATTGGCTCTGGCGCCGTGGTGATCGATTCGGTGCCCGAGGATTCCACCGCCGTAGGTGTGCCAGCACGGGTGGTCAGAGGGCCTCATCTGGAGCCGGACCCCTGCGCGGCTCTGGCCCATGGCGAGCTACCTGATCCGGTAGCCGAGCAGTGTCGGCGCTTGACCGCCCAGATCGAGCAATTGGAGCTGGGCCTGCAAGCTGTCACCGAGGCTCTGCGCGAGGTGCGACGCGAGCCTTCCTCGATGCCCCTGGCTTCGGAGAGAGGCAATGGGGACGAAAATAGACAGGCCGAATGAGGCTGATATAGGGGAGGACGCATGTATCGCCAGATCGTACTGGACCATTTCAGCAATCCACGTAACGTGGGTGAAATCGAGAATCCAGATGGCTATGCCCAGGCGGAGAGCTCTGCCTGCGGTGACATTATCGAGGTGTATATCCGTGTCGAGAATGGTCATCTGGAAGATATAAAGTACCGCACCTTTGGCTGTGCGGCAGCGATCGCTTCCAGTTCCTTTGCCTCTGAACTGGTTACCGGCGCATCGCTCGATACCGTGATGGGCATCACCGACGCCGAGATCGCCGACCAGCTCGGGCTGCCCGAGTTCAAGTACCACTGTTCCGTCATGGTCATGCAAGCTCTGCACAGGGCCATCGAGCAATATTACGCCAAGCATTCCGAGGCTGACCAGCCCCCGTCTACCGCGTCCGATTAGCCTTGGTGGCGTTCCCAATGCAGCCGCCAGAGAAGAGTGCCCTCTATGGGCCGGTGGCCGTAGCCATGAGCGGCGGCCTTGATAGCAGCATGTCGCTTGTTCTGCTGCAAGAGCAAGGGTATGATGTGATCGGCCTGACGATGCACCTCTGGCGTGAGCCTGACGGTGGATATGATCCCGCAGATGCCGACATCGCCAGCGCCCAGCAGATATGCCAACAATTGGGCGTCGAGCACCATGTCGTCGATCTGCGGGACGCTTTTTATGAGCGGGTTGTCTGCCATTTTGTCAGCGAGTATGTGGCCGGGCGCACGCCCAACCCCTGCGTGCACTGCAATCGCTGGATCAAGTTTGGTCTGTTGCTCAAAGAGGCGCGTGCGCTGGGTGCCCAGACCTTGGCCACAGGTCACTATGCACGCATTGTGCATGAGGAGGGGCTCTATCGGTTGCTGCGCGGGCGGGACCGGGGCAAGGATCAGTCCTACTTTTTGTATACCCTGGATCAAGAGACCCTGGCCGTTGTGCATTTTCCTCTCGGGGCGTATCATAAGGCGGCCATCCGTGATATGGCACGTGATCGCGATCTGTCGGTGGGAGAGCGGGCCGAGAGCCAGGATATCTGCTTTGCCCAAGATGGCGACTATCGACGCTTGATCCAGAAAGAACAACCCGAGTCTGTGCGGCCGGGACCGATCTATAGTTGCGCTGGCCAGCTGTTGGGCGAACACCGGGGACTGGCTCATTACACCATCGGTCAGCGCAGCGGGCTGGGCATTGCCGCCCCACGGCCTCTGTATGTTGTTGCCCTGGATGTGGAGCGCAATGCCCTGATTGTGGGGCATGTCGAGCAGCTGGGGCACAAGGGCTTGATCGCCCGCGAGATGAACTTTATCAGTGGGCATCCTCTCCCGCAGGGGTACCCGGTCCAGGCCAAAATTCGCTATCGTGCTCGCCCGGCGGCAGCCTGCGTGTATAGGGAGGCCACTGACGAGGCGCGTGTCACATTCGACGAGCCCTTGCGTGACATCACGCCCGGCCAGGCGGTGGTTTTCTATGAGGGCGATACTGTGTTGGGTGGCGGGATCATCCATACCGCCATGGATCCATAAAACAAAATGCGATGAGGGGGTTGGCCATGTTTGCCTCTCCGGTGTTGCTGTTGGGAAGCAGCGTAGCGACGCTGTATGCCGCCGGGTTCCATTTGCTGACAGGCCGCACCTGGCGGCAGATCATGCTCTTTTGGGTGCTCAGCCTGATGGGATTCATGATGGGGCAGGTCGGTGGTGAATTGCTGGGGCTGAATTGGCCTATGTTGGGTCAAATCCATATCATCCCAGCTACGATTATCTCCTGGTTGGCGCTACTCGTTGCGCGGCTGTTGAAAACATGATAGAATATTTCAGTAAGCGGAGTATTCTTGTCAGGAGGACGCTCTAATGCTATCGGCTGTTCGTGATATCGCTATAGTTCTCTTAGCCGTGCAATCGCTGGTCATCGGCGTTCTGCTGGCTATCCTTTTATTGCAGATCCGTAGTCTCGTGCGCATGCTCCGAGAGGAGGTAGCGCCGCTTTTGCATACGACCCAAGATACCGCTCATCGGGTGGACGGCACGGTGCATCTCGTCAGTGATACAGTGATCCGTCCGTTGATCAAGCTCAATAGCCTGATGGCAGGGGTTCGCAAGGGGACGGATACACTACTGTTCTTCAAGGGACGTGTTCCGCGTCGGTATCATAGATCGCCGGACATGACTCGTCAGGTACCACCCGCGGACACGAATCAATAAGCTGCGTAAGGAGGACAATTGTGAGCAAGAGTGCAGGTACAGGCGATTTTCTGGCGGGATTTGTTCTGGGGGCTCTGACGGGAGCTCTGGCAGCGCTCCTCTTTGCGCCAGCTTCGGGAGACGAGTTTCGCGATCAGATCATAGAAAAGGGCATTGAGCTCAAGGATCGCGCCGAAGATATGGGTGTGGATACAGAGCATCTGGAGGAGCTGCGAGATCGTGGCCAGACCTTGCTGGTAGAGCAGCGCGCGCGCTTTCGTGAGGCGATCGAGGAGGGCAAGCTGGCCGCAGCCCGCCGGAAGGAAGAGCTCCTCACACAGTTTGCGACGACGCCTCCCGAGACTGAAAAGCCCATCGATCTGACTGACGTCGGCGCCAGGTCTTAGCGTCAGTTCTCACTATTGCATAAAAAGAGGGCCGACGGAGAATGCTTTGTTCTCCGTCGGCTTTGCTTTCTTGCGCTAAGGCCGCAGCGTTCGCTGAGCTCTGACAAGGTACATGCCCAGGCCCTCTGCCAACAGGCCGGCGGTGCCATGCTCCCGCTGCCATAGCATCCCCGCCAGGCCATGCACATAGGCCCCGCACACAGCGGCCTGCTCGCCCGACAGCCCCTGTGCGATGAACCCGGCGATGGCGCCAGCCAGTACATCGCCTGTGCCCGCTGTAGCCAGGGCGGGCGTCGCGAACGGGATGAGCGTGGTCCCGCCTTGCGGCGTGGCAATCACGGTAAAAGCGCCCTTGAGAACCACCGTGCAACCCCACTCTTTGGCGGCCTGCTGCGCCGTCTCGATGCGGTCGGCGTTCACCTGTTGGATATCGCTGTCCAGCAGGCGGGCCATCTCGCCCGGATGGGGCGTCACCACCGAATCGCTCGGGAGCGCCCGCCACCAGCCGTCCATCTTGGCCAGCAGGTTCAGGCCGTCGGCATCGATGACCATGGAGGGCATCTCGAGCCTGGCCTGTGCCGCGGCCTGGTGGGGAATCAGGCCGATGGGTTGGCGTGGCTTGGGGCCCACGCCTTGTAGCAGGCCCTCGACGAACTCTTTTGTGGGAGTCTCCTGGCCCAGTCCCGGCCCCAGCAGTAAGACGTCGTATTGGCCCACCGAATCGGCCAGCACGCGGACGGCCTGAGGCGCCAGGACGCCCATATCGTGGGGCAGGAGTAGATAGGTAGCCTCAGTCTGATGCGCGGCCACGGCATTCTGGATGGCGGCGGGCACGGCCAGGGTCACCAGCCCCGCGCCCACGCGATAGGCCCCTGTCGTAGCCAAAAGGGGCGCTCCCATGAAGTTGACTGATCCGGCCACGACCAGAACCTTGCCAAAGCTGCCCTTGTTGGCATCGGGCCGGCGCGCTGGCAGCAGGGCGCCTACCTGTTCAGACGTGGCTAGGTTGATGGCAACGTCTTGGGCCTGAGCGGGATCGATGCCGATATCGGCCACAATCAGTTGTCCCACGTGGGCTGCGCCAGGGAAGGCGAAATGCCCGCGCTTGGGATAGGCCAACGTTACGCAGAGATCGGCGCCAAGGGTGTGCTCATCCACGGCGCCGGTGTCGCTATCCAGACCGGTGGGCACGTCCAGGGCCACAATCAAGGGCCCGCGAGCCACGGCTCGCGCGGGGGAAGTGTCTCCTACCGAGACCAGCCCCGGCCTTTGCATGGCATGGCGCAGCCGCTCCAGCTCCTCGTCAACGGCCGCCAGGAGCTCTTGCACGCCGCCGCGCAGCTCGCCAGTGACGCCTGTGCCCAGCAGGGCATCGATGATGACATCGCTCTCGCGCACCGCCTGGCGCAGGGGCTCGGGATCGTCGCCCTCGGCAAAGGTCTCTATGGGCAGGCCCAGGTCGCGCACCGCAGCCAGCAGGGGATCATCGGTTGGGTCCCGTCGCCAGAGGATCAGACGCACGCTATGGCCCCAGGTATGCAGATGTCGGGCTGCTACCAGACCATCGCCGCCGTTGTTGCCGGGTCCGACAAGCACCAGAACGCGCTCTGGGTGATCCCCCCTGTCGCCCCGCAGGTGATCACGGATTGCCAGGGCCACGGCTTGGCCCGCATTCTGCATCATCTGCGCATAGCTGAGGCCCGTAGCGTCTGCTGCAGCCTCTATATCACGCATCTCTTGTGTGGTCACAATCTTCATTCGAAACCTCCTTCACGCGAGCTGATTCTATGTTTGGGTGGGTGCGCTGTCAAAGGATAGAGCCAAATTGCGCCAGCCCCCTCGCCATGCTAGAATGCAGCCATATTACTGTAATGTATCGCAAGATCAATCATGGAAAGGGCCTGATGCAGAGGTGAAACCGCTCATAGGGGCCGTTCGCTTGATTTGGACGTTTGGATTCGCAGCTCTGCTGGTGGTGGCTGTGGCCGGTATTCTGCTGTGGGGCTATGCGTTGGTTGGCCTCGGCGCCTGGGAACGTTTTGAGCTGGAGGAAGGTGTACAGGCAGGGGATTGGCTCTGGATCGATGGTCAGCCCATCTACTATGACGAGTGGGGCCCGGAGAATGGGCCGACCGTTGTGCTCGTGCACGGCTATGCTGTAGAGGGATCGTCCATCTGGCAGACTACGTCCCAGGAATTGGGCGGCGCGGGATTGCGGGTGATCGCTCTCGATCTGCGGGGCTTTGGGCGCTCGGGCCGCGACCTGACGCCTGACTATGGCCTGCGATCACAGGCGGACATGCTGGCCAAGGCTCTCAATGAGCTCTACGTCAGGGAGGCAACCCTGGTGGGGCATGGTTGGGGCAGTGGCGTGGTGCTGCAACTTGCGGCGGAACAACCCCAATTCGTCGGGCGCGTGGTCCTTCTGGCACCCCTGCTGGACGATGGCCTGCCCCCCTTGTGGCGGCAGGTCATCAAGTTGCCCCATCTGGGGCCTGCGGTGGCGTGGGCTGTATCATCGGGAGGGCCTGTATGGCGGGCCAGCCATATCCAGAACTTTGGTAATCCGGAGGCCATCCCTCGCGGCTATTGGGACTGGGTGAGTCCCCCCACTCGTATACAGGGCACGGCAGAGGCTTTGCGCATGATGGCTCTCTCTCCTGCTGATGACAATCTGCCGGACACCCTGTCCATGATCGACATGCCCATTCTGATGTTACTGGGCCAGGAGGATCACCGCGTCTCGCAAGAGAGCGTGGAAGAGATGGCGGCGCAACTCGGGGATGCCCAGATGGTGCTGGTGGCCGGGGCGGGGCATGCCCTGCAGATCGAGCAGGCCGGCGAGGTCAACGCCCGCATCGCGGATTTCGCGCTGCGGGGCGTGCGGTAGAGTCGCGTTCCGCGCAAGCGTCCCACCATTCTAGCATCGCGGTAGGACTGCGTCCGCCTCCGAGCGTGACACGCGGAAGTGTAACGCCCCTAGTCCTCGCGATAGTGACAGCCGTGGCTCTCGCGGTTCTCCCAGGCAGCGCGCGCCACGGTGAGGGCCGCCACTACAGCGTTGCGCAGGCTGATGATCTGCGGCTCGACGCGGGTGGTGCGATAAAAGGCGTCAATGTCCTGGCTCAGGTTGTTCAGGTCGCGCAGCGCCCGCTCCAGGCGTCGTCGGCTGCGCACCAGCCCCACATAGT
>SLPC01000128.1 GCA_007132185.1 Anaerolineae bacterium | reverse complement strand
GGCAGCGCGATAGCCAGCTCGGCAATCAGCAGAACGTACAGTGCCACAAAGGCACTGAGATATCCACCGATCAACAGCGTAGACACTCCGGCCTGCACGATGTCGACCAAGAGCACCGGGTATGCATCGCCGGTAGAGAACGGGCGTCTCCGGATTACGTGTGCCGACAGAAGCAGGTTCACGGCAAAGGCTGTGCCGAATGCGCCCGGTACCGACACCCAAACTGTCGAGGGCAATCCGCCGACGGTAGGGAGCGCTGAGACGATGAGCCCTATTGTGATAGCCACCCAGCGAGCCAGAGTCAGATATTCGTCAGCGCGCTGAAGGCCACTATTGTCTGGCGCAGGCCATGCACTGTATTCTGTCACGATAGATCACCGCGAATGCAAACTTGACGTAACTAGTATGGGGCATCATCGGGGGTTCGTCAAGGTTTTTGACGCGTTATCTCATGCAGGGGGCAGGGGTTCGTGTACCCCGCCAAGTCAGGCTTATGGGAGAGCAGCCCAGAGGTGGAGCAATGCGTTCTGGCTAGCGGTGCGTCTAGCGCAGTGTGCGTAGCGGAGGGTGTAGGATGCCGGCAGAGACATGGGCGATGATCACCAGTATACCCAGTACGGTGATCACGGGTATCAACCCAACGGCGTCGACCAGGGCGCCCATAGGGACGACGACCAACCGGGACGTGCTGAGCAGGAGGCTGCGCAGGCTGTCGACGCGGGCCCGGTACTCTACACGGCAGTTGAGCTGGATGAGCGAGTTGGACAGCACATCGCTCAGCCTGGAAAAGCCGGACTCGAAAGCTACGATGATAAAGGGCAACGGCAGTATCGGCATCTGCACGAATAGGATGAGGCTTATGCCCACGACCACGCCAGCACCGAGCAGCAGATAGCCCTTGTAGCGGGTGTTGCCCAGCGATGCCCCGATCAGGGCGCTGGCAAGGGCGCCTACTGAGCTTGCTGATGTGAGCAGACCCAGACCCGACGCCCCAAGCCCCAGCGTATTGTCTACATAGGCGGGACGAAACTCTCGGTAGGGCTGGGTGAACAAAAAGCGGCTAAACATGATAATTAGCATCAATAGAATCACGGGGCTGGCTTTGACATATCGAAGGCCATCCAACAGGTCAGCGTGCACCGATCCGCGTGGAGCATTGTCCGTGTTCGAAGGAGGGAGCTTGTTCAGCGTATAGCCCACCACAGCAAAGAATATGGACATGATCACATACACACCGCCGGGGCTGACGGTCTCGGTAATGAAACCCGAGGCATAGGCCCCCACGATGCCCATGAGCCCTTCGAACACGGCGGTCACCGACAGCGCGCTGAACAGACTCTTGCGATCAACCAGCTCGGATACGACGGTGCGTTGCGCCGGTCCCATGAACGCCAGGGCGCTGGATTCCAGCACGGCCACGGCGGCAATATGCCAGGGACGCAATAGTCCGGTAAAGATCAGTGTCGCCATGATGGCGCTGTCCAGGATCAGGGCAATGCGGGCGAACAGCATGACGTACCGCTTGTCAAAACGGTCTGCCACAAGGCCGCCCAGGGGCGCCAGAATAATGGTGGCGGCGGCGCCGGCTGCACTGACCCAGCCCAGCATGAGGGCCGAACCCGTCAGATCATAGACCAACCAGCCGCGCACGACGGCGCGCATCGGGCCCGTGGGAGCGCCAAACAGCCTTCCGGCAATGAACCAGCGCAAGGCTCGGTTTTTCAGGGCATCCATGGCGATGCCTGGATCCAGGGTGGGGCGACTAGGTGGGTTCGGTTCGTCCTTTTTCTCGGTCATAGTCTGACAAATCTATTCCTTCTCGGGAGATGTTCTGTACTGCCCGAGCTTGTTGATTATGGTATACGGGGCGATATGTGATCCGATGAGAGGCATGGCCGTCTGATGAGGGGTGCGATCAGCGCGAGATTTCGCTCCGCCTAGATCGATGCCAGGCGACACGCGTGCGCAAGCACCGTCAGATGGCTGCTGTGGCGAGACCCGGCCGCTGCAAGAACCAAGCAGCGGGGATCGCGCGTTCTACAAGTACCGTTCCACATCGTCCACCTGCCAGCGGCGCTGCTCCTCGGTGGTGGGGTGGGGGCGGAAGGGATGGTAGGCTTCCTCTGGCGTTACATTGCCCACCACCTCGATCTCTTCCGGCTCGCCGCGTCCTAGCCCCTTGATGAGGCAATAGTGCAGGTAGCCGACCTCGTGGGGATCGAAACCCATTAGGCGCGTGGCGAGGCAGTCGGCAGCCAGGAAATCGGTGCTGGCAATGGCCACGCGCCAGTCCACCGGCTCGCCCCGGGTGGGGCCATGACCCTCCATACCCACAAAGCCGTCGATCACCGAGAGGTGCGGCGCCACATAGTGGGCCAGCTTGTAGAGATTCAGGTTGATGCCGGCGCAGCCCTGGTGAACGGCTCGCTTGCCCACCAGACTGCCTACCGCATAGTTCTTGAGCGAGTGCGTGACGATCACGTCGTCGTGGGTCTTGGGCGGGCCGACCGAGATGCGCATGTCGCTCTCTAGCACGGTGCGCGAGACCTGGACCGTATGCGGCTGGAAACGAGCGTTCCACACCTGGATTGGCCGAGTCTCGTCATGATTCAGATCAACCACGCGCAGGCCATATTCACGGATGAATGGTTCATAGCCATAGTTGCGCAGCCCGTTCTCCAGACTGCCGATCGCCGGGCCCTCGGCCAGCGTGATAGGGCCGACCCCCCGCTCCCGCATATAGTCCAGCACCGCCCGCATGGCATCGGCATGGGTGGCGGCCAGATCGCGATGGGTGGTCACAAAGTTGGGCTTGATGACAATATGTTGTTTGTCTGCTAGATCAATCTCGGAATCTATCGCTTCCAAGGCGCGCGTAATATTATCATATCGATCTTGGCCCTGAATCAGGGCCACACGGCTCGGTATCATATAATGCTCCTACAACTCTTGTACTCATACCTTTATTAGTCTACCCCCCTTTGGGAAGAACGCAAGTCGCATAATAGAGAGGGCGATATGCATGAAGCTTGACCGGTCAGGGGCGCAGGACTAGAATCTACACAGGTGAGATTTTTCTGCCCCGATCTGGAGGGTAACGTGTTCAAGATTGTGATGAGTGATCTGCATATAGGCGCCGGGCGTATCCCTGAGGGCAACCTGCTAGAGGATTTCGAGCAGGATGACGAGATGGCGGCCTTGCTGGCCGATTTGGCGGCCGAGAGCGAGGCAGAGGGACGCGAGGCGGAATTGATATTGAATGGCGATATTTTCGAGTTCTGGCAGGTGCCATCCTTGAAAAATCCTGATGACTATGATCCCAAGGCGCGCTATCCGAGCCGGCGCTATCTCTCTACACGCGAGCAGGACTCGATCAACCGCATGATTCTGATCCTGCGGGGGCACCCTGGGGTCTGTTCTGCTCTCAAAAGCTGGCTACGTGTCGAGGCGCCCCAGCGCTCTCTGACCATTATACAGGGTAACCATGACGTACAGATACATTGGCAGGGCGTGCAGAGTATGCTACGGGACACCCTCGAGGCCCATGGCGACCGAGAGCCGCTGCTCCGTTTCGAGCCGCTGAATGTCTCGCGAGAGGGCGTCTTTATCGAGCATGGCAATCAATATGCCGACCCGCTCAACCGGCACCCGAATATGCTGGAACCCTTTCACACATTCGACAAGCGGCGTATCCGCATGGTGCCGGGCGGTCCCATATCGATTCGTGTTGTCAATCGGTTGGAGCGAGAACATTACTGGATCAGTAGCGTCAAGCCGCTGCCATCGCTATTCTGGTTCCTGTGGCGCTTTCAACCGCGTATGGCCATACGACTGATCCTGCTTATGCTGCCACACCTGCCGCGGTTGCTCTGGCTGCATCGCCCTCTGACCCAATCATCCAAGACTCTGGCGCGGGAGATCAGAGAGATGGAGGCCGAGTTTGAGGAGAATGGGCCCAATGGCCAAGTCGCGAGCGAGCACGAAGAGCTGATCGGCTTGCCTACCTTTGAGCGGGTGCTCACCGATGAAGAGATCGCCGAGGACCCGTTACTGAGTCACGGTCTGTTGGAGGAGCATTATCTCCATGCGCGGCTGCATCAGGTCGCTCGCCGCAAGGTCCGCGACGAAGGCGCACGTGTCGTGGTCTTTGGCCACACGCATACTCCCTCCGTCGAGCGGATGAAAGGGGGAGGCGTCTGGATCAACTCGGGCTCATGGACGTGGATGCTGGACATGGGGGCTGCACCGGCCCAGGCCTGGCGACGCCTGATTCGCCATGAGGACCTGCATGATGTCCACTATCACCTGACCTATGCCCGCATTGACTATGAGGAGAACGGCACGCTCAGGGCCAGGCTGCTGGAACATGGCGCCGAGGACGGCCCCAACCGGAGGCCCTTGCGTGAGGCCCTGAGTCTTGGTGAAGGTAGAGGCTAGCGCCATTATGCAGTCATCACGCGCTGGAGCTAGGTGCATTACTTGCTCAGGCAGGCGCACCCGGTAGGACTCGCAGGCAAAAAAGCCGCAGAGAAAAAAAGCCCCGTAGGCTCGATTCTCTGCGGCTCTGTCTGCCTCGCGAACAAGCGTCACGCTACTGAGCGTCACGCTACCGACCGATGTAGTAGGCGTCCACCGGCGCGCTTACAGTACGGTTGCCGGCCGTGTCATAGGCCACCACGTGAACGATAAACGACCGGGCGCCGCCGGGCGGCCGAAGCTCGGGCAGGGTGCCCAACTCTGCGCGAAGCGCCTCCATATCTTTGACCCCGCCGGGCAGCGCGTTGAACATCACCCGCACTGTATAGGGAGCGACTGTACTCCTGCCAACGTGATGCCCATTCATGTAAAAGTCGATATGGCTGATGGACACATTGTCCGTTGCCTCAACCTGGATATTGATCCACTCATCATAGCCCGCCTCATAGGTGCGGTCCACGTCCCGTTGGAAGGGGGCCGGGTTATAGCGTGCGCCGTCCGGATTGGGCCGCACGATGCGCACTTGCGGGCTTTCGTTATCGATGATCACCGGGATGCGCTCCTCGCGCCAGTTTCCGCCATCAATGACGACGAGTTGTAGCGTGTATAGGCCAGAGAGCCCACCCGTATCCCAGATCCCCAGCTCACCGTTATCCACATGATGCCCGTGCTCGGGTGTGATCGGCGTCCAGTGGTCGGGGGCCATACCTTCGCCCACTTGGAGCCACCAGCGTTCCTGGCTGCCCGCCCGCGCGTTACCCATGATCTGCACCTGACCGCCCACAGCGCCAAAAGACCTGGGGCTGATGATAGCTACATCAGCAGTGGCCCCCGTGGGCCCATGCATGTCACAGAACTGGGTTGGCGGCTGGGGAATGCCCTGTTCGCGCACCCAGTCATCGGCCTCGGGCGGATAGATGGCGAATACCTGGATCTCGACCTCATGCTCCGGACAGTACACTGTGGCTAGCTTGCCACTGCTTGTGCAAATGGCGAACGGCCTGTGAATGTCGTCATAGGTCGTGGGGACCGTGCCCTCGATAAATAGCTCCTGGCGACGGGCCCTCGAGTATTCCGTGGGCAGCATGCCTGATGTGCCGTCAACGACTGCCATCACAATGCCAGGTGGCCGCACAAAGCTCTCTACCGGTTTGTCGTCATGCAGGTGGCTCATCAGCCGCTGCCAGATCGGACCTGCCACGCGTACACCCGTCGCATTGCGCATCCTGCTATAGTCGGCATTACCACCCCACACCGCTGTCACATACTGAGGGGTATACCCGACGGCCCATGCATCGTGAAAGTTGTTGGTGGTACCAGTCTTGACGGCTGCGGGCCGATCGGGCAGGACCAGGTGACTGTTGGCGCCAAAGCCCGGCGTGCGGGCCTGGTTGTCCGATAGCACGTCGTTGATAAGATACGCTACCTCGGGCCGCAGAACCTGGCGATACGCGGGCTGAAGATGGGCATGGATCAACTCGCCCGAGGCATCGCGCACCTGCAGGATCGAGACCGGATCAAGCTGGCGATGGCCTGTGCGCACATTCTCGGCCGCTCTGGGCTCGCCGACCATCATGCCTCCGTTGGCAAATACGCTAAAGGCATAGGCCATGTCGAGCAGGCGGACTTCGCCGGCGCCCAGGCTGACCGATAGCCCATAACTGGGAGCGTTCAGGGTCTCGATGCCCATGGCACGGGTAAGCTCCAGCACATTGGCGGTGCCGGCCCTGTGCGTCATGGCCACCGCGGGGATATTGTAAGAAGACGCCAACGCCTCCCGCAGCGT
>SLPC01000085.1 GCA_007132185.1 Anaerolineae bacterium | reverse complement strand
GCCGAGTTCGTGCACAAGATTGGCAACCACATGGCATCCTATGGCGACGGCTGGTTCCGCGAGGTGCGCACCGGCTACTGGGAGGACCAGTTCGGCATCGTGTGGAACCGCACCATCGATCGCGATATCGGCAACGTGGAAGAGTACCTGCTGCCCGAGCCCGATCTCTCGCTGTACGCCTTTCCCGAGCCCAACCTGACGCGCAATGCCCGCGGTCTCGAGGCCCTGGTGCGCGACCACCCCGAGCAGTTCACCGTGGCCGAGCTGGGCTTTTCCATGTTCGAGCGGGCCTGGACGCTACGAGGCATGGAGAACCTGCTGATGGACATGGTCCTCAACCCAACGTTCGTCGACGCCCTGCTGGACCGCATTCTGGAGTACAACCTGGGTGTCATCGATCAGATGATCGAGTATCCGGTAGACTGCATCTACTTTGGGGACGACTGGGGCCAGCAGCGCGGGTTGATCATGGGGCCCCGCCTTTGGCGGCGGTTCATCAAGCCGCGGGTGGCGACCATGTACGAGCGCGCCAAGGCCGCTGACAAGTATGTGATGCAGCACTCGTGCGGCGACGTGGCCGAGCTCTTTCCCGACCTGATCGAGATGGGCCTGGACGTGTTCAACACCTTCCAACCCGAGGTGATGGATGTGGACGCTTGCAAGCGCGAGTATGGTGCCCATCTCACCTTTTACGGTGGCGTTAGCACCCAACAGGTGCTGCCGCGCGTGGGCCCCAAAGAGCTGCGCGGCCACATCCGTGAGATGATTGCACGCATCGGGTATGATGGCGGCTATATCGTCGCGCCCACCCACGCCATTCCCCGTGATGTGCCGCCCGAGAATATTGTCGCCTTCATCGAGACGGTGCAGGCCCAGGGCGAATAATTGCGGCTAGACGCGGCGCTTGGCTGCGGCCCGCATGGCGTCGCGGATGCCCTCCATCGTGGGCAGCGCGGCGTCCTCCAGAGCGCGGGAGACCGGCGGCGGTACGTCCCACCCCGTAACGTGGGTTATCGGCGCATCCAGGGCATCGAACCAGCGCCCCTGGATCTCGTCGGCGATGCGCGCGCCTAGCGTCTGGCTGCGGGGCGCCTGCTCCACGATGAGGGCCGCGCCCGTCTTACGCAGCGACTCGCCGATGGTTTCATAGTCCATCCCCGCATAGTCCAGGGTTCGCAGATCGATGACTTCGATCTCCAGCCCCTCCTCGGCCAGGGTCTCGGCCGCCTCCAGGCAAGTCCCCACGCCTGTGAGATAGGTGAGCACCGTAAGGGCATCGCCCGGTCGCGCCACCCGCGCCGCGCCATAGGGCACGCAATAGTCCAGATCCCCGGCGGGCACCTGGTCGGGGAGGTCATAGAGCATGCCGTGCTCCAGGACCAGGACCGGGTCCTCCAGTTGCATGGCGGTGTTGAACATTCCGATATAGTCCCAGGCATTGGAGGGGGCCACCACGCGCCAGCCAGGAAAGAGGCCAAAGAGGCCGGCGGGGTCCATCGAGTGTTGGCCGCCATAGCCATAGCCGATGGCGACCCGTGTCCTGAGAACGAGGGGAAAGCTCACCTGGCCGCCGTACATGTGGCGCAGCTTGCCAATCTGGTTGAACATCTGATCGGACGCCATCAGGGCAAAGTCGGGGAACATGATCTCGACGATGGGCCGCAGGCCGTTGGACGCGGCCCCGCCCGCCATGCCCACGAACCCCGTTTCAGAGATAGGAGTGTTGAATATGCGCTCGGGGAACGCCTCGACGATGCCACGGGTGGCCTGGTAGGCGCCGCCCCGCAGGTTGGCCACCTCTTCGCCCAGCACGATCACGCGCTCGTCACGCTCCATGGCCCGCCGGGTCACCGCCGCAATGGCCTGCACATAGGTCAGGGTTTCGGTCTCGGCGCCGCCGTCCTCGGCGCCGCCGTCCGCGGCGACCTCGTCACGCTCGCGGTAGATGAGGCCCGCCAGGGCATCGTCTTCAGAGCGCAGGTGCTGCGCCGCCGTCTTGGGTGCGGGCCAGTGCTCCACCGGGATGACGCGCTGGCCATCCTGCTCGGCGGTGCACGCCTCGGTGGCCCGATCTACCAGCTTGTGGGCCCAGGCGCGCAACGCCTCGTCAGCGTCCGCATCCAGCAGGCCCGCCTCGGTCAGTTGCCTTGGATAGGCCTCCAGCGGGTCTCTGGCGAGCCATTCGTCTTCCTCGTCCCGGCTGCGATAGCCAAAGGCGCTGCCCGCCAGCCGCCCCGCATGGTGATAGTGCCGATAGGTCTTGGCCTCGATGACAAAGGGAAAAGGTTGCTCGCGCATGGCCTGGGCTGCCTCTTGCACGGCGACGTACATCGCCACGGGGTCCATGCCATCGACGATGAGGCTGGGGATGCCATAGCCCAGGGTGCGCTGGGCCAGATCGCACACATGGGACGAGTCGTTGGCGCAGGTGCCCACAGCATACAGGTTGTTCTCGATCAGGTAGAGGATGGGGACCTCCCATAGGGCCGCCATATTGGCCACCTCGTGAAAGCAGCCCTGGTTGATGGCGCCGTCGCCAAAGAACGAGACGACGACGCTGTCACGCTCCTGGAGCCGCTCGGCCCAGGCTGCCCCTGTCGCCAGGGGGATACCGCCACCGACGATGGCGTTGCTGCCCAGGTTGCCCGAGGCGCGGTCGTACAGGTGCATCGAGCCGCCGCGCCCGCCGCACCAGCCTGCTGCCAGCCCCATGATCTCGGCCAGCGTGCGATCAACGGCGTCCTGCATGGCAGGCGTCGTATCATCCGACAGGGGCTCCCAGTCGGCGGGCGCATAGTGCAGCAGCGCTTTGGCTAGAAAATGCCCGTGCGCCCGGTGGGTCGAGGCGATCAGATCGCTACCGCGCAGCACGGCGGCCACCCCCGCAGCCACCGCCTCCTGGCCGACGGACGTATGGGCCGGGCCGTGGATCAGATCGGCATCCTTGAGATCGAGCACGCGGATCTCAAAGGCGCGGATCAGGTGCAGCAGGGCTAGCATGCGCTCGTGGTCGCGCCGGGGAATCGCGTGACGGTCATCGTCATCGACAACGAGAAGGCTGCAGATGGCCGGGGCCTGCTGGGCGATACGCTTGCTCATGGATTACCTCTCGCACGGTTTGGCCAGGCGACACGCGCCCCATTATAGGAGGGCAGGCGCTCTGTGTCGACCCGTGGGGCCGTGGGGCATGCAATCGGTTGGACAAAGCGTCTACGCCATACAAAGCGGTGACGACGCCGGTAGCGTTTTTTGTGACCCCAGCCTGATATGCTATACTGGTTATTGGATCGGCGAAGCTCCGGCTGCCGGTCCTTATTATATGCCTGATACTGTTCTTTTGCCCACATATATCAGGAGTTGAATTTGATTAGCATTTTTCCAAGCCTGCCTTTGACAGGGCTTTTTTCTTATCGTAAGCCTACTGACCACTCGGATACAGGGATCGAGCACAATGCCGCACAACGCCGTCTGACACGAACGCTGGAAGATGCACCGGTTTTTTCATTCGATGACACGTCGCGCATGGTCTTTTTCTCCGATTTGCATCGGGGCGACGACGGTCCTGCCGACGCCTTTCGCCACAACAAGGTCCTGTTCCTCCGTGCCCTGGAGGACTATTATGCCAGGGGCTATACCTATGTCGAGGTGGGCGATGGCGACGAGCTGTGGAAGAACCGGGGTCTGGAGGATGTGCGGCGCGCCCATGCACCGATCTACGGGGTGCTGGATCGCTTTCGGCGCACTGGCCGCCTGCATCACCTGATCGGCAACCATCAGCTACTGGGCTCCAGACGTACCCGTCAGCATCAGCGTAGTGGTCTGCTGGGAGGCGAGGGGTTGCTCCTGGTACACAGCCGGACGGGACAGCGTATCCTTGTAGCCCACGGGCACCAGGGCGATGGTCTCAACGCGCGCATCTATGGCCCCGCGCGCCTGATGGTGCGTCACTTTTGGCGACGCCTGCAGCAGGCGGGCATGCGCACGACACTGCCCGAGGCCGAGACGCAGCGCGCTGAGCCGAGCTGGCTCAGGCGAGCTACAACCTGGTCGCACCGTAGCCAGCGCCTCATCGAGGCTCGCATCAAGGGCTGGCTCAGGTCCAAGCGCGATCTGGCGGTCATCTGTGGGCACACCCACCGGGCCGCCTTTGCCCAGGCGGGTGAGTCACCCTATTTCAACTGCGGCAGCGGCGTGCGTCCCGGCTATATTACAGGCCTGGAGATCGCCGACGGAACCATTCGCCTGGTTACGTGGCGCGATCATCCCAGGGAGGGGCCTGGCGCCCAATCGCTCCCCACGGGTCAGATCTATCGGCATGTATTGGATGGACCCCGAGCGGTAGGTGACCTGAGCTAGCGTCAGAGTTGCTCTTGCCTGCCTTGCAACGCGCCCTCACAGGAGGGCGCGTTTTACATTCCCCTTACGTTGTCTTTACGCATAATCTCCGGGCGCTAGGGCTTTCAACCTGCGCAAGGTTCGTCCTGAGGCTCGACATGCCACGTCGACAAGGCTATAGTGAGAATTGGGCAATTCAGCGTGGAGGAATGCAATATGGAATACACTACCCTGGGCCAAACGGGACGCCGGGTGAGCCGTCTCGGTTTTGGCGGCGCGACGGCGGGTCTGCGCAACTATCTCAAGCCCTTTGACCCCGAGAGTCCTGAGGACGTCGACCCGATCATCGCAGCCATTCATCGCGCCCATGAGCTGGGCGTCAATTATTACGATACCGCCGCCGGATATGGCGAGGGCGCCAGCGAGCGCATCTTTGGCCGCGGGCTCGAGGGCATCGATCCCGATAGCATCTTTTTGGCGACCAAGGTCGGCCCCAGCGCCAAGGGTGTCGTGCGTCCCTCGCTGGAGGCCAGCCTGCGCAACCTGGGGCGCGACTGGATCGATCTGCTACAATTGCACGGCACCACCTTTAGCGATGAGCAGATGGGCTATATCCTCGATGATGACGGCCTGCTGGCCGAGCTGGAGCGGGCTCGCGAGGAGGGTTTGATCCGGTATGTGGGCCTTACGTATGAGGGCCACGATCCCAACCTGTTTCAACTGGTCGAGACCGGTCGCTTTGATGTGGCCCAGATCCAGTACAACTTTCTGTTTCAGCACCCGTACGACGCGCGGCGTACCGCCGGGGTAATGTTCTCGCTCGAGGCGCAAGGAATGGGCATCGTCACTATGCGCACCACGACTTCGGGCGCGCTGCAGCGCTGGATTCGCTTGGTGAATCCTCAGAACGACCACGACTATACCCCGGATCTGATCCAGTTTCAGCTCTCGAATCCTCTCATCGACGTGGCGCTGATCGGCATGCGCAGCGTCGAGCGGGTGGAGGAAAACGTGGCTCTGGTGAACGATCTGGACGGCCGCATCGATCTGGACGAGGTGCACACCTACTATGTCTGATACCCTGCGCAAGGAATCGGTGCCCATCATCGATGCCTACATGCACGTGGGCTCTCCGCGCTTTGGCACCGCGGAGCAGGCCCTGGCCGCCTGCGACCTGTGGGGTGTGCACGCGGCGGTGCTGGTGCTGGGGCCCAGGGTACCCGATATCGCCGCCCTGCATTCTGCCCAGACGCTGCGCCCTGACCGTGTCCGCACCATCGGCATCCCCTATGGCGATACGGCCGAGCAACGCCTTGTGTCCGCCGATGCATGCCTGGAGGCGGGCGCCATCGGGATCCGTCTGCAGGGGAATGAGCCGATCGACAATCCAGCCGTCATGGCCCGCCTGGGTGAGGCCGGCCTCTGGGCCTATGCTACTGATCCATTGCATAGCCCGCGTCACACGGCGCTGCTGCTGGACTGGCTGGCGCGCTATCCGGCGGCGCGTATCGGTGCTCCGCACTTTGTCAGCCCGGACCTGGCGCCCCTGGATACGCCCCTGGCCGAGGGGCTGGTGCGCCATCCCCGCTTTCATGCGATCCTATCGCGCCAGAGCCAAAAGGGCAGCCGCGAGGTGTACCCCTTTGGCGATCTGCGGCCCTGGGTGGAGCGGGTGCTGGCCTGGTGCGGAGCCGAGCGCGTCCTGTGGGGCAGTGAGTACCCTGTCATCTACTGGCGGGGCGAGCAGATCGATCAGACGCGCCGCTGGCTGCTGGACCTGCAAGTGGATCTCCCTGACGGCGCTTATACCGCGATCTCAGGCGGCAATGCGCAAGAGCTCTTTTTTGCGAGCCCGGCCCCATCGGCTACCATACGCGAGTTGCCCAATTGGCTGCAGGCGTATCCTCAGCCCGGTCCGGTGCCCCTGGAGCCCACGGCGTCGGTTGACCTGCCCATGGACGTGTACGAGCCGCTGTTCGATGACTATGTCCAGTGCAACAGTCCTGACGCGCCGCTCACATTTTCCGATTACTGCGTCCGACAGCTTTGTGAGCGGGCCATGGCGCTACGACAGGGCGCTGGCTCGGCACGATGCCCCCACAAAGGAGAGGCCACGACATGACGCAAAAAAGCCCCTGGTATCAACGTGTTCGCCGCTGGGGACAAACCAACCTTACCGAATTGGATCCGACCCGCTATGACGACGCCTGGTGGCGTGCTTATTGGAAACGCACCCATACCCAGGGGGTGATCGTCAATGCTGGTGGCATCGTGGCCTACTATCCCAGTGACCTGGATTATCAGTATCGCGCCGAGCATCTGGGCGACCGCGACCTCTTTGGCGAGATCAGCCGGGCGGCTCGCGCCGAGGGCCTGGCCGTGCTGGCCCGCATGGACTCGAATCGCGCCGAGGAGGATTTCTACCGCGCCCATCCCGATTGGTTCGTGATGGATGGCGACGGCCAGCCCAGCGTGACCCAGGGCCGCTATCAGGCCTGCGTGAACAGCCCCTACTACAAGCAGCATATCCCTGCCATCCTGCGTGAGGTGATCGAGCGCTACCAGCCCAACGGCTTTACCGACAATAGCTGGACGGGGCTGGGACGCCAGCGCATCTGCCACTGCCCGCACTGTGTGGCCAAGTTCACCAGCGAGGTCGGGATGGCCCTGCCCGAGAGGCCAGACTGGGACGACCCCGCGTATCGGGCCTGGATACGCTGGAGCTATACCTGCCGCGTCGAGAATTGGGACCTGAACAACCGTGTGACCCAGGAGCATGGGGGGCCCGATTGCCTGTGGCTCGGGATGATCAACGGCGACCCACTGTTCAGCCACCTGTCCTTCTGCGACCTCAAACTGGTGGGCGAGCGTTCGCGCATCATGATGTCCGATCAGCAGTCGCGACGCGAGACTGGGTTCGAGTACAACGCCATCAGCGGACAGTTGCTGCACGGTGTCGTCGGGTGGGACGCCTCCATCCCCGAGAGCATGGCCACCTACGTGCGGGGCGAGCAGGCCTTTCGCAAGGCCGCCAACCCTCCGCGGGAAACAAGGACCTGGATGATCTCGGGCTTTGCTGGCGGCATCACCCCCTGGTGGCACCATATCGGCGCCTATCAGGAGGATCGCCGGCAGTTCGATACGGTGCCCCCCGTGCTGGACTGGCACGTCGAGAACGAGGCATATCTCTATGACCGGCGACCTGTAGCCACTGTGGGCGTCCTCTGGTCTCATGAGAATATCGATTTCTATGGGCGTGACGCAGCCCTGGACCGTGTGTTGCTACCCTGGCATGGCTGGACGCGGGCGCTGACCCGAGCGCGCATCCCGTTCGTGCCGGTGCACGCCGACCATGTGGCGCGCGATGCCGAGGGATTGCGGACGCTGGTGCTCCCTGATCTGGCGGTGCTGACCGACGGCCAGTTGGACGCGATACGGCGCTTTTGCGAGGAGGGCGGCAGCCTGGTCGCTTCGGGGCTCTCGGGACAATGCGACGAGTGGGGTGAGCCACGGGATAGGCCAGGTTTGGCCGATCTGCTGGGCATTGCCCTGACCGGCGAGCGCGTGGGGCTGCTGGGCGAGCACACGTCCAACTGGGAGGTGCAGAGTGGTCACACCTATCTCCGCCTGGACCCCGACACCAAAATGCGGCATTCGGTGTTGGAAGGATTGGAGGACACGGACATCTTGGCGTTTGGGGGCACATTGCAGCGGGTGCACGCGCAGCCGGCTACGGCGACTGTCGCGACCTATGTTCCTGCCTTTCCCATCTATCCGCCCGAGTTCAGCTGGATGCGCGAGCCGGTGACGGACATCCCGGCCATTGTGGCCCAGGAACGTCTCAAAGGCGGTCGCACTCTCTATCTGGCGGCGGACATCGATCGTGTGTACGGCGCGCGGCGCCTGCCCGATCATGGGCGCCTGCTGGCCAACTGTGTCCGATGGGCGACGGACGAGGTGCCGCTGCAGGTCGAGGGTCCGGGGTACCTGTCTTGCCACCTCTACCGCCAGGAGGGGCGTCTCATCCTGCACATCCTCAACCTGTCTGGAGCCAACGAGTGGCCTTCCTATGTGGAGGAGCATCTGCCTGTGGGTCCGCTACGTGTGGGCGTGCGCTGGGAGGGCGGCGAGTCAGCGCGTGCAGCTTTGCGGGTCGCTGGAGGCGAAGCGGAGTGTGCCGTCGCCGATGGCTGGGCCTGGATCGAGTTGGATCGGGTAGCGGATCATGAGCTGATCGTGTTCGAGGCAATGGGAGACGAATGAGGATGGAACCGGTACGACCCAATTGGCTGAACCGACGCAATCGCGGCATTCACATGACGATTCGTGACATAGATTGTCGTGATTTTGACGTCGAGGCCATGACGCGCACCTTTTCTGACTGGCGTGTCACCTTTTACTCGTTTTTTGCCGCCGGCTATGTCACCACCTATCCCACGCGGTTGCCGCTCCAGCGTATCAGCCCCTGGTTGGGAGGGCGCGACCTGACCGGTGATCTGATCGCCGAGGCCCATCGCTACGGCATCAAGGCCATCCCCATGATCGATCTGGGCCAGCTACCCGCGGCAGCTTATCAGGCGCACCCCGAGTGGGCGGCGCAGGACGTCCAGGGCCGTCCCGTGCCCGCCGCCGATGGCGCCCTGTATCGCGCCTGCCCCCTGGGCGGCTATATCCGCGAGTACAGCCGCGAGATGGTGGCTGAGCTGGCCGAGCGCTATCCGCTTGATGGCGTCAAGTTTGGCGGTGGCAGCTATGGCTTTGGCGCGACCGTGTGCCATTGCCCCGCCTGCCAGGAGCGCTATCCCCGCGAGACGGGCCATTCGCTGCCCGCCGGCGAGAACTGGAGCGATCCGGGCTGGCTGCGCTATCACAAGTGGAAGGGGGAGCGCACCGCCGAAACGGTGCGCCATCTGGTCGAGATCGTGCGTCAGGAGGCCCCGGACGCCCCTGTCGTCGGCAACGCCGTCTGCTTTGGCGATCCGAGCTGGACCCTGCGCTCCTCGCTGGACATCGAGGAGCTGGCCACCATCCAGGATATCTCTCAGGTGGAGGTGCAGAGTCGCTTTCGGTACGATCCTGCGAGCGACACGGGCGCCTGGCAATATCTGCGCTGGCCGTCCGAGACGGCGCGCTACATGACCACCGTCTCTGACCGACCCGTATGGACGGTATGCTCCTACTTTATGGCGTGGCCCTGGCGACGAAACGCGGTCCCCGCCGCCGAGCAGACGGTCTATCTGGCGCAGATGGCGGCCAACGGCGCCATGCCCATGGTCAACCTCTCGGGTGGGCCGCCCAAGGTTCACGAGGATCCACGCGGGTTCCAGGCCATCCGCGAGATCTACGGTTTCATGGATGACAATGCCTCGCTGTATGAGGATCGCTCGGCCGCCAATGTGGCTCTGGTATACAGTCAGGAGACCCTGGAACACCATGGCAGCCAGGCCGCAGAGCAGTACGTGAATGCGCTGCGTGGCTACCAGTTAGCGCTCGACGAGGCGCACATCCCCTTTGACATCATCTCCTGCCGCATGATGACGCCCGAGGTGCTGGCCCGCTACCGGGCCCTGGTCATTCCGGGGGCATCGGTGCTCTCCGATGGGTCGGTGGCGACGTTGGAGGGCTTTGTGGCCGGCGGCGGCGGCCTAATCGCTGACTATGACTGCGGCCTGTACACCCCCGAGGGGAACCGGCGCAGCAATCTGGTCCTCGGGGAGCTTTTGGGCGTCAGGCTGTTGGGCGAGGCCCAAGCCGTCGTGGGGCAGCCCCGCGAGCTGATGCAGGCCTATATGCGACGCGTTACCGAGCACCCGCTCACGACGTCGGCGCAGGACATCGAGCTGTTGCCGCTGCCGGGGCGGTTCCTGCCTGTGGAGGCCGCGCCGGATGCCACCGTACCGTTGCACCGTGCCGCCCTGTCGCGGGTGTTTCCCGAGGGCTGGGCCTACACCACCGAGCCTGATCCCGGCGAGCCCTTGGTTGTGGCTCGAGAGCAGACGGGTGGACGCACCGTCTATTTCGCCACCCAGCTAGGGCGCGCGTTTCAGATGGTCCATCACCCGACCCACGGCGATCTGATTGCCGACGCCATGCGTTGGGTGCTGGGCGACGCTCTGCCGTTGCGGGTTGTGGCGCCGCCCACGCTGCAGATCTCGCTGCGGCGCTGCGCCGACGGCCTGGCCGTCCACTGCGTCAATCTCACGGGCGGAGAACGGTACATGCGCGAGATCGTACCGCTCCATGATTGCCGCATCGGCCTTTGCCTGAGCGAGGAGAACGGGGTTCAGCGCGCCACACAGATCTCTACCGGTTGTGAGCTACCCGTCGAGATCGATGATGACTGGGCATGGGTAACTGTCCCGATGTTAGGCGCCTATGATGTGATACTATTCGAGACAAGCCTTGAGGAGGAATCTGCTGTATGATCTACCAGCATCTGTTTGATCGGATCAAGACACCCGAGACGGTCAAGGCCGCCTTGATCGGAGCTGGACGCTTTGGCACCTCGATCGTTACGCAGGCGCCTCTAGTCCCCCGGCTCGATCTGGTGGCCGTTGCCGATCTGGACATCGAGGCGGCACGCAGCGCATTCCTGCAGTCGGGCCGTAGCCACGAAGAGATCGCGGCCTGTGAGAATCGTTCAGAGGCTCTCCGGGCTCTGCAGGCGGGCAAGGTAGTTATCGTGGAGGACGCGCTGCTGCTGATGGATCTGCCGCTGCACGTGATTGCCACTGCCACCAGGGTACCCGAGGCCGCCGCCTTTTACGCCGACGAGGTGATCCGTCACGGCAAGCATCTGGTCATGATCGATAAAGAGGCGGATGCCACGGTAGGGTCCGTGCTCAAGAGCCGCGCCGACGCCGCTGGTGTCGTCTATACGACTGATGACGGTGATCAGCCCGGACTGCTGATGGGCCTGGTCTCGTGGGCGAAGATGCTGGGCATGGAGGTACTCAGCGGCGGCGATCTGCGCAGCGCCCTGTACGACCCCGAAGCGGGCACCGTGTCTCGAGGTGGCCGCACCATCCAGGTTTCTGACGAGGACCGCTGGGCGCTGGAGCGCATCCCGGCGGGAGAGGCCGCGCGCTACGCCGAGGCTCGTCAGCGCGCTCTGAGCGCCTTTCGAGAGGATGATGCACTAGGTGACCCGATGTGCCACATGGCCGTGGCAGCCAATGGCACGGGCCTGATGCCAGAGCGCCCCGTCGGGCACCGCCCCACGCTGCGCTTGGTCGAGATCCCCTCGGTCCTTTGCCCCCAGAGCGAAGGTGGCATCTTGGAGAACAAGGGTGTGCTAGACGTGGCCTATGTGCTACATACAGAGGATCAACCCCATGGGGGAGGCGGCGTATATATTGTGGTGGCCAACGCAGACCCGGTTTCGTGCGCGACCATGGTCGAAAAAGGGCTCCACGCCAACCCCGACGGCACGGCTATGCTGGTGTATCGGCCCTATCACCTGTGCGGCGCCGAGACGGCCATGTCGATTCTGTGCGCTGGGCTCCTTCACACGCCCACCGGCGCGGCAGAAATGCGTCCACACGTCGATATCGTTGCGACGACGGGCCGCGACTTTGGGGCTGGCGAGACGATCAGCAGGCTCGGTTGCCTCGGCTATGACCAAGATCTGCCGGCGTCGCTGGCGCCCGCCCGTCCCCTGGGCCCTGAGAACCCCACGCCCTATTTCATGCTGGAGGGCAGGCGCCTGCTCACAGACGTACCTGCAGGTACGGTAATCACAGGCGCTATGGTCGAGGAGCCCCGGGATTCAGAGCTCTGGACGCTGCGGCGCGAGCAGGACGCTCTGTTCCTGTAGGCGTTTCGGATCCTCTCACCGATGATGAACATTGTCGGATCGGGTTCCCCGGGCATTCAACCTCTGGGGCCCTATCCGGCAATGGCGGGCAGGTCCGCCGCGTTCTCGGCATAGCCCAGTGTGACCAGGGTTTTCTGCATCGCTGCAAGGCCATCGAGGGTGATGATGGCCCCCTCTTTACCGCGCCGGAATAGCAGGATGATCTGGTCCTGTTCCGGGTACGCCGGATCTCCTACGACGGCATGATCGACCAATTCCCACCCCGCTGCGGGCATCTCCTCTATGTAAAAGGCCTCTACCTCCCGAGCAGAGGCCTCCACGGTGTACTCGTACATATCCAGCTCATCGGTGGGTAGGTGCTGCCCACGTACCGGAGCTGGCATGAGGGGGAGCCGCTCCCAGGCATCCACTGTGCGTAGGCCCGGAGTCTCGAGCCGGTCCCAGTTCGGCAGTGTCAATGTCCTGGGAGTCAGAGTGACGGCGAGGTGAATGCAGGGTTCTGGGGAACCGAGTCTTACTATCTGCACATAGTAGTCGCCATGGGTGATGGAAAAGGGCGTGCCTGCCAGCGCGTCATCGACGCGTTCGTTCAGCCAGGCTATGGCCCAGGCGCGTTCAGGCATGGCCGCTCCAATGGTTTGATAGAGTGCCTCGCGTGCCATCTGCTGGGCCTGCCCGTCGCCTTCCGGTAGCAAAACGGCCACCGAAGCGGTGACAGGACTGTCCTCTGGGCCAATGATCTCGACCAAAACATTGCCGGCGGGCGAAACACCGATCCATGCGGGGATCCCGTCTGCCATGGTTGTTCGCTCGAAATGCAGCGTGATATCCGTTGCGATCGGGCCCAGCGCGACGGCCAGTCGTTGTGTACCAACCGACAGCCCCAGGTCTTGGGCGGCCGGACTCGGCGTGCTTGTGGGCATCTCGGGGGTTTCTGTCGGCTCGAGAGTGGCCTGATCTGTCGCAACGGTAGGCGTGACCGCCGCTGCCGTGGGAATAGCTGGTGCCTCGGCGGCCGCAAGAGTCATAGCGGCAGCCGTTGGCGATGGTGACGCGATGGTGGGCGTGATAGCAGCGGGCGACTCAGTACCGGCGCACCCTGCCGCCAGGGCCACGATGGCCAGCAGCAAGAGGGCGAGCAGCAAAGATCGGCGCGGGCTATGGGGCATTGCTTGTCCTTTCAGAGCCATGTCAGTGGCTTGGCAAATCAGGCCATGGTTTGCGCGGGTCGGAACACGACGGTGAAATTTCTGTCTCGGCCAAACTGTTGCGCCAGGGTCAGGTTCAGCGCTACGCCCATGTCACGGAGCTGTAGCTTGCTCAGTGCATCCGGGTCCCCCGGCTGTTCTGTAACCACGATACGACCTCCGGGACGCACAATACGACCAAGCTCTGCGAGAGCGGCGGCTGGGTTCGGCGTCTCTCCCAACACCGCAACAGCAAAAGCGACGTCTACACTGTTCTCGGTCAAGGGCAGGGCCAAGGCATCGGCTTGCACGGCGCTGGCCCGCTCTGCCAGGCCCGCTGCCTGCAGGCGCTTGCTCACCTTGGCCAGCATCGGCCCCTGGATATCGGCCAGAATCAGATGTCCCTCGGGGAGGGCGCGGGCTACAGCAGGGCTAAAATAGCCCGGCCCCGGCCCTAGCTCCAGCACGCGTTCGTGCGGTTCGAGAGCCATCTGCCGCACCAGGGTCTCTGGCTTGAGGATCAGGCGTCGCAGCCCCAACGTAAGTGTGAACGAAAGCTCATGGGGGCAGACGCCTCTGCCCATGAACCTGGACAGCACACTCTTCAGGCGCTCTGTCATAGGTCAGCACTCCTCACATGGTGGGCTGGCTAGTGCGCAGGCGCCAGGTACGACCATCGGATGCCCTGCTCCTCCAACAACCGGTATAGATCCTCGCGCGTGGTGATGGTAACAGCAGCACTCAAGAAGGCCCTTAGCGATGGCGACTCGGCCCGTAGGGCTTGGAACTCTTCGCCGACTGTTGTGATAGCGCCCGGCGCGTCGGCATAGGTGCCGTAGAACGCAAAGTAGGCCTGGTTGAGCTTGCGGATGTAATAGCCCTCTGGCTGGAGCATCAGCCTCCGCTCCGCCATATAGTGCTCTGCCGCCTCGATCTTGCCCTCGGCCAACAGCGCATCGGTCTGCAGGCGCGTCTCGCGCATATAGGCGCGAAAGTCAAAGACCGGCTCGATCTCTGGTGCGGGCGGTTCCGGCTCGGGCGCCGGCAAGATGCCATAGTGTTCGGCCAGGATGCGCTCGCCGATCTCCTCATGAACGATGTGGGCCAACGACTCGTTGATCGCCGCAATCTCGCGATTGGTCCGCAGGTGCAACAGGTGCAGGACGAAATGAAACCCGGTGGGAGTAAAGGCGAGATACTGATGCAGCCATTCCTCGGCCACGGTCTCGATACCGCGAGGCAGTGTGGTGCGTGTATTCACCACGGCAGGGTAGGTGGCTGCCAGGCCGCCGATAGGCGTTACCAGCGCTGATAGCCCCAGCGCCTCGACCTCAGCTTCGATCTGTTCCATGGTAGCCACGTCCATCTCCTGTACCAGCATGACCTGCCGGATCTGGACGATCTCGTCTCGCGGAGACACGATCAGGATGTGCGGCGGCGGCGCAAACACAAACCAGACTGGTGGGAACATCACGGGCAGATGGACAAAGCGATCGAGCGGGTTATAGATACCCTCGGCCCGAAAGGCCTCAGCCACCTGATCGGCGATGATGCGCTCGGCCACCGAACGCATCCGGACGAGTTCTGCTCTCTGCTCAGGGCGCAACTCCTGCCCGGCGCGCTGTAGGGCTCGCGCCTGGGTTTCTAGCGCGAAATAGGCCTGAACATATCCGGTGGGGTCTTGCTGTGCCTCGCGAGGGATCCTGACCGGTCGCAGCAGGCCGGCAAATTGTATCAGATGCCACCGGAAGAATGAGAAGCGGTAGGGGCGCGTGATCTGGCTCAGAGAGCTGTCCCAGGGCCCTTGGGCTGCACAAGATACACTGCCCAATAGGAGCATCGCGACCAGCAACGACAACATAATGGAACGCGTCAGCGGTTCCCTGGCTATGTTGCGTCGTGATCTATTCACGTCACTGTCCTGACTCTGATGGCAACTATCTGATGCGCGGACAGACCTACGACGACTCCAGGATCTGGTCGATACAGATGAGCTCCTGCTCGGAAAACGACAGGTTCTCCAGCGCAGCTATGTCCTCCTCGAGCTGTTCTACGCGGCTGGCGCCGATGAGGGCCGATGTCACAGTGGGATGGCGCAATACCCAGGCGATGGACATCTGAGCCAGACTCTGGCCGCGCTCCTCGGCCAATTCGTTCAGACGCTCTACCTTGGCGATTTTGTCATCGGTGATGGCACTGGGGCGCAACTGGCCATGTTCGCTGGCAGCCCGCGAATCCTCGGGGATCGCCCCGCCCAGATACCGATTGGTCAGCAGTCCCTGGGCCAGCGGCGTGAACACGATGCAGCCGACACCCTCGGTCTCTAGAGTAGGCAGCAAACGCCTCTCGATCCAACGATTGAACATATTGTAGGAAGGTTGCTCGATCAGACAGGGCGTGCCGAGGCAACGGAGAATACTGATCGCCTCTACGGCCATGTCGGCATCATAGTTCGAGATGCCGGCATAGAGCGCACGGCCCGAGCGTACGATATAGTCCAGGGCGCCCATGGTCTCTTCCAGCGGCGTGTCAGGGTCAGGACGATGATGGTAAAAGATGTCCACATAATCCAGGCCCATCCGCTGGAGGCTCTGGTCGCAGCTTGCCACCAGGTACTTGCGCGAGCCCCAATTGCCGTAGGGGCCGGGCCACATCTCGTAACCCGCCTTGGACGAGATGATCAGCTCATCGCGGTAAGGTTTGAGATCGGTGGCCAACATGCGCCCAAAGTTCTCCTCAGCCGAGCCGGGGGGCGGGCCATAGTTGTTGGCCAGGTCGAAATGGGTGATGCCCAGATCAAAGGCACGGCGCACGATGGCGCGTCCCGTTTCGAACGAGTTGACGCCACCAAAGTTGTGCCACAGTCCCAAAGAGATCGCGGGTAACTGTACTCCGCTATTGCCAGAGCGACGGTAGACCATCGCATCGTAACGATCGGACGCGGCATCATAAGGCATCGTGATCTTCCTTTCGCTTTGCCCAGCGACCTATCGACGAGTAGGGGGCTGCAGGCCGGTCCACAGGGCAAAGGCCAGGCAGAGAACCCCTGCGGCGGAAATGAGGTTGAGGATGGTATGCAGACAGCCGATGGTCTGGGCAATGGTCGTCATATTCCTGGTGGAGGCCAGCCAGATAGGCAAAAAGGCCAAGAACCAGCTCGCCAAATTCACAGCCAGCAGCAGACCAAAGCCAACGAGCGCCAGCCACGATGCCCCGTCGCGCCGGCGCGACACGAGCACCGCGCTTAGCAGAACGCCGACGGCATAGGCTCCGAGTACAGGCAGGCGAATAAACAGGTTGCCCAAGATAGTCAGCCCCTCCATGCGATCTCTCCTTTTCCGTATGGCTCACTGCTGTGATTCTAGCTGTATCACAACTTGTGCGCAAGCGATCGCTCAGCCCACCTTGGTTGGTCTGGTCATCACATGAATCGACACCGCCGTGGCGATCACGGGCAAAAAGAGGCGCACATGCAAAATGTCCACAATGTACATGGAAAAGCCAATCGTACCCCACAGGACCACAAGGGTCCATATCTTGGTCCGCATGGGAATGCCGCGGCCTTCCTGGTAATCGCGGATATAACTGCCACACACGCGATTGTGGAGCAGCCAGTGATGGAACCGCTCGGACCCCCGTGCGTAACAGTATGCAGACAACAGTAAAAGCGGCGTGGTAGGTACAAGCGGCAGGATGATGCCGATGGCGCCAACCAGCAAAGATAATGATCCGGCGACCACCCATAACACACACTTGGTTTTGACAAGCATCACTAGATCCAGATTGTTACTTGCATGGATAGACTGGCGCGTATTATGGCTAGTGTGCAGAGAGCACACAAGTTGCGCCCCATTGCATTCGATGGAACCCTATGATTCGGGTTTGCGCATTGCCCGGCCTAACCCCGCGATCAACCTGTCGCCAGACGCTTGCCGACAGCCAGTTGGGCAGCCAAGAGTAGCGCTTCGACCATGCTCTCTTCGCTGGCAATCCCCTGCCAGGCGATATCAAAGGCCGTACCATGATCTACCGACGTACGCACCACGGGCAGCCCCAGCGTGACCGTGACACTACGCTCAAAGCCGTGGGTCTTGATGGGAATATGGCCCTGATCGTGGAACATGGCCACCACCACGTCAAACTCGCCGCGTATGGCGCGGAAAAAGACCGAGTCGGCCGGGATCGGCCCGCTGGCGACGATGCCCTCGGCCTGCGCTTGCTCAACGGCGGGACCGATCGCCTCGATCTCCTCGCGGCCCATCAGGCCCTCGTCACCGCCGTGGGGATTGAGGGCCGCCACGGCGATGCGCGGCGCCGGGATCCCCATCTGCTTGAGCCCTGCATCGGTGAGATGCACCGTCTCGAGCACATTATCTACCGTCATCAACGACGCCACGCGGCTCAAGGGCACATGGCGTGTCACATGCACCACGCGCAGGCCCGTGGTTGCCAGCATCGTGGTCACGCGCTCCTCCCCGAGGAGGGCGGCTAGTAGCTCGGTGTGGCCGATAAAATCGATGCCGGCAAGCTTGAGCGCCGCCTTGTTGATGGGCCCGGTGGCGATGGCATCCGCTTGGCCGGCCCGCGTCAGGGCCACAGCCCGTTCGATGTAGGCCACCGCTGCGCGGCCACAATCGGGCGATACGGCACCCACCTGCAGTGCACCGGCATCGATCTGGCCCATATCCAGCACGTCGGGGCTTGCAGGATCAAAACTGGCCTCGCCCGGCCCTTGCACAGACCGCAACGCCGGTGCACCAACCAGCGCCGCCGCCCTGTTCAGAATGTCGGCATCGCCGATCACCAGCGGACGACAGACCTGCCAAATCTCGGGGTGTGCCAGGGCGCGGGCGGTTACCTCTGGCCCTACGCCGGCAGGATCGCCCATGGTGATGGCGATAATCGGTAGTTGCTGTGAGCTCTCGGCCATGGTGATCTCCTCCAGTAAGGTGTTGATATCCGATGTCGTATCCTGACATTATCGGGATCAAGACGCGGACTGTCAACCGATAGACCGGGTGGGTTCGGTTTCATCTCGTGCCGAGACAAGCGGACGGCGGATGGAGCGTGGCACACGGGCTGGAATCGAGCGGCTGCCAGGTGCATCTGCCGCTGGAGGTAGTCACTCTCCCACGACGACCGTGCCCAGTAGAATCATGTCGTCGACGACGGGGCCGCCATCCAACGCGGGAGCCAGCCGTGCACCCCCAGAGTCGAGCCAGCCACAACCGAGTTGGTACACCCCGGGCGGGGCGTCGGGAGGGATCCGAATGGCTCGTCGATCGACGACCGTCTCGCCCACGGTCCAGGTGGAGGTGGGGGCAGCGCCATACTGGGGCTGCCCGTCGGGCGCGGCCAGCGCTGCCCCTTGATACGGCAGCAACTGCACAAACAGGACATAATCCTCGGGCAGAGGTACCGTCGATGCGAGCTCGAGCTCGACGCGCAACGTCTCTCCCGGGCGGATCTGCCCCGCATCGATCGCGACGGAGCGCACCTCCAGACCCTGCTCCCAACGACGGCTCACGGCCCGACGCTCTAGCGTCGCAGGCGGCAGAAACTGAAAGAGCTCATAACCGCCCACCCATTGACCACCGACAAAGAAGCCATCACGCGCCAGAGCGTTGTAGGCGAGATGTGGCTCAGCATCTAGCGGCCGGTGCACATGATCCACAGCAAGCCAGATCCGCTCTGCCCAGGCTGTCGTCGCCATGCTGCCCTCTATGGTGACCGCATCATGGGGCGAGTGCCACTGGGGAACAAAACGCCCTTTGAGCAACCCCAGGAAAAAGTTGACAAAAAAGTCGTTAGAGACCAGCAAGACCGTATAAGGTGTACCTGGATCCTCTGATATGATCCTGGCCATCTCTTGCGCCTCGGCCCGCGCCAGGCCACCATGATCGTTGGTGTTGCGACCGCTGCGCAAGAGCAGGCCACTGCTGCCTGCGGCCAACAGCAGCACGCACAGCAGTGCAAGAAGTCGCGGCCGGTAGAGCATCCCCGGTCTGTCCGACAGGAGCAATCCGATCACTGCGACTATCAGGCCGGCCAGCAGCAGTAGCCCCAGCACCAGGGGTAGATCGTAGGCCATCGTTCCGTCGCTCAAGGTGCGCAGCCAGATCAGATCGAGTTGTCGGAGCCCCCATCCTGTGACCTGCACCAAGGCGGGCGATCGGTGCAGGAGGCGCCAGCTATACCAGGGTATGGCGTCCAACCCGACCAACCGGTTGTCGACATAAGCCGGAACGAGCTGCCATACCGCATCGCTCCACGAGGCGGTGCCCGCCGCAAACTGAACCACCAAACCCATGGCGCTCCATACGATCACCCAGACCCTCGCCCCAAGGCGCGAGTCGGCCAACGCCGTGGCAAAAGGCAGGATCATAAAGGGCAGTAGGGGCACCACAAAGCGTGGCCCCCAGACGACCACGCCGCCATGCCACTGGGGCGCCCGCCCGTACACATAGAGCAGTGTGGCGGCCAGGCCGATGGCGATAAAGGCCACCGGGCCATGCTTGCGGATGAAACGGGGCCAGCCAATGACCGTGGCGACGACTATCGGAGAAAAGAAGACGATCCCCTTGATCGGGCTCAGAAGCAGGCCATAGGCGGCAGCCAGGCCATCTCGCCAGGGATAGCGCCAGAGATAGCCCGCAAAGGGCAGCGGCGACTCGTAGCGCAGGGTGTATAGAGCAGAGACCGTTGTGACACTGATGCCGCCGAGGATCCCCAGTGCCAGGGCCGTGCGCCAATTGAGCGTCACACGACCTAGTCGAGCATTCCACAGCAGCGCCGCGACCAAGACGGGCACCGCGCTGACGGCAGATATCTTGACCAGGATGCTGGCACCTGTCAGGGCCAGGCAACCCAGGGCATAAGGCACATGTCGCGTACGCTGCCAGCGCAGGCAGGTATGGGCCGCTGCCAGCCACAACAGGCCGACCAGGGGCTCGCGGAAAAAGCTGCGCGCATAGGGCCAGGCGGTCGTCCCGACACCCCAGGCCAGGGTAGTGAGGGCCCCGATGAGCGGCGTATAGCCCATTTCGCGGACCAGGAGATAGAGCAGGGCCCCGGTAGCGGCCGTAACGAACACATTAAAGAGCATCACAGCCGCAATGTTGCTGACTCCAGGGGCCCGCCGGGCCAGCAGATACAGGGGCACGGCCAGCACCGATTGCCCTGGCTCCAAGGGGCCTACCGCATGGTGCAGGGGCGCAAAGGCAAGCTGGGGCGTCGCCAGGCCGTGGCCTTGCGCCAGGCTTTCGGCGCGGGCATACATGGCATACTCATCAATGGAGCGGAATTGGCCGTTGAAGGATAGCAAATAGACCATCGCCAGCAGTGAACCAAGAGCCACAGCAAGGCAGATGTCACGGCCGCGGTGCGTGATAGACCCAGTCATGCGATACCCTCAGGTAGGATGACAAGAATGCCGCCATGTAAAAGACGCCAGATCATAGCATAGCCAATAACAGGTGTCAATCTCTTGAGGCCAGAG
>SLPC01000025.1 GCA_007132185.1 Anaerolineae bacterium | reverse complement strand
GACATTCGCTACCTCAGCGATGCCCTGGCCGCCAAGCTGGACGCCTTTGTAGCCGAGGGCGGCACGCTGATCTCGGTCTACCAGAGCGGCTTTTTTGACGAGCTCTACGAGCCGAGAGAGGCCCCGGCTCTGACCAGCCTCGGCATCGAGCGGGTGGAGCAGATCCGTGAGGAGATGCGCTCCAGCTACTTTCAGGTGCGCGACAAGACCCTTTTTCCGCGGTTGGCTGACAGCGACCTGATCTTTGTCGATGGCCCCTACATCTACTCGGCCTATGACGAACAGGTGGAAGAGCACCTGACCCTTGTCCCGCCCCACAACTATGGCCCGCCGGAACGTTGTTACTATGAGTATACGGTCGATCGCCCTGGGTATACTGTGCATTCTCAAGGGCGCGGGCGCGCCATTCATGTGCCCTGGCTGCCCGGGAGCCTCTTCCATCGCCAGGGCTATACCAATACGGTATGGTTCCTGATGGATCTGATCGAGCATGTGGCGGGCGTGGCGCCGGTGGGCGGCAACCTGCCCGAGCAGGTCGAGGTCACCCGCATGGTCAACGACGCCGGATTTGACCTGGTGCACCTGGTAAACGGCTCGGGCCACTATGGAACCAGCTTTTATGCGCCGGTGACCATGCACGACCTCATGGTAGAGCTGTCATGCGAGCAGGCCCCTGCCCAGGCCCAGAGCCTGACCGGCGGTGATGCCATCGCCATGGAGCACAAGGACGGGGTACTCACGCTGCAAGTGCCCAGGCTGGATCGATTCGAGGCCATCAAGCTGACCTGGTAGACAAAGGAGGGCGGTGTTCGGGCAGACGCCCCAGCGCCTTGCATGCTGCGTGTCGTTTGGGTATCATGCGAATCGTGGAATGAATGATCAGTCAAGAGAGGAAGCAAGCAATGGGAAAGACAATCGCCTTTATCGGGCTGGGAATCATGGGCACGCCCATGTCGGGCCATCTGCTCAAGGCGGGGCATGAGGTCATCGGGTTCGACCTGGTCGAGTCGGCGATGGAGGATGTGGTGGCGATGGGCGGCCGCCGGGCGGCCTCGTCCAAGGAAGCGTCCGCCGAGGCCGACATCGTGATCTCGATGGTTCCCGATTCGCCCCATGTCGAGGCCGTCTATCTGAGCGACGACGGCGTGTTGGCCGGAGCCAAGCCGGGGACACTGCTCCTTGATATGTCCAGCATCTCGCCCGTCACGGCCATCAAGGTGGCGAAAGAGGCCGCAGAGCGTGGCTGCTCCATGCTGGACGCGCCCGTTTCGGGTGGGCAGGTGGGTGCCGAGCAGGCCACTCTCTCCATCATGGTGGGCGGCGAGGCCGAGGTCTTTGAGCAGGCCAAGCCCATCTTTGAGATCATGGGCAAGCCCACTCACTGCGGCCCCTCGGGCGCGGGCCAGACCGTCAAGGCCTGCAACCAGATCCAGGTGGCGATGAACTTTATCGGGTTGGCCGAGGCGCTAGTGCTGGGCGTCAAGGCAGGGGTGGACCCAGCCATCATCATCCAGGTGCTGAGCGGCGGCTATGCGCAAACCCGGGTCATGGACGTACGGGGTCCGCGGATGCTCGAGGGCGACTATGAGCCCGGATTCCGCGCCAGCTTTCATTACAAGGACCTCAACATCATCCGCGAGGCGGCCCGCGCCTATAGCGCGTCACTGCCCGCCTCTAACCTGGCCCACGAGCTGTTCACCGCCATGATGGCCAATGACTGGGGCGACCTGGATCACTCGGCGGTGGTCAAGGTGATCGCGCAGCTCAGCAACGCCGACCTCCCCTTTGAAAAGTAGCTGACGGGCCGCAACGCGCGAGACGCCCCAGGGAGTGACCTCTGGGGCGTCTGCCTGCGCGTGACTACTCCCGATCGGCCGGTATGTAGGGGATCATGCCCCTGCGATACGCCTCTTCCTGGATCTCTCGCGGAGCGATCCGGACATCAATGATCAGACCGTTGACAGAGACCAACCACACCATACTGAGGGAATCGACGAGATCCGAGCGCATCCATTGATGGTCATAGCCCCGAATCTTGAGCAGCTCGCGCACCTTTTTGCCCCAGTTCCCGGCGGTGCTCGCCGCATAGCCGAACGCCTCGGCGATCTCGCCAGCGCTCATATAAAAGGACTGGGTCTTGTCAAAGATGAAATTGTGCTGTCCGATGGCGTACACAACCCCCATCGCCCAGCTCTCGGGCTTGCCAGTGCTCAGGGGAGAGGGGCGCTTGCGGGCCAACGCGGCGACCGCTTGACGGCACAGCTCGGCAAACTCCTCGTCCAGATGCTCCTGGCAAAAAGCATCGGTGAGCGCCACGACCTCCTCAAAAGCCGGCCGCACTGCCTTGGGCACACGATAGTCTGCTGGATCACTCATGCACAACTCCCTCTCCTGTCAACGTGCCGACGCTTGCGCAGCCCTCGCCCAAGCATGCGCCTGTGCCCTCGACGATTGTCTCGCCTACGGCATCCGACCCTTCAGACACCCTTCTGGTGCCATCATAGCACAGATCGGGGGTCAACGGCTCACGGCGCGCCCCATGTTCCCCCGCCGTCGGGCCCACAGGATCGCCGGGATAGTGCCCGCAAGCAGGATGGCGCTGAGAAGATAGACCGGCTGGGGGCCCCAGAGCTCCATAAGGGGATAGGCGGCAAGCGGCCCCAGGCCCGACCCCAGGTCGCCCATGGTCTGATAGGCGCCCACGATTGAGCCGCGCCCGCCGCGCTGAGTGAGGTCGCCCATCCACGAGACCAGCATGGGCGAGACAACGCCATAGGCCAACGCCGTCAAAACGACGCCAATGACAATGAGCGCCAGGCTGCTACCCGCCGCAAAAGAGAGCAGACCGGCCACGCCAAACACCTCGCCCAATAGCAGAACAAGGGTGCGGTCGCGCAGACGGTCGCTGAGATAGCCAAAGCCGGGCCCTGAGATCACCGAAAGCAGGTTGCGTGTAAAGAGCAGCAGGCCGCTGAGAGAGGCCACGCCGATGGCGATGCGCCCCAAGGTCACGCCTTCGGGCAACGTCTGCGCCAGAAAGTACCCAAGCGTGCCGTAGAATACACCGGCGAAAAAGAGCCGCTCGCAAAAGTTCAGCCCCAAGATGAGCCAGAGGCGCGTATCCAACCCCCGCATGCCCTGGATTACGGCCCGCGCCCGCGCCCCCAGGGCCGCCGGTGCCCCCTCCTGCTCCACATGCGCCCTGTGGGTGCGCCGCACGGCCCGGCGCGGCAAAAAGAGCACCAGACCCACGGCGCTGGCAGAGAGTAGCCCCAGTGTGATCATGGTGCGGGAAAAGCCCAGGTGATCGGCCATGAACCCGCCCCCCAGAGCGCCCACAGCCCCTCCGAAAAAGGACAGGGTGTGATAGACGCCGGCATAGCGTCCCCGGAACTCGGGCGCGGTGACATCCAGCACCATGGCATAGGCCGCGACGGCCAGCAGCGCCCAGGCCACGCCCCACAGCGCCCGCATCATGAACAGCGGCCAGAACCCCTGCACCAGGCCATAGCCCAAAGTGGACAGGGCCCCGATGGCCAGCCCCAGCATATAGGGCCAGTGCGGATCCACGCGGGTAATGAGCCAGCCGCTAAAGATGTTCAAGGGGGGGCGCACCAGCCGGTTGATGGAGAGGAGCATCCCCACCTGCATCGCCGTCACGCCCACGGCGGGGAACATGGCAGGCAGCACAGCATAGATGGTGCCATCGCCGATCAGCGCCAGGGCTGTGCAGGTGGTCAGGATCCAGACAGCGCGGGCCGCCACAGCCCGGGATGCGGCGGGACGTTCACTCATGAAAGTGCGCCTCCTTGGTAGTCAAGACCCCAGCCTAGACGAAACGGACCAAAGGCGCAAGTGACCGCCCTGCGCTCCCGCGTTGACAGGATGCCCCTTTGTCACTACCATGGGTGCTTGGCGGCGCGCAACGCCGGGCGCCGATCCCCACAGCGTCGCGTCGCCTGTGGCCGGTTGCCCGCCTCTGCGGCAACGGCCCTTTTGTGTCCAGAAAGGACCGACCATGAGCGAGACCCTTGCCGCCAAGATCATCCGCGAGCACCTGGTGGAGGGCGAGATGGCGGCGCTCCCAGCGCCAGGCCAGGAGATCGGGCTGCGCATCGATCAGACCCTGACCCAGGACGCCACCGGCACCATGACCTATCTCCAGTTCGAGGCCATGGATCTGCCCCGGGTGCGCACCGAGCTTTCGGTGAGCTATATCGACCACAATATGCTCCAGGCCGATTTCCGCAACGCCGACGACCACCGTTACCTGCAGACGGTGGCCGCCCGCTATGGCATCCACTTTTCGCGACCGGGCAACGGCATCTGTCATCAGGTGCACCTGGAGCGCTTTGGCGTGCCCGGCAAGACGCTCCTGGGCGCCGATAGTCACACGCCCACCAGCGGCGGCCTCGGCATGCTGGCTATGGGCGCCGGCGGTCTGGACGTGGCCGTGGCCATGGCGGGGCATCCTTTCTACATCACCATGCCCAAGGTCGTCCAGGTACGCCTGGTGGGGGAGTTGGCCCCCTGGGCCTCGGCCAAGGACGTGATCCTCGAACTGCTGCGGCGGCTCTCGGTCAAGGGCGGTGTGGGGCGCATTTTCGAGTATGGCGGCCCTGGCATCGCCGGCCTCACGGTCCCCCAGCGCGCCACTATCACCAATATGGGCGCCGAGCTGGGTGCTACCGCCTCGCTCTTTCCCAGCGACGAGCAGACCCGACGCTTTCTGAGCGCGCAGCAGCGCGAGTCAGACTGGCAGCCGCTGGCCGCCGACCTTGACGCCGTCTATGACGAGGTAGTCGAGATCGATCTTGCCCAGCTAGAGCCGCTGGTGGCCCTGCCCCACATGCCCGACCGGGTCGTGCCGGTGCATGAGGCGGCGGGCACCCTCGTTGACCAGGTGTGCATCGGGAGCTGCACCAACTCGTCAGTGGTCGACCTGGAAACCGTAGCGGCCATCCTCAAGGGCAAGGTGATCGCCCCCAGCGTGTCCCTCGTCGTCAGCCCGGGCAGCCGCCAGGCCCTGGAGATGATCGCCGAGAGCGGCGCCCTGGCCGATCTGGTTGCCGCGGGGGCGCGGATCCTGGACGCCGGCTGCGGCCCCTGCATCGGCATGGGCCAGGCCCCCGCCAGCGGTGCGGCCTCGCTGCGCTCGTTCAACCGCAATTTCCAGGGGCGCTCGGGTACCGCCGACGCAGGCATCTATCTGGCCAGCGCCGAGGTGTGCGCCGCATCGGCCCTCACCGGCAGGCTCACCGATCCCCGCGAGCTGGGTGACGAGCCGACCATCCAGATGCCCGAGCGGTTTGCCGTCGATGACCGCATGATCATCCCGCCCGTGAACGGCGAGGACGTCGAGATCGTCCGTGGCCCCAACATCGCGCCCTTGCCCACCCGCGACGTGCTGGCGAGCACCCTCGAGGGCGCGGTGCTGCTGCGCACCGGCGACAATATCACCACCGACGATATCATGCCTGCGGGCGCCGCCATCCTGCCCCTGCGCTCGAACGTCCCCGCCCTGAGCCGGTTCGTCTTTGGCACCATCGATACCACCTTCCCCGAGCGCGCCCTTGCGGCCGGTGGCGGGTGGGTCATCGGCGGCGAGAACTATGGCCAGGGCTCGAGCCGCGAACATGCCGCCCTGGTGCCCATGTACCTGGGCGTCAAGGCCGTCATTGCCAAGTCCTTTGCCCGCATCCACCACGCCAATCTGGCCAACGTCGGCATCGTGCCGCTGACGTTCCGCGACCCCGCCGACTGGGACCGCATCCAGCAGGGCGACGTACTGCGCATCGCGGACCTGCCCGGCGCGCTGCACTCGGACGACGACGTTATGGTCGAGAACGTAACGGGCGGCTGGTCGTTCCCCGCAGTCGCCAGTCTCTCGCCCCGCGAGGTCGAGGTGCTGCTGGCCGGCGGCATGCTCAACTATATCAAGATCAACGCGTAGACAAGGAGCCAACATGAGCTATCCCGTCACCCTGATCCCCGGCGACGGCATCGGCGCCGAGGTCACCGACGCCATGCGGCGCGTGGTGGACGCCACCGGCGTCGCCATCGAATGGGACGTGCAGCAGGCCGGCGAGGCCGTCATCGCCGAGTACGGCACCCCCCTGCCCGAGCCGGTGCTGGACTCGGTGCGACGCAACCGGGTGGGCATCAAGGGCCCCATCACGACGCCCATCGGCACCGGCTTTCGCAGTGTCAATGTCTCGCTGCGCAAGGCGCTGGATCTGTACGCCAACCTGCGCCCCGCCAGGACGATCCCCGGCGTCGCCTCGCGCTATGAGGGCATCGACCTGAT
>SLPC01000148.1 GCA_007132185.1 Anaerolineae bacterium | reverse complement strand
TCTTGCATGCGATCCGAAAGAGAGTCAAACATTGAGACTATCCAATCCGACTATCTACAACTTGACTATTCTACCGTGCAAGAGGATTCCCGTCAAAAAGCCCGCTATCTCAGCCAGAGGGTTTCACAACCATTGCAGGCATCGGCACGCACATGCGCAAGAGTGCGAACGGCTACTCAGCTCCCGCCGCGTCACCCACGCTCAACTCCGACGCCATCACCCGTGCGATATGCGGCGCGCCCGTGTGCATCGTAATAGCCTGCTGCACGCGCAGATCGCGCCCGTTGCCCCGGGCGAGGGTGGCCACCACCCGCCAAGAGACATCGCCATGCTCAGTATGCAGAGTAGGTCGCCACTGCTGGGGAAGATGGAACTTGAAATCAAAGAGCCGCTTTTCTCCCTCAGCAAAGCCCACTTCCTCAGCCACGTCGACCTCATCCTCCAGCCAGACGTACGTCGTGCCCTGACCTTCGGCGCGGCTCTCGCCACGAAAGCGCCCCGTATCGGGATTCCAGCCGCTGATGTAGACCACATGATCATGGCCTTGTGGATTGTGTTCCACACGCAGCAAGAGAACGCGCAGCTCACGTGCCACAAAGTCGTCCTTCGGATCGACGATGAGCCGACCCTGCAGCGTCTCGCCCTCTGCGTACGTGGTGCGCGGTAGCGCCATCACCAGCTCGCCCACTGCCGAGGCCGTCGAGACGCGCTCAGGACGCGCTCCAACGCCGATAGGGGTGACCGCTCGCACAAAGATCTCCTGGCTGCTCAGGTTCGAGGCCTCGTCGATGTTGTCCAGGTCTACATGTAGGCTCCAGCGCACCGAACATCCAAACCCGTGGTGCGTGGGCAACAACGGTTGGGGGAGCTCGCATCGGAAGGGATAGCGCACCGGCGAGCCGCGTCGTACCGTCCCCGGCGGTATCACCGGCAGTTCTTGCACATGATAGGTCTGGACATTACGCACCAGTCTGGGCTCCGAGCTATCCTCATCTTCATCCTCATCGTGCGCATAAAAGCCTCGGCATACCAGCAGCACTTTGCCCCCCTGGATCCGACCGCTACGCGTCGGGCTCAGGACGACGTAACCTGACACCGTATCATGCGGGCCATATTCGCCCGATCCTTCCTTCAGGTCGAGTGACGCCTGCACCTGCCCCTGGCGCGACCTGAACAGATTTCCGATCAAGCCGCCCACCAAAATGCCAAGAATCCCGGCAGAGAGCGCGCCAACCAGGGCGCCAGCCACGCCGCGGTTGAGCGCACCAAAGAGCGCACCCAGCAGGAAAAAGAGGGCACCGCCGATCAGCGCACCCAGGATCATGCCCCCATCAAGAACCTCAAAGAGAGGAGCAAGCACATCGAGTCGCGAAACCTGTGCCATCTGTTTCGAGCCCCATGTCTTGATTTTATGCATGGCAGCCTCCTCCAATCAGAGCATACGAACGTAGACCGGCGCTGGTTGCCCGGTTGATTGCCGCGGACGGTTTCGAGCCAAACGTCGCCCTCGCACACGAGCAGACCCATGTGCTCTGCTCGGGCGTATTATACCACGCTCATTGTCGCAGTAAAGGTCAACATGTCCATATTGGGCCATAATCGCATGGTGTTGGAAACGAATCGTGCACCGGGGGCGTCGGCTTGCCAGCGCCCCTTGTCCGCCTATAATCGCTTGGGGTCTTTTTCTATCACAGCAATCCTTGGAGAGGCAATGGAGATCACGATTGGCCGCGTCATCACCATTCTGGTTGCAGGCTTTGTCGCCGGTATCATGAACACCTTGGCCGGCGGCGGCTCCTTCATCGCCCTGGCGGCGCTCGATCTAACCGGCCTTACCACCATTGCCGCTAACGGCACGAATCGTGTGGCGATCGTGTTCCAGGACATTGCGGCTCTGGCGGGCTTTCGCAGCAAAGGGGTCTCGGGGGTGCGTGCCAGCCTGCACTTTGCCATCCCGGCCCTGTTTGGTGCGATCCTGGGCGCGTACGTCGTCGTCAATATGCCCGAGATCGTCTTTCAGCGCGTGCTGGGCGTCACCATGCTGGTTGTGCTGGTGGTGCTCATCGTGAACCCGAAAAAGTGGCTCAGTGGCCGGGATGTCGAGATGACTACGCGACGCAGACTGCTGACATATCTGGTGTTCTTTGGTGTGGGCATCTATGGCGGCGCAATTCAGGCCGGCATCGGCATCTTTATCATCATGGCCCTGGTTCTGACCGCCGGTGTAGACCTGATCAAGGCCAATGTGCACAAGGCCATCATCGGCGGCATCTATACCATCTTTGCCCTGGCGACCTTTGCCCTGCGCGGCGAGGTGCATTGGGGACTGGGCATCGTCCTCGCGGTAGGGAACAGCACGGGCGCTTGGTTCAGCAGCCGGCTGGCCGTGGAAAAGGGGCAACAGGTGGTGCGGATCGTGCTGGGCATCTCCCTCGTCATCCTGAGCGCCCGCTACCTGGGCCTGTTCACTTTCTAGTTCAGGGGGGAGGCTCGAGCAGGCACAGGACCTCTTGGACGGGAAATACGGGCCCATCGAGGCACACCAGCCGATTGCCGCAATAGCAGTTTCCACAGATGCCAAGGCCACACTTCATGCTACGCTCCAGGCTCAGGTAGAGCGGCACATCGCTGCCCTCCATGCGTCGCGCCAGAGCGAGCAGCATCACCTCGGGACCACAGGCGCATACGACATCGGCCCAACCAGCGGACAATGAGGGCTCCGCGGCATCCAACACCGTCCCGCGTAGGCCTTCAGAGCCATCATCGGTTGCTAACAGCAGCTCGCAACCCAACTCGCGAAAGCGCCAGGGCAGCATGAGCTGGTCGCTGCTGCGCGCCCCCAATGCCACGCGCACGTGGCCGTTCTCCTGCATCAGGCGCTTGGCCAACAACGTCAGCGAGGCGACGCCGCTGCCGCCCCCCACCAGGAGAGCCTGCTCTCCCCGAACGGGAAAGCCGCGCCCATAGGGGCCACGCACCCACAGTCGGTCGCCGGGAGCACAGGCCGCCAGCGCCCGGGTAAAGGGGCCGACCACGCGTACCGTCAGCGCCAGCGGATCATCGTCCATAACGGCCAGCGGCCGCTCCTCGATGCCGGGCAGCCATACCATGACAAACTGCCCCGGCTCGGCCTGCAAGGGGCCATCGAGGATCAGGGTCGCACCCACCGAGCCCTCGGAGCGTCGCGCCACCACCCGATAGGTGCGATAGATGGCCTCACCCATGCGCGCAACCTCGGATCTCGTCCAATGAGTCGACCGCTTCCTGTTCCATCCACTGCTCCATCTCTTCCAACACTCGCCGGAATATGCCGTCTCCCTCGCAGTACAGCCCCGATCCGATGCCCACAGCGGTCGCCCCCGCCATGATCATCTCCAACGCATCGTGCCCGCTAGAGACGCCGCCGGTGCCAATGATGGGCACAGCCACCGCACCTGCCAACTCAAAGACGCAGCGCACCGCCACCGGCCGCAGCGCGGGCCCCGAAATGCCTCCTACCCGATTCGAAAGGATCGGCCGCCGCGCCTCCAGATCGATCAGCATCCCCGGCCCGAGAGTATTGACGGCCGTGAGGCCATCCGCCCCAGCAGCTACCACGGCCCTGGCCACCGCGACCAACTCGGGGGCATTGGGCGACAGCTTGACCAGCAACGGCCCCGCGTATACCGCGCGCACCGCCTCTGTCGCCCGCGCTGCCGCGTCTGGGTCCAAAGCAAAGGGACGCCCGAACTCGCTCTCGACGTTGGGGCACGAGATATTCAGCTCGACGAGCTCGGGCTCTGCCTCGGCAATGACGTGAACTGCATCGGCAAAGCCCTGGGGTGTATCCCCGAATACGCTGGCGATTAGGGCCGCACCGGTGGGGGCCAACTCCTCATGGGCGCGTGCCAGCTCCTGGCGCTGGACATGTGCGCCTGGGTTGGATAGGCCCACCGCATTGATAAAACCGTGCCCCCAGTGCAGTACCGTGGGGTTTGGGTGGCCGATGCGCGGCGCCAGGCTACATGACTTGCTGGTGACTGCACCAGCGCCGTTGCTCGCTGCTCGCACCAAAGTACCGGCAACGCTGCCCCAGATTCCCGAGGCCAGCACCAGTGGGTTTGGCAGAGAGACCCCCGCCAGATCGACACGCATGTCTATGGCCATGAGCCGTCTCTATGCCTCGTCAGCCAGATAGCGCTCGACGCGCTCCTGGGTCTCTCGGTCGAGCTTGCCCGCCGCCACCAGCAGGGCCACGATCTCGCGCAGGGTGAGCGCGGCGTGCAAGCGTAGCCCGTGACGCGCCAGATCCTCGGCGCCCCCCTGCTCTCGATCAATGAGCACCACCACATCCTCGACGATCAGCCCCTCTTCCTGGAGCGGCGCCGCCGCCTCGAGCTTGCTGCCGCCGCTGCTGATCAGATCATCCACCAGCACCGCGCGCTCGCCGGGTTGATACTCGCCCTCGATGCGCCGTCGCGTGCCATACTCTTTGACCTCGCGCCGCGGATAGATCATCGGGTCGCGGGTCTGTAGCGCTACGGCAGTACCGATAGGCAACCCAGCATAGGGGATGGCCGCGATACGCTGGTAGGTCAGGCCCTTGAGCAGAAGCACATACTCGGCGGCGGCCATCTCCAGCACCTCAGGCGCGATCACGAGCCGCCTCAGGTCCACGTAGATAGGCGAATGAGCGCCCGAGTGCAGGACGAAATCGCCCAACTGCACGCAGCCCGTCTCAAAGAGCGATAGCGCCAGCCGTGAGAGCCGTGCCTGGCGGGACTGCTCTGCGCTTGACGGAGCAGATCTCGCCTGGGCACGGGCGCGGTTGATGGCATCGCGCGTCTCTTTGGCCGCCTGGCGCGGGTCGTCGGCATAGATGATACCCCGCGACGAGTTGATGATGATCCCGCGCCCATCGGGGCGTAGGCCGGCCTTGAGCGCTGCCTCCAGGTCGCCACCCTGGGCGCCTATGCCGGGCACAAGGAACCAGGTCTTGGGCCAGGCAGCGCGGATCTCGGCCATGGCCTCGGGATAGGTGGCGCCGATCACCAGACCGATCTCGCGACCCTGGGCCCACTCGCCCGCCAGCTCGGCCACCCGCCGGTAGAGGGGCTGGCCGTATTGGGACCAGTCTTGCAGATCGCCCGCCCCCGGATTCGACGTCTTGCAGAGCAGAAACACCCCGCGATCCTGATAGGCCAGGAAGGGCTCGACGCCGTCACTGCCCAGGTAAGGGTTGATGGTCACAGCATCGACCCCGAGTTCATCAAAGAGAGCCCGCGCATAGGCCGCCGCCGTGGAAGAGATGTCGTTGCGCTTGGCATCCAGCAGCACCGGCATATCACCGGGAATGGCCGCCAGGGTCTCGCGCAGGGCATCCCAGCCGGGCTTGCCCAGAGCCTCGTAGAATGCGATATTTGGCTTGAACACGGCGGCGTAATCGGCCGTCTGTTCGACAATGTCTCGCATGAAATGCCCTACGGAGCGATAGCGCTCCGGCAGCCGACCCGGGTGCGGATCCAGTCCCACACACAGCAGGCTATCCCGTTGCTCGATGCTCTCCTCCAACTTGGCCCAAAAGCCCATGCCCTCTCCTCCTGACCCTAGACCTTGCCCAACACAGCCGCCAGCAATGCCATACGGATGTACATCCCATTCTCCATCTGCCGGAAATAGGCCGCACGCGGGTCGCTGTCCACGTCATAATGGATCTCGCCCACCCTCGGTAGAGGATGCATCAATGCCATACGCTCCTTGGCCTGCGCCATTACTTGAGGTGTTACCACGTAATAGTCCTTGACCTGCTCATATTCTGTCAGATCCGCAAAGCGCTCCTTTTGCACCCGCGTGACATACACCACGTCCGCGTCAGAGATGACCTCTTCCAGTTTGTCGGTCTCATGCACGGGTCGCCCCGCCTCGTCCATTTCTCCCCGGATCCCTTGCGGCAGACGTAGGATCTCGGGGGCCACAAAGGAGAGCTCGGTGTCATAGAGCTTTAGAAGGCGTGCCAGCGAATGCACCGTGCGGCCATACTTGAGATCGCCCACCATGGCTACATGCAGGCCATCAATGGTACCGAGCTCGCTATAGATGGTATAGAGATCCAACAGGCCCTGAGTGGGATGCTCTCCTGTACCGTCACCCGCGCTGATGACAGGCTTGCTGGCATAGCGCGCCGCCATTGCCGAGGCCCCCACCTCGGGGTGTCGCAGGACGATCACGTCGGCATAGCACTCGAGAGTGCGAATGGTATCGGGCAGCGACTCGCCTTTGCTCACCGACGAGTATTGGACACCATGGATCGGAATCACCGAGCCGCCCAGCCGCTCCATAGCCGCAATGAAGGAAGAGGATGTGCGGGTGCTGGGCTCGTAAAAGAGATTGCCCAGAATATGTCCCTTGAGGAGGTCCGTGGCCCCTACGCGCCTGACGAGGGCGCGCATTTCGTCGGCCACCTTGAAAATATAGCTCAGATCATCGCGCGAAAACTGATTGACAGATACGACATCCCGGCCATAGAAACTGTGTTCACGGTTGGGCGCCAGCCCAACGATCTTTTGAGTTCCGTTATTGTCTACCATAGTTCTCCTAACTCGTGCGCGTTGATATGACACAGCGCAACCCATTTTTTCTCATGGCAGATCTCTACTCACAGCACGCTCCAGGCGCCGTCCGGAGCCCGGCGATGCCAACAGCTCGCCCCCTTGCCATACGACCCGGCCACGCAACGTCACTGACACGACCCGCCCCAGGGCCCACTGACCGCCAAAGGGCGACCAGCCACAGCGGGTGTGGTATCCGTCCATCGGCAACTGGTAACGTCCCTGTGATAGATCGAGCACCACCTTGCTCTCTGGCGCGGCCAGACCGTACACTTCCAGTGGGCGCGTGTACACCAGCTCCAACATCCGCTCCGGCGTGAGGCGCCCCTCGTCCACCGCGGCCAGTAGCAGCGGCAATGTGGTCTCGAGGCCGGGCACCCCCGGGGGAGGATCGGCCGCGGCCTTTTCCTCACGGGTGTGGGGCGCATGGTCAGTGGCGATCAGATCCACCAGAGGGAGCCGGTCCCAAAACAGATCGCGATCTGCCGGGGATACCAGCGGAGGCTTCATTTGAGCCAACGAGCCCAGACGCCCTACTGCCTCGTCGGAGAGGAACAGATGGTGAGGGGTTACCTCGCAAGTGACGGTCACACCCTGCTGCCGTGCAGCGTCGATGGCCAACAGCTCGTCTGGGTGTGGCACATGGCAGATATGTAGATGCTGGCGATAGCGACGGGCCAGATCGAGGGAGACACGAATCGACTCGCTCTCGGCGTGCACGGCGATGGGGCCCGGCCCCGGCCAGGCCTCAAAGGTCTCGGCCAGCGAGCGGGGCTCGCGGTTACGCAGATCGCCAAAGGTCTCGTCCAAATAGAGCTTGAGTCCCACGGCCTGGGGGGCCATGGCAACCACCTGGTCCAGATGAGAGCCATCGGACCCAGCAAAAAGGCCGTAGTCGGCTACGGCCTTGGTGGCAAAGAGCGCCTGCTTGGCGGCGAACCGCTCGGTTCGCGTGATGGGTGGCGTATTATTGGGCATGTCCAACACCCCCACAACACCGCCGGCGAGGGCGGCCTGGGTGCCGGATAGCACATCCTCTTTTTGGGTAGCACCAGGCTCCCGCAGGTGGACATGGGCGTCGATCATGCCGTGAAGAATGAGATCATTCATGGAACCAATACCTCAACGAGGGATGAAACGGCGCATCTATAGTCGCTGTGCCAGGGTTGTGTCTGGTTCCCATCTCTATGATTATAGCACGCACCGAACTCTCTGCAAACTCGACTCGAGAGCCCTGGCAACGCATGCCTACGGCCCCTGGTTATCAAGCCCCCTTGGTAACACCAGCCCGAGACGCGCTCTCGATTGCGCCCCGCTGACCGCACGCCCTGGCAACCTAATCGCCAGAATTGACCAAATCAGAGTGACTTTGTCCGAAACTTGCCTCCAGATGCTTACGGGTGTACACTGTATATGTAAAATGCTTGCATGGAGGCCATATGCCATTAGCATACCGTGAACTGTACTTGATAGCTGGTTTGTTGATGACGATTGCTTTGCTGGCTGCCTGTTCACAGACTGGCCCACAAGGAGAACCGTATCTGATGAACGAGAACTCTATTCCTCCCATTGATCAAGAAGCACCCGAGCAATTCGAGACCGCTACCTTTGCTCTGGGTTGATTCTGGGGCCCCGATGCCCAGTTCGGGCATCTCGACGGCGTCATCCGCACCCGTGTCGGCTATGCGGGTGGTACCACGTCCAATCCTACCTATTTCAGCATTGGCGACCATTCGGAGGCCCTCCAGATCGACTATGATCCCGAGCGCATCAGCTATGAAGAGCTGGTCGACATCTTTTGGAAGAGCCATCGTCCCTCTGATCAGTCGCAATCGCCACAGTATCAGAATGTCCTCTTTTACGAGAATGCCGAGCAGGAGCGGCTCGCCAACGAGTCACGCGAGCGGATTGCCGAGCGCGGTGGCCGTATCCTGACGCGGGTCGAGGCGCTGACAAGCTTTTACCGAGCCGAGGACTATCACCAAAAGTACTATTTGCGGTCCAACCCCTGGCTACGCGACTATTACACCGAGATCTACCCCGATCCTGAGGACTTGATGAATTCGACGGCGGTAGCGCGGGTCAACGGCTATCTTGCTGGCCATGGCACGCGCCAACAGCTCGAGGCCGAGGCCGAGCGGCTAGGACTGACTCAGACGGGTCTGGAACGCTTGCGTGAGCGCGTTAGCGGGCGTCGCTAGCGGTTGCTACGGAGTGGATGGCCCTTGGTGCGAACCCAAGGGCCATATGCATCCAACGCCAGTTGACGTGCGTTGACGAACCCTCGGAAAGAGCTATACTAGGCAGTAGAGGTCGAAAGACCGTGCCTGAGATATATGCCTCGTTGTCGCGAATCATCACCACCAAGGCGAGCAACGATCTATATGACTCTATTTGCCCTTTTGCGTTACGCGTTTCGTCGCCTCTGCAGTCGCTCGTTTCTCAATGTCCTCATTCTGCTCTCAATGGCCATCACCGTCGCGATCATGGTAGCGGTGCCGGTCTTTTCCGAGGGCGTCAGCAGACTCATTCTGCGTGAAGAGCTGAGCGTCCGTACCCAGGCTGCCAACCGCCCTCCCTTTTCTGTGCGCTACTATGGGCTTCCCAAGGGGCGCCAGCCGATGAGCCTGGAAGACGGCATCTATATCCACAATTGGCTCGGCGACGTGTTGCGCTCCGAGGTGGGGTTGCCCGTGGACGGCACCTATGCCCAGTATCAGAGCCCCCCCTTGCGGCTGCGGGTGCCTGGCAAAGTCTATTCTGTGCAAGAGTCCGACCTGGCCAGCGTGCGGGTGGGCATTGTTCACGAGATCGACCAGCACATTACGGTCACCCACGGCGAGGCCTTTGGCCAGGTGGATGACCCGAGCGTTGTGAACGTCTGGGTGGTGAGGCAGACCGCTGACCGCCTGGCGCTGCAGATTGGCGAAACGCTGGACATGGCCTACTTTTTCCGGGCGGGTACAGAGCCGATCACGCTCAGGATTGCTGGCTTTTGGGAGGCCACCGACCCGTCGGACACCTACTGGTATTGGGAGCCGGCCCGCCTGTTCCAGGATGTGGTCCTGACCACGCCCGAGCAGTATCAGGCACATATTGCTCCCATCACCCCCGAAGGCTTTGGCTTTGCCTTCTGGTATTACATCCTCGATGACTCTCGAATGAGCCTGGACGATGTACCCCAGTATATTACTGCGCTAGAGACCATCGAACGCGAGGTGGGCCGGCGCGTGCCGGATGGCTCGATGGACTATGCGCCGAGCGCCGAGTTGCTGCGTGCACAGGCCCGCAAGACCACCCTGTCAGACATTCTGCTCACTTTTGCGCTGCCTCTCATGGGCATCCTGGCTTCATTCATTGCATCGGTGTCCTTTGTTACAGCGCGCTTTCAGATTCGCGAGACCGCCATCGTGCGTAGCCGCGGCACCAGCCGATCCCAGTTGATGATGCTCACCTTCCTGGAGACGCTGCTTGTCCTTGTGTTGGCCACGCCCATCGGCGTCATCGGCGGCCTGGCCCTTGCCCGTTTGATGGGCTACTCCTTTGGGTTCCTGCAATTTACCGTGCGCGAGCCTCTTCAGATCAATTTGATCGCGGCAAATAGGCAGTTGGTGCTCCTCGCCCTGGGCGTAGGCATGCTGGCGCGTCTGGTCCCCACCTGGTTGGCCTCCCGCTTTAGCATTGTAACCTACGAGCGAGACCGCGCCCGGACCATCGGTAGTGGCAGCATCATGCGCTTTTTGCTGCTGGCCTTCTTGGGAGTTGCCACCTATTACGCCTACTATCAATTGGCGCAAGGGGGGCCACTGGGCCTGATGGGCATGCGCACAGGGACCGAGGCGAGCCGCGATCCACTGCTGCTCCTGGCGCCAACTCTGTTCCTCTTTACGGCAAGCCTGATCACTGCCGAGCTGTTCCTGATCCTGATTCGGCCGCTGGCCCTTGTTGCCCGCTTCCTGCCATCCCCTTCGACCTATTTCGGATGGACCAGCCTGGTCCGTGAGGGCCAGCAGTATCGCATCCCTGTCTTTTTGCTCGTGCTCTGCCTCAACTTGGGCATCTTTTACGCTTCTCTGGCCAGAAGCGCCGATATCTGGCTGGTGGACCGCCTCCGCTATCGGGTAGGCGCAGACCTGTCCTTTGAGCATCTGTCCTATGGGGACGCGGGCGGCGCAGGCGTGTGGTCTGCCGCCTGGACCCTGCCCGCTTCGACCTACGAGTCGGTGCCCGGGGTGGAGCGAGCCGTCCGCTTTGGCCGCTTTAGCAGCAGTATGCCCCTAACCCGAGACCTGCCCGAGGTCAATCTGGTGCTCATTGATCGGCTCGAGTTCCCCAGTACCGTCTACTGGCGTCCAGACTTTGCCCCTGTACCGCTTGGGGAGCTCATGAATCGACTGGGGGCAACGCCCAATGGCATCCTGATCCCTACCAGCCTTGCAAACCAGCTACCCGCGGGCATGGAAGATGAGATCACCGTGGATGTCTCAATCAGCGAGACGATCTATCGCTTTACTTTTCCCATTGTGGGGTACTTTGACTATTTCCCGACCATGAACCCTGGCAATCCGCTGTACATGGTCGGTAATATGGACTATATCCAACGCGAGATCGGGGGTGGTTTCCCGCACAGTATCTGGATGCGCCTGGAACCGGATGCCGATCCTCGCGCCGTGCTCAACCGGATTGAGGCGACGCAGGTGACGCCCTCGCGGCCACAGAACCTGAATGCACTCATTGCGCAAGACCAGCAGAATCTGGAGCGCATCGGGATCTTTGGTCTCCTGACAGTCTGCTTCCTAACGGGTGTGCTGCTTTCAGGCGCCGAGCTGCTTATCTATAGCTTTGCCAACCTCACAGGTCGTACGACGCGCTTTGCCATGCTCAGGGCGATTGGTATGCATAGCCGCGAGATCATTGGCATCGTGGCCAGCGAGTACCTGCTGGTGCTTACTTACGGCGTCGTGGCTGGCATAGCCCTGGGTGTGGCCAGCTCCCAGCTATATGTGCCCTACTTCCCGTTGACCCAAAACCCCGTCCAGCAGATCCCGCCGTTCCTGCCCATCGTAGATTGGAACAGCGCGGGATGGATGGCCGTGAGTGTCACGGTGGCCCTGGTCGTGATCGGCGGCACCATTCTGGTGCGCGTCGTGCAGCAGCAGCTCTTCCAGGTGCTGCGGATGGGCAATCAGGACTAGTGACCCAATTCTGCTTCGAGCACTGATGGCAGAGGATCTGTTCCTGGCGGCCAACAGACGGTTCAGTACCATGGTCTTGACCCCGGTTGGCACGCTGCAATCGGACCTATCGTTGGTTTGGCTCGATCCGCCCATCCAAGAGACGTGGTGAGCCAAGAGACAGCACATACGCGCATCGCTCTTCCGAAACGAGGGGTATGTGTCTGCTCGTGATAACAGGGCGATCTGCCTGACTCACGAGCTTTATGTAAAGGCACTGATACGGCGGCCCCTTTTTTGACAGGGCTTTGCTAGTGGAGTATCCTTACTCTACAGTGTACGGACAAGGGGCAACGAACCGCTTTTACGGCATAAAGACTATGTTACCGTATCAGACATCAGCTAGATTGCATCAGGCTGAGCCGTTGACAGAGCGGAGACAGTTGCATATAATCGTCGCTATAGGCAGGGCCCCAGACAAAGGCAATGCAGGAGTCGCGGCCTTGCTCAAAGCGGAGCGTCAATCAAAGGCGATAGCCGATAGTTAGAACGCAAGAACCAACCGATTGACGCGGTTGGTTCACTCTATATAATCGGCGAACCAACCAAATGACCGTCTGATCAACCTGTGCGTGATTGGTTCCCAGAAATCCGCACGAGACAGCTGTTTCACAGGGCACCCTGTGGAGAGGAGGTGGTCAAAGGCAACGAAAAGCATGCACACCAGCGGTGAGGCTCGTGCACACCATGTGGATCCTGCCTGCGGCCAACTAGGGAACTGATGCTCAAGGCCCTCGCCAAGGAGCAACTCCCCTATCCAATGACACAGCAGGGGGTAGATGTACTAGGCTCTCTTTTGAAGCATCTCTAACCTACAGAGCCAACATCCACTCGACCATCACACTCGACACTAGTCGCGTAAGGATCCAGAGTCTCTCAGAGATCGGGGCTCAAGCGCCAGAATCTCCGAGTGACCCAGAACACGAACCTCAAAGAGCAACCCATTGCTCAGCTTCCGCCAGCGTGCAAGTTATAATGTACATCCTTCCGAGCTGGCCGTACGCATCCGAATCATTTACAGTTGACGAGCGGGTCTGACGTGATCTCGGCCCCCCACAAAGTGGCCGGCCCAGACACGAGGCCAAGGTGTGTATATGCGAAAGCAGACTTGGGAGGCAAGCCTCAAGAGCAGTAAGGGAAGCAACCGATAGTGAGCTAATCCTATCTTATAAGGCTCTCAAGAGGCCACTCGCTCGGGGCCAAGGCCCATTAGGTGAAACAGTTCAGGGAAATCTGGAGAAAGAGATACTATGAAAGCATACATTGCCCGCCGGTTCTTATACATGATTTTGCTCCTAGTGATGGCGTCCATGGTATCCTTCATCGTCATCACGCTACCGCCTGGGGACTATTTGACGTCATACATCATGCGCCTCAAGGCGCAGGGTCAGGACGTAGGCTTGGATGAGGAGTTGGCGCTACGTCGCCAGTATGGTCTCGATCAGCCCTACTATATCCAGTATTTTAAGTGGGCTTCGCAGATGCTGCGCGGCAACATGGGCCGCTCGTTCGAGTTCAACCGGCCTGTATGGGATGTAATTCAACCTCGACTCGGCATGACGATCCTGGTGGCAGGGGTGTCACTTATCTTTACGTATGTGATGGCCATCCCCATTGGGATCTATTCGGCCGTCCGACAATATTCGATCGGAGATTACGTCTTTACCGTGATAGGATTTGCGGGGGTCTCGATCCCCAACTTTCTATTAGCGCTGGTGGTCATGGTGTTTGCGTATCGTACCTTTGGCACCTCCATCGGCGGTCTGTTCTCCATCGAGTATGTGGACGCGCCGTGGAGCTTGGCCAAGATACAGGACCTGATCAAGCACCTGCCCGTGCCGATTATCGTGATCGGCCTCTCGGGTACCGCTTGGTTGATCCGCACCATGCGCGCCACCCTGTTGGATGAGTTGCACAAGCCTTATGTGCAGACCGCGCGCGCCAAGGGCCTGAAAGAAGGCAAGCTTCTGGCCAAGTACCCGATCCGCGTAGCCCTCAACCCGATTGCCAGCACCGTTGGATGGGCTCTGCCCGGCCTGTTTTCTGGCCAGACCATTATCTCGATCGTGCTCGACCTGCCAACGATTGGCCCGATCCTGCTTCGATCGCTAATGACGGAGGACATGTTCTTGGCGGCCAGCACGCTGTTCATTTCCACAGCTTTGACGCTGGTCGGTACGCTGATTTCGGACATGTTGCTGGTATGGCTTGATCCACGCATTCAGTATACATAAAAAGACGTATCGCCTGATGGCGCTACGTGTGTGGCGCCATCAATGATAGCAAGGAGATAATCAATGGCTGATTCAGCTGATACCCGCAGCGATGTCGTAGGCGGCGAAGAGGAACAGACAATAGGTGTCGAAGAGGAACGCTTAATGGTGGCCAGCCAGTGGTCACTCATGTGGCTCCACTTTAAGAGGCACAAGCTGGCTGTTGCAGGCGCTATCGTCGTGGGTCTGATGTACTTTATGGCTATCTTTCACGGCTTTATAGCGCCGTATGAGAGAGCCACACGTTCTGAATTTATCTTTATGCGGCCCCAACCTCTGGTGTTCAACGATGGCGAAAATTTCTCGTTGAGACCCTATGTGATGGGCATGGATGCTGCTATGGACCGTGCTACGTTCACGCGCACGTATACAGTCAATGAGGACATTCGTTACCCGGTCAAGTTCTTGACTCGTGGCGACGAATACAACTTCCTGGGGCTCTTTAAGACAGATGTTCACCTGTTCGGGGTCGACCGTCCGGGTACGATCTTTTTGCTCGGCACAGACGAGCTAGGGCGCGACCTGCTATCACGTAGTATCTATGGCGGCTCTATCTCGCTCTCGATCGGCCTCGTAGGCGTTGTGTTCAGCTTTGTCCTGGGGGCACTCTTGGGAGGAGTCTCAGGCTACTATGGTGGCGTCACAGACACCATCATTCAGCGCCTGATCGAGTTCCTCATCTCGCTGCCCACAATTCCGTTGTGGATGGCGCTGAGTGCTGCCGTTCCCGCGGGATGGAGCGCCATTCAGGTATACTTTGCCATCACCATCATCCTCTCACTGCACGGCTGGTGCGGCCTGGCCCGCATTGTGCGTGGCAAGATGCTCGAGACCAGCCATGAGGACTTTGTGATGGCAGCCAAGCTGTCTGGCTCCAGCGACTGGCGCATCATCACGCGCCACTTGCTGCCGTCCTTTATGAGCTATCTGATCGTGCATATGACTCTGGCTATCCCTGGGATGATCCTGGGAGAGACAGCTTTGAGCTTCCTTGGGCTGGGATTGCGCCCGCCCGTCGTGAGCTGGGGCGTGCTCTTGCAGCAGGCCACCAACATCCGTACGGTGGCAACCTATCCCTGGATCATGTATCCTGGTCTCTTTGTGATCCTGACAGTGCTGGCCTTTAACTTTATGGGCGACGGCCTCCGCGACGCAGCCGACCCCTACAAGGTATAGAGAAGTTATAGGGCTCGATGGATCGAGACCTGCCCTGGCTCTGAAACGTCAGGGCAGGTCTCATGGCAGAGGGGTAGCGGACTCAGTGTGGACTGACGATGATCAGGCCAGGCTAGAGGCCGCGCAATAGATCATGTGTGTCCATGTACGAGTTCGTCATCAACGCTTTGCCGAGGGGGAGATCTGATGTTCAAGAACCTGAGCCCGGGAGCCATTGGCATACGAAACTGCTCTCTGGCTGAATCCATCGAGCTTGCGGCCAAGAGCGGATTTGCCGGCATCGACTTTGGCATCCGCGAGGCCGCCCAACTGGCCGAGAACCATGGCGTCGAGCACGTCAAAGGTCTCTTTGAGAGCGCGGGCATTCTGCCTGGGCAGTGGGGCTTGCCTATACAATGGCAAGACGATGAGCAGTGGCAACAGGGCCTGGAAGATCTACCTCAGTTGGCAGCGTTGGGCAGAGACCTGGGCTGCACCCGTACCGCAACATGGTGCCCACCGGCCTCTGATGAACGCCAGTTTGACGAAAACCTGCAGTGGCATATCAACCGTTTCCGGCCCATCGCCGAGATTCTGGCCGAGTATGACTGTCGCTTTGGGATTGAGTTCATCGGTCCCAAGACCAGCCGTGCTCGACGCGAGCACGAGTTCATCTATACTCTTGAGGGGATGATGGACATGGCGGCCAAGATTGGCACCGGCAATGTGGGCCTCTTGCTTGATGCTTGGCACCTGTATACATCAGGGGGGAGCGTTGAGGATCTCGACAAGATCACGGCCAAGGATGTTGTCACAGTGCATGTGAATGACGCCCCCCAAGGACTTGCCATTGAGGAGCAGATTGACAATGATCGCCGGCTTCCGATGGAAACAGGCGTCATCGATCTGCCGGGGTTCATGGGCAAGCTGCGTGACATGGGCTATGATGGGCCCGTGACACCCGAGCCTTTTAGCAAGCGCATCAATGCGATTGAGGATCCCTTGGAGGCTGCCCAGCTTGCCGCCTCTTATATGGACAAGATGTGGCAGGCAGCCGGTCTAAGCTAGCTGCAACAGCACCCCGTGACGATGTCGAGCGCAGGGCTTGGTTTGCCCCATTGGGAATAGATCGGATGACTGCGCATCCATGAGTCGTGTTCGAGAGGCCATCTGCAGGCCCAAGGAGTTGCGTAATGACAGGGACAGATCGCTTGACCAGGACTACGGCACGGTCTCCCTGCCATCGTAGATTCGCAAAGGCACTATGTATCATATGTTCTCGTCGGGGTGCCAGAGCCCACCTTCACGTCGAATGAGGAGACTTTTTTAGATGAACGACAATCAGTTGCTTTTGAAAGTGCGGGACCTCAAGACCTACTTCTTTCTAGAAGAAGGTACCGTACATGCTATAGACGGGGCCGACTTTGATATCAGGCGCGGTGAGGCCGTTGGGGTGGTAGGGGAAAGTGGATGTGGCAAGAGTGTCACCGGCCAGTCCATTCTGCGTATCGTCCCCAATCCCGGCGAGGTCGTCGAGGGGGAGATCACCTTCTACCGCTATGAAAAGCGGGACGATGGGACAGAGGTCCAGGAAGTTGTCGACTTGACCGCCCTCGACCCGCGAGGAGACGAGATTCGCTCCATCCGTGGTGGAGAAATCTCGATGGTGTTCCAGGAGCCCATGACATCGCTGAGCCCAGTGCACACAATGGGCCAACAGATCATGGAAGCGATCATACTGCACCAAAAAGTTGACGAAGATGAGGCGCGCCGACGTGCGATCGAGATGCTGCGCCGCGTGGGTATGCCGCAGCCAGAGTCAACGGTAGACAGTTACCCGCACCAGCTTTCCGGTGGTATGCGCCAGAGAGGCATGATCGCTATGGCTCTTTCGTGCAGCCCCAGCTTGCTCATCGCCGACGAGCCTACCACAGCTCTGGACGTGACCACCGAGGCGCAGATCCTGCAGCTTATGCGTGACCTGCAGCAGGACCTGGGCATGGCCATCATGTTCATCACTCACGACCTGGGCGTGATCGCCGAGATGACCTCGCGCGTTGTGGTTATGTATATGGGCAAGGTCGTCGAGGGCGCAGATGTGGACACCTTGTTCTACGATCCGAAGCATCCTTACACCCGGGCTTTGCTGAATTCGATTCCGCGCTTGGGGCACGACAAATCGGAACGGCTTGAATCAATCAAGGGTGTTGTGCCTGATCCTTACAACCTGCCGCCAGGTTGCCCCTTCCACCCGCGTTGTGCGAGCTTTATGCCTGGCGTCTGTAACGTGGAGGAAGTGCCGAACTTTGTTATCGAACCTGGGCACACCGCCCGGTGCTTCCTGTATGCCGACTGATGGAAAGGAATACAATGGCAGAAAACACCAACCCTATGCTGTTGCGTGTAAATAATCTAGTCAAGCATTTTCCGATCAGGCGTGGCTTTCTCAAAACCAACGTTGGTGCGGTGCGCGCCGTGGATGGTGTGAACTTTCACATTCGCGAACGCGAGACCCTCGGCCTGGTAGGCGAGAGTGGCTGTGGCAAGACCACTACCGGTCGTTGCATCATGCGAGCCATCGAGCCCACTAGCGGTGAGGTGCTCTATACTCGCAGCAATGGTGAGACGATCAACCTCCCAGAGTTGGAGAGGGATGATCTCAAGGATCTGCGTAAAGAGATCCAGATGATCTTTCAGGACCCTTACTCATCGCTGAACCCGCGAATGACGCTGCTACAGATCGTGGGTGAGCCTCTGACGGTAACGAAGGTGGCCCACGGCAGGGAAGTCGAAGAGCGCGTAGCTCAGCTGTTGCGCATTGTGGGCTTGCGGCCCGAGTATATGCGCCGCTATCCGCACGCATTCTCGGGTGGCCAGCGCCAGCGCATCGGTATCGCCCGCGCCCTGGCCCTCAACCCGCGGTTCATCGTCGCGGACGAGCCGGTCTCGGCGTTGGACGTTTCCATTCAGGCGCAGGTGCTGAACCTGCTGCAGGACCTGCAGGCCGAGTATGGTCTCACCTATCTGTTTGTCGCCCACGACCTGAGCGTGGTCCGGCACATCTCTGACCGCGTGGCCGTGATGTACGTCGGCAAGCTGGTAGAGATGGCCGCCACGGAGGAGCTTTACTATACACCGCTCCATCCTTACACCGAGGCGCTCATGTCGTCGGTGCCCAAGCCTGATCCCCGCGCCACCAAGCGCCGGATCATCCTTGAAGGAGAGGTCGCCAACCCGGCCAACCCGCCCTCTGGATGCTATTTCCATCCGCGTTGCCGCTACTGCATCGACATCTGCAAGGAAGAGGAACCGGAGCTTCTCGAGTACCGGCCAGAGCACTATGCCAAGTGTCATCGTGCTGAGGAACTCTCCTTGCGCGGCGTAGGCGGGTGATCCAGAATATGGAGAGAGAACCGTTCTGGCCCAATGTCCGGGGGTTTGTACTCTGGCTCGTGTCATTTGCGATAGGACTGATGGCTCTGTTCGCAGCCCATGAGACGATCAGAATACTTGCCACCTATGTGCTACCAATGGAGACCGGTGAGACGGTAGCCTGGGGAGGCCAGCTCATGCTCATCTCCATCCTATCTCTCATAATCCTGGGAGTCGGCTGGCTGATCTGGTATATCGCTCTCATCGAGCGCTATACCAAGGCGAAATCTCTTACCGTATTGGCACGGCGCTTTGCCATCACGACATTGATACAGGCAGCCATCTTTGGGGCGTACGGGCTAACGACCTGGATACTGCTCTAGCTTTTGGATCTAGAGACTGAGGGCGTTCTCTCACGTCGGGTGAGAGAACGCCCTTTTCCTTTGGGCACGCAGCATAGGCAGGCTCTTGTCCAAGCTCCAACTGGTCACGAGCCACCACTCGTCACGAGCGGCGGGAGGTGACGCCTGCAATCATTCGTCTATAATTGAGGCGTCGCGCACCGTACACAGCATAGCACGGTTTGGCAAGACGGAAGAGTACGCAGGCTGTGATCCAATAGGCAGGAGGTCCATTCCTGGGCCAAAGATCGGCGGCGGGGTGCTGGCATGCCGTTGCATGAAGCGGACCCACTCACGTTTGCAGCATGAAATGCACAGTGGCTATGGCCGTCTGTAGCGCAGCGTAGACAGGTGATAAGGAACATGGACAAGGAACCGCTCTGGCCCAAGATTTTTGGGTTTTTTCTCTGGGTCGTATCATTCGCGCTGGGAATTGTGGCGCTGCTCGCAGCGCATGAGACGATCAGGATAATAAGCTCCTTCTTGTTGCCAATGGAACCCGGTAAAACGGTGGCGTTCGCAGGCCAGGTCATGTTCATCTCCATCCTATCCCTCTTTGGACTGGGGGTCATCTGGATAGCCTGGCATATCGCTATGGCCGAGCTCTATACCAGGGCGAGATCTACTGCCATACTGGCACGACGGTTTGGCATCACGACCCTGATCCAAGCAGCAATTGTTGCGGTGTATCTGCTATTAAGCTGGATCTTGCTCTAGCATCAGGAACCAGAGGCTCTGGTTCCTGGTGCTAGAGATTGACGGCGTTCTCTCGACGAGGTGACGCCTGGAACCTATCGTGTATAATCGGGGTATCGTGAACCGCATCATAGCATAGGAGGGTCTGACAGCATGACCGAGCACGCAGGTTTCAAACGCGTAGACAAGAGCGCCCTCCCCGGTCCCGAGGTCGGCGTCGGGGTGCTGGGGTATCGATTCATGGGACGGGCCCACTCGAATGCCTACCATCGCATGCCGATGTTCTTTTGGCCGCCGGTGGCGCGCCCCCGGCTGGTCGCCATGTGTGGCCGCACCGAAGACGCCGTGGCCGAGATGGCCCTGCGTCTGGGCTATGAGGGCTACTACACCGAGCTGGACGCCATGCTGGCCGACCCCCGCATTCAGTTGTTCGACAACTGCGCCTCGGCCAACGCCCACCTTGAGCCCACCATGGCCGCCATCGCCGCAGGCAAGCATGTGCTCTGTGAGAAGCCTCTGGCCACCAACGCCGCCGATGCCAAGCAGATGTGGCAGGCCGCCGAAGAGGCCGGCGTCAAGCACATGACCGGGTTCAACTATCGCTTTGTGCCCGCCGTGCGTTTTGTACGCGACCTCATCGAGCAGGACGTCATCGGCCAGATCTACTCCTTCCGCGGCTGCTATCTGCAGGAGGGCGGCGACAACCCCGACCGGCCCTTTACTTGGCGCAGCGACCGCAGCCAGGGCGGCTATGGGGCCCTGGGCGATATCGGCGTGCACATCATCGACCTGGCGCGCTTTCTCGTGGGCGAGATCAAGACGCTGACCGCCATGACCCAGACTTTTGTCAAAGAGCGCCCGATTCCCGATCGCCCCGGCGAGATGGGTCAGGTGACGGTGGATGACGTGTTCGTGTCTACCGTGGCCTTCGAGTCCGGAGCCATCGGCACCATCGAGGCCAGCAAGGTGGCCACCGGCCGCAAGAATCAGAACACGTTCGAGATCAACGGCTCCAAGGCCAGCGTCGTGTTCGACCTGGAGCGCCTGAACGAGCTGCAGGTCTACCTGCGCGAGGGCCCGCCTGAGCTGCTCCAGGGTTTTGCCAACGTGTCGGTCACTGAGCGAGACCACCCGTTCTACCAGTTCTGGTGGCCCCACGGCCATATCATCGGTTGGGAGCACAGCTTTGTGGGCGAGGTGAACCACCTGCTGACCGCCATCGTACGGGGCGAGCCCATCGCGCCCTATGGCGCCAGCTTTGAGGATGGCTACCGCGCCCTGGCCGTGGCCGAGGCCGTGCTCGAGTCGGCCGAGACGGGCCGCCACATCGAGGTGGCATACTAG
>SLPC01000118.1 GCA_007132185.1 Anaerolineae bacterium | reverse complement strand
TCGTGAACCGCATCAAAAAGCACACCAATTTTGACGGTGAGATCGAGAGCGGCCTGTGCAAGATGGCCGTCATCGGGATGGGCAAGCACCGCCAGGCGGCCAACGTGCACCGGCAGGGGACTGACGCGTTGCGCCGGGGCATTCCCGAGGTGGCGGCCTGCATCTTGGCGCGGGCGCCGATTCTGGCGGGGCTGGGCATCGTGGAAAACGCCCGGGGCGCCGTGGCCGAGCTTTACGGGCTGCGTCCGGACGAGATCGTGGAGCGCGAGCCGGCGCTCCTGGTGCGCGCCAAGGCCCTCGGCCCCAAGATTCCGTTCAGACAGGTCGACATTGGGATCGTCGAGTGGCTGGGCAAAGAGATCAGTGGTACGGGGATGGACTGTTACGTCATTGGCCGCAAACGGATCATCGGCGAGCCCGAGTGGCCCGAGGCGCCCGACATTCGGTCGCTGGTGGTGCTGGATGTGACGCCCACTAGCCACGGCAATGCTCTGGGGATGGGCCTGGCCGATTTCACCACCCAGCGGCTGGTCGATCAGATCCACTGGCCGTCGGTGCGGGCCAACATCCTGACCTCAGGCAACATGGAGCGGGGCAAGATCCCCCTGCCCTACGAGACGGACCGGGCGGCCATCGAGGCGGCGTCCTTTCGGGAGCGGTCCACGCCGACCGGGGAGCTGCGCGTCGTGGCAATTCGCGACACGCTCCATCTCGAGTACCTGCTGGTGTCCGAGGCGCTCCTATCTGAGGTCCAGCGGCAAGAGGACCTGGCCATTGTTGGCGAGCCGCAGCCCATGCCATTTGACGGCAGCGGGCGCTGGCAATCGCCCTTTGCCTGAGCAGGGTACGGGTGCCGGCCGACGTCGCCAATCGGCCGGCGCGTGCTATCAGTAGCGGGCAAACGCCTCGGTGGGCACAACAAACACCGTGGCGCGGTGGGGCGGGTGGGTCTCTGGTGCGGTTTTCGGCTCGATCTCGGGGCCGGCGTTGGCATCGATAATGCCCAGCGCCTGTTCTACCTGATCATCTTCGACGCCGATGATAAAGGTGACGTTGCCGCGACGCCAGAAACCTCCGGTAGTGCTGATTCGGGTCGAGCTGAACCCCTCGTTGGATAGCGCATAGTTCACATCGGCGGAATAATCATCTCGGACAATCGCCATCAGCAACTTCATCGCCCTTCACCTCATCTCTTTTCGTGACAGATCGAATCGGAGACCCTCTTGTGGCTCAAGGCCTGTCGGAAGGAAGATAGATGGGCACATGCAACATTTCATTACCCATGTGCACCTCAATGGCCGTCTCGGCTACAGGTGGCGGCATATCCCCTTGCCACCGTACCGTGACACGCACGCTCTTGTCGGGCTTGACCTCCAGTTGGTCGCGCGACACAACCAGCTCGGGCACGGCAGGACGCAGTGTGACACGGGCCAATGCCATTCCGACATTACGCAGCACCAGACGTCCTTGTGGAGGACGGCCGGTCTGATCGCTGGCCAGCGAGACAGGGCTCGGTGGAGCCAATTCGGCGACAGATTCTGTCTGCAAACGCGTGTCGATCTCCAGGCTGCCGCCGTTGCTCTCGATGCGGATCACGCCCCGATCCTCGCTTAGCAGCTCGGGGAACTCGTCCATATCGGTGCGAATCCCCAATTCGACAGAATGCCCCATGTCGCATGCAAAGGATGCACGATCCACGACCAACCACAGTCTATCCGATTCTACTGTGCCATGCAACAGCCCGAGTCCTCGATTGAATACTCGAATACTGGCTTCTCTGTTCTGGCGGTTTACACTGGTGCCCAGATCCACAAAGGTTCGATCCACCTCAAGGCGAGGTGATGCCAGCGCCAATCGGAGAGGTAGCTTGACGCGGCCGCCGTCACTGTTGATGGCCAGCGTGGCCGTCGCCTCTGTCCAGCCAGCTTCCAACGCCAGAGCATAGGCCGTGAGCGTGATTGTGACCTGCCCGCCCTCGGGGCATACGCCAGATGCAGGCGTGATCTCGACCCACTCGGCGTCGGTCTGTGCGTGCCAGGCCAGGGCGCCGGTACCGTCGTTATACAGAGTGACAGCCTGCCGCGCCGGCTCTTGCAGATCCACATAGCCGAAATCGACCGTGTCCGGCTCCACGCGCAACGCGGGACGGATCACCGTCAGACGCGCGCCAACCGTCTCGACGTCAGAGCCTGCGACGAGGCGCATGGCCTCGGGCATGTCCATCTTGGCGCCCCGCTCAAACCCCGCTGTCTCGGCGGTGACCGCGATGCGACGACGCTCTCCTGGCGGGCAGGTGATCTGATCCTCTGCCACGCTCAGCCAGTCCACAGCGGGCTGTACCGAGGCCTCTAGCGGCGCCGAGCCGGCGTTGTGAATCACGAGATCGGTCTGCTTGCGCTCCCCATGCATGACGCTCCCCAGGTCCAGGACCGGGGTCTCGATCACCATGCGGGGCGCGCTTATGTGCACGCTCACGGCCACCGTCGCGTTGCCGCCGTTGGTCTGCAGGCGCAGCGCCTGGGGCACCTGAATCGGGCCATCGCCCAGACCAGCTGCATCGCATACGACACGTAACTGCACCGAATCGCCCGGGGCGCACGTCCAGCGCTCGGGGTAGGCCTGCAGCCAGGGGAGCAGGCTGCGGATGGTGCCCTGCAAGGCGCCGTCGCCCACATTGGTGACCTGCAACTCCCGCTCGGCCACATGGCCTGAAGCGACGCGGCCCAGGTCGAGCTGGTTAGTGCTCAGATCCAGGCGGGCACGAGGCCTCCAGGCATGTACGGCCACACGCGCCTGGCCTCCGTTGCTGTCCAGCAGGATCGCCTCTGGGGCCTGCTGCGGGCCATCGGGCAGGCGCTCGGGCAACAGGCGCACTTGGAGCTCCATCTGGCCGCCGGGCGCCACGCGGAGCTCGGTGGGCTGGACGCGCAGCCAGGGGACCCGCGCCACCGCTTGGCCGGTCAGCGGTTGCCGTCCACCGTTGCGAATCACAAGGGACCGGGTGTGTTCCCCGTCGTCCTCGATGGGCCCAAAATCGATGAGGCTCTCGTCAAGAACAAGGGCCGGGCTGGTGGCGACGTCGGCCTGAACGCTGATCCACTGGCGGCCCACATTGCTGTCCACCGCCAGAGCTCGTGGCTCAAAGGTACGCCCTCCGGGCAGGCGCTTTGGATCAAGCGAAACGATCGCGCGGGCCTGCTTGCCGGGCGCCAGGCTGACCTCACGGGAGGGCACTCGCAGCCAATCGGCCTGCGCCAGCAGACGAAAGCGCAGATCGGCCTCGCCGGTGTTTCGAATCGTCAGTACCAGACGCTTGCGTCCTTCGGTGGGCAGATCGCGCAGGTTGAACGCGTGGGGATGCACCGAGAGGCGGGCCTGGGCGCGTTCGCGCACGGCGGGCGCGGGAGGCTGCGGCTCTTTGGGGCGCCCAAAGCGTGGATCGCGAGCAAAGCCCAGATCCTCCATGCTGGCGCGTTCCGAAGGTGCGCGCGTATCGGTCGATGCCACGCCTCGCTGCGCCTCGGAGGGCTCGGTGCGAGCGAGGGCATACCAGTTTGCGACCGGTGCCAGCTCACCGCGCACCGTATCCCATAGCGCCTCGCGAAAGGCGGCTGCTGAGGCATACCGCCGGTCGCGACGACGCCCCGCCGCCCTGGCCAAGGCCCGTACGAGCTGGCTGGGGGCCTCGGGCACAGCCTGTTGCAAGGGCAAGGGACGCGCCAGGCCTCTTTCGAGCAGCCGATCGATCAACAGGGCATAGAGCAGACGCCCCAACGCAAAGATATCGGTCTTGGGGTCGGGAGGCTGCTGTGCCAGCTCGGGCGCGCCATAGCCCGTGATGCTGCCATGAGGCCCATAGAGTCTCGGGCTGTAGATGTGACCGAGCCCCAGACCCACCATCCGTACCACGCCCTCGGGAGAGACCACGATGTGTGATGGCGCCAAAAAAGGCGCATAGAGGGGCTCCTTCTGGCCGTGCAGATAATGCAGCAGATCGCAGATCTGGGCGCCCCAGTTGCGGGCCAGGTCGGGGTTGACGAGGACGCCGCGCTCGGCGATGATTCGCTCGCCGCTCCAGCCCGGGGCGAACTCGAACACCACATACTGGCGCTCCTGCTCCTCGAAATGGTCTATGACACGAGCCAGACCGGGATGCTCCAAGGGCGCCCAGCGCTCGACAGTGCGCCGCAGGGTTGCCTCGGCGTCCCGTCGCTCCTCTGGGCGGATAAGAGAAAGCGGCGAGAGCTCTTTGATGGCGTACACACGGTCGGGATCGTCCACATCGGTGGCACGGTACACGGTCGTGACGCGGCCACTGTGCAGTGTGCCCTCGATCCGATAGCGGTTCGCCAGCACGCCGGTGCGCGATCGGCGGAACAGGTTGGTGAACAGGGCGGCGTCATCCTTGCCGGCGGAGCAGTTGGGGCATTGGGCCACATTCCAGGCACGCAACGTGCCGCACACGGGGCAGCGCCTAACTAGTTCGGCGCCACAAGCCGAGCAGACTGTAGCGCCGATATCATTGAGCTGGTTGCACTTGGGGCAGCGTCGTTTTCGCGTGGTCTTTTCCATATACTGAACCTGCGTCCGCCAGAGTTGTCAGGGCATGGCTGGACGTCGCAGCAAGAGAGGGGCGTCCGCGCCAGTGGTCATTGCCATTATACCGCGGGAACAGGGTATGTCAAAGAATCGGCACTCCTGATTGGTGCGGTTCAAGTCGGAGGGCGGTTGTGACGCTCTGTCGCCTGGGCTACAATGGGCCAGACGTCATAATTCGCCATAGGGAGGTAGATAATGATAGCAAAGGTAGGTTTTATCGGCGTTGGGGCCATGGGAGAGCCGATGGCAGCCAACCTGCTTCGGGCAGGTTTCGCCGTGCAGGTGATGGCGCATCGGAACCGGGCGCCTGTCGAACGGCTGCTGGCGCAGGGGGCGACCGAAGGCGAGACGCCTCGCGAGCTTGGTGCCCACAACGATCTGGTGATGGTGTGCATCTCTAACGACGAGGCCGTGCGCCAGGTGACGCTGGGCAAGGATGGGCTGGTGCATGCCGGGCACCCCGGGCTGATTGTCGTTGATGCCAGCACGATCTCGCCTCTCACATCGCAGGAGGTGGCCGAGAGCCTGAAGGAGGCGGGCATCCATTTCCTCGATGCGCCCATCAGCGGCGGACAGGGCGGCGCCCAGGCTGGCACATTGTCCATCATGGTCGGGGGTCCTGAGGATAGCTATGAACAGGCCCTGCCGGTGCTGCAGGCCATGGGTAGCTCGGTGACGTATATCGGCGCCAATGGCTCGGCTCTGGTGGTCAAGCTTAGCAACAATCTGATCGTGGGCGCCATGTTGACGGCCATCAGCGAGGGACTCACCCTGGCGGCCAAGTGCGGTGTGGAGGCCGATGTCACCCAGCAGGTACTCTCCACTGCTACAGCCCGGAGTTGGATCCTGCAGGAGCGCGTGCCCAGCTCGTTACTGGCCGGCAATCTCGAGCCAGGATTCAAGCTAGAGCTCATGCGCAAGGACATGGGGCTGGCCCAGGACCTGGGGCATGCGGCCGGCGTGCCGATGTTCCTTACTGCTCTGGTGCATCAGCTCTATACCCAGGCAGAGGGCCTGGGCAAGGGCGAGCTGGACTGTTTCGCCATCAGCCAGCTCTACACTGATGCTACGGGGGTCAACCTCGCATCGGGCGACCAGACGCAGTAGACCGCATGTGGGATCGCGACGCCGCACGGGCCTATGACTGGTCCTGCGGCGTCGCACAGTGCGCCACCGATCAGTAATCGTCGCTGGCGTAGGTGCCAAGAATCTCGCCAAAGTAGACGCGGTGATAGTCCTGGCCGCGGTAAAAGCTCCACTCGGCCTCGGACGCGAGATTCGGCGGGAGCACGTCGTTCCGGTGCATGACGCGGCACTCGTACACCATGGGGCAATCGTCAATGGTCACAGTCGTGACATCCTGCCCGGGACTGATTGCCATGTCATACTCGCCGAACTTGTCCATATCACGCCCGCTCTTGGACCCGCACACAGCAACCCACTCGTCCATATCCGGTGTGGGCACGTTGACCGTGAACTCCTGGGCCTCTTCGATAAAGCCATAGGTATGGCGCGAAGGTCGCACCATGACGATGAATATGGGCCTGCCCCATATGATGCCCACCGTGCCCCAGCCGATGGTCATGACATTGGACTCGCCCGAGGGCATGGTGCCAACCAGTAGCAGGCCTGGTCGATGAAGCATGCTCAACGTCTTGCCAAGTTGGTGATCATAGGGTACCGATTGTCGCTCCATACGGCTCCTCCTCTGGATGGGGTGGTGGATCTCTCACGCACGAATGATCCCTCGTATCTTAGGTTGCGCCAGACGGAGGGTCAAGCTCGAGAGG
>SLPC01000057.1 GCA_007132185.1 Anaerolineae bacterium | reverse complement strand
CCCCACCTACACCGCATGGAGTTGCGCGGCGAGCTGCGGCGCGGCTACTTTGTCCGGGGACTGGCGGGGCTGCAGTTTGCCCTGCCCGAAGCGGTGGAGCAGCTGCGTGGGTGGAATCGCCCCGACGCAGAGGGGCGCGACGAGCTGACGCTGGTCAACGCTACAGACCCGGCCGTGGTGTACGGTCCCTCAGCGATGCTCAATCGGCTAGAGGACCTGGCCGATGGCCTTCCCGGAGACGAGGCGCAGGGTAACCCCTATCGCTTTGACCGCATCCCGTCCAACTATATCGTGCTGCAGAACGGCGTCCCCATCCTGCTCTATGAGCATGGCGGGGGACGCTGGACCACCCTGCCGGGCGTGCAGGAGGCCCTGACCCGCGAGGCGGTGTCTCTATGCCTGGCGCACCTGACCCGCTCTGGTGGGCTGGCGACCCGCCCGACCCGGCTCCTGGTCAATAGTTGGAACGGCGGTTCTCCGCTGGAGCAGCCAGTCCAGGGGCTCTTGGCCTCTTTGGGGTTCCGCCGGGATGCCCTGGCCATGGTGTGGGACGGACTCGCGTAGGGGACTAGGCTCCTGCTGCCTGGCCTGGCTTGAGCGGCATGGGCTGCGGCGCCGAGGCCCACTCGCCGACCTGGGCTAGCCTCTCTCGATAGACACGCGCCCGACGCGGATCGGGCTCGAACGTCTGCTCGGGCCAGGACAGCCTCTCGGCTGCGTCGCGCAGCGTGCCAAAAGCGCCCGAGCCCACGCCCGCCAGCAGGGCCGCCCCCAGAGCCGCGGTATGTTCCGTGCGGGTCCGTTCCACGGGCCGATCCAGGACATCGGCGCATAGCTGGAGCCACGCATCCGAGCGCGCGCCGCCACCTGTGGCCCGGTAGCTTTCGATGCTCACCCCGATCTGCTCCAGGCGCTCCTGCCCGACGCCCAGATGCAGCATGATCCCCTCCAGCAACCCCTTGATCAGCTCTCCGCGCTCTGTCTCCAGCGTCAACCCCTGGATGGCCCCGGGCTGCAACGTCGGCTCGTACCGGGGCGGCACTGCCAGCAGGCTCGTGGGCTCAGCGGGCATCTCCTCTAGCAGCGTGCGATACAGGCTAATGCCCCGTCGGGTGGCCTCACGCTGCTCCAGGGGCGTGAGCCGGTTTGCGAACCAGCGCACCCAGGCCCCGCCCGCCCTGGTGTAATAGTCGGTGAGTAGCAAATCGGGCACCACATGATACTCCAGGCTCAGGCCCTCGCGCAGCAGCATCGACACCAAGGGCACGGCGTGAAAAGCGGGCGTCAGATGCACCGACGGCCCGAGAGCCAGGGCCGCCAGCCCATTGCGCACCACGCCGGCCCCCAGGGCGTTGCAGGCCAGATCGTGCCCGCCCAGGACGATGCCAACATGAGAGGGCAGATCCAGCTCTTGGGCAATGCGGGGCGCCATCATGCCGATGCGGGTACCCGCCGTACCCAGCTCGGGGAGCTTGCCAGGCGAGACGCCGCAGACCGACAGGACATCCCGCGACCAGGCCTTTTGTCGCATATCAAAGCACAGGGTGCCCCCAGCCAGAGAATAGTCACACTGGGTGCTCCCCCCCAACAGATGGGCCGCCAGCCCGCCGACGAGGCTAAAGCGCCACGTATCTCGGTAGAGACCGGGTTCATTTTCGCGCAGCCAGCAGAGTTTGGAGAGGGTATGGGAAGGCCCGGGGACCCGCCCGGTGATGTCGTGGAATCGTTGCCGCCCGAGCCGCTCGACCACACGCGCCAGATTGTCGCTGCCTCGGGGATCGTGCCCCAGCAGGCAGCCCGCCAGCACAGTCCCCTCCCGCGAGAGGGGCGTGATCGCCTCGCCCACCGAAGAGATCGCCAGCGCCGTAATCGGGTCGTTGGCGGTGCGGGCAGCGGCCTCTTTTATCGCGCTGCTGATGGCTGCCCAGATGGGGCGCACATCCAGCTCACAGGGCGACCGGGTGCTGGCAGGATCATAGGCCCGGCCCACATTGGCCAGGATGGGACCTCTTTGCGAGACGACCAGGGCGCGGCATCCGTTGATGCCTATGTCCAGTCCCATCAGGCTCATTGTACTCGCCTCCTCCAGAGCAATCTGAGACGAAAGGCGTGCGATCGCTTGCAACAAGCTTAGCAGGTTTCGATATGTCAATCAAGCAAGAGTGGCAGCGCAGCGTGGGCTATGTTATAATCGTCCCGTCCAAAGAGGGGCCAGGCTGCCTGGCTCCCAAAGGAGTTTCGCTGTGGCCTTGACCGAACGCCTATTCTGGCAGGATCCATACCAGCAGAGCTTTGACGCACGCGTGATTCGGCGCCTCGAATGGGAGGGGCGCCCGGCCGTTGTGCTGGACGCTACCTGCTTTTACCCCACCTCGGGCGGCCAGCCCCATGATACAGGGCAACTGAACCACGTGCGGGTCCTGGATGTGGTAGAGCACGGCGACGAGATCGTGCACGTGCTGGAAGCGCCCCTGACCGAGGACCCCGTCGAGGGTCGCATTGATTGGGCGCGGCGCCTGGACCATATGCAGCAACATGCCGGGCAGCACATCCTCTCGGGAGCCTTTGCCCAGACCGTGGGCGCCCACACCGTCTCCTTTCATCTGGGGCCCGCGGCCAGCACCATCGACCTGGATTGTAACGAGCTATCCACACAAGCCTTTGACAAGACCGAAGAGCTGGCCAACCGCATCGTGGTGGAAGGGCACCCCATCCAGGTCTCACAACACGATGAGGTCGCGCTCCAGTCGGTGCCGCTGCGCAAAGCGCCACAGGTAGAGGGGCTGGTGCGCGTGGTCTCGATCCCTGAATTCGACTACTCGGCCTGCGGCGGCACCCATCCGCACACCAGTGGCGAGGTGGGGCTGATTCACATTGAGCGGTGGGAGCGTCACCAGGGACAGCTGCGGGTCACGTTTCTCTGCGGCCTGCGAGCCGTACGCGACTATCGCCACAAGAGCCGCCTCGGCCGCGATCTGGCCGCCCACTATAGCGTGGCGCTGGACGAGCTCCCCGCCGCTCTGGAACGTATGGAGATAGCGGCTGACGACGCGCGCCGTGCCGAGGCCCGCTTGCGTACCCGGCTCCTGGATCTGCAGACGGCCGTCCTGAGTGACACGGCCGAACAAGTTGGCAATCGGCGCATCGTGTGCCATTATCTAAAAGACACGGATGCTGCTGGAATGCGCCAGATCGCCCAGCAGCTCATCCAACAGTCTGGCATGGTTGTGGCTCTGGGTGTCACTAACCCCAGCCCCCAGTTCTGCCTGGCCCGTTCACCCGATGTCGAGCTGGACATGGTGGCCATGGCCTCCGAGTTGGCCGGCCCCTATGGCGGGCGCGGCGGCGGACGGACTCACATGGCCCAGGGCGGAGGCCTCTCGCATGACGACCTGCTGGCCATGCTGAACGATGCCAGGGCCCGACTCGCGTTCTAGAATGCACATAACCCAGTCAAGGGGAAACACAGCGTTATGAATGAGATTGCCGAGGGCGTATATATCGAGCAGTGTACCGACAGGAACAATTGCGGGCTGATCCTGACCGGCAGGGGGCCCGTGCTCGTGGATACGCCCATGCTGCCTACTCAGGGGCGCCAGTGGCAAGCCGAGATGCAGACCACAGGGCTGGTCGAGCCCTATGCCATCGTGAACACCGATTATCATCTCGAGCACTATATGGGCAACGTCGTCTTTATGCCGGTGCGTGTCATCGGCCATGAAGAGTCAGAAAGACCGCTGAGCCGCTATGACGAGTCGGCATTGGAAGAGATCGCAGAACGTTATCGTAGCGAGGATCCCTCACTGGCCAGCGAGATCATGGGCATTCGCTTTGAGCGCCCCGAGGTCTCTGTCGGTGATCAGCTCACGCTGCATCTGGGCGGCCGAGAGGTGCAGGTGTTCTATCTAGAGGGCCACACACCGGCCTCGCTGGGCGTCTATCTGCCCAACGAGCGCATTCTGTTCGCCGGCGACAATATCACCAACAACGAGCACCCGGCCGCCTATCAGGCCAATTCGCTCGCCTGGCTGGAGACCCTGCGGCGCATCAAAGAGATGGACATTGACCTGATCATTCCCGGTGTGGGCGAGCCCTGTGGCAAAGAGGTGATCGATCCGCTGTACGAGTATCTGGCCGAGATGCGCCGCCGCATATTAGAGTTGTTCAAACAGGGCGCCAGCCGGCGTGAGTGCGTGGAAAAGGTCGGCATGTTAGATTACTTTCCGGTGCCCAAAGGCCAGGAGAGCGAGGTCAAGCTGCGGCGCCGACACAGTGTGGAACGGCTCTATACCGAGATACGAATCGCTCTGCGCCGTAGACGTTAGAGCCCGGTCAAACGCAGGCCCCGGCTCGATGGAGGCAAACTATATGCCAAGATACGATTTGCTCTGCGCCACAGACGTTAACCCGACATGAGAGAACAGAACGTGGTCGAGTTATTGCCAGAAGGGAAACGTTCGCTCCGCGACTATTACCTGGCCTCCTCCGTAGAAGAGGCTATTGCCTACTTGTCTGCCCATTCTGGTGAGGCACAGATCATCGGCGGCGGCACCAAGATGATGCCTATGATGCAACGTCACCAGGCCTTGGCCACACGCATTGTGGACGTCTCACGCATCAGCGCCCTCAAGCGCGTGCGGGTCCAGGATAACTATCTGGTGATCGGTGGCGCTGTCACCTATGCCCATATCCTGAAAAAGGACCTAATCGCGACACATATGCCAGTCCTACTGGACATTGCGCAACTGGTCAGCGGGTCGCCGCTGCGTCGTGAGGCCACTCTGGCGGGCAGCATTGTGCACGCGCGCGGGAATAGCGAAGGCGCTATCACGCTCATTGCCCTGGGGGCAGAGGCGGAGATCGCCAATCTAACCGGCGCCCAGTGGATGCCGATACGGGCGCTCTTTGTACGACCCGGCGTCTCGCGGGTGAATAGCTCGGCCGAGATCGTGACTGCCGTGCGCATTCCCCTGCTCGAGGCACGCCAGGCAGCCGCCATGGCCCGCAGGAGCCCGGAGGAGGGCAACTGCTATTCGTCCCTCATTTCCGCCGTGGCCCTGGGTCTGAAAGATGATGATTCGCTGGACTGGCTCTCCATGGCCGTAGGCGCCCCTACTCATGTCCCTCGCGCCTGGAATCTGCGCGAGCTGGCCAATGGGAACGGCGAAACAGATGCCGATTTGCGCGAGTCTGTCGTAGAGACGGTCAGCAGCCACTTGCGCAATGGCTCGTCAGGCGACGCGACGTCTGATCGCGCTCAGATCAGTGCCATAGTCCTCAAGGCGTATGAGCGGGCACTGAGGCGGGCTCGAACCGGCTCGTCAGCGCACATAAACTCGGCTCCTTAGCCATCATTATGACGCGCGGCGGAATCTATCTCCACATCCCCTTTTGCGAGGCCAAGTGCATCTACTGCGACTTTTGCTCCTACGCGGGGCTCGAAGCGTTGCATGGCGCCTATGTGGATGCACTCCTGGTGCAGATCAGACAATCGGGGAGCAGTCGCCATGGCCTCACCTTTGACACCCTCTTTGTCGGTGGCGGCACCCCTACTGTGCTGACCTCCGAGCAACTGGCCGCGATCGTGGCGGCTTGTCGCACCTGGTTGGGCCTGCCCGAGGATGCCGAGGCCACGGTAGAGGCGAACCCCGGCACGATAACCCAGGCTTCTCTGGCGGCATTGCTTCAGGCGGGCTATAACCGGCTTAGTATCGGCGTGCAAAGCCTGCACGATCAGGAGCTGGCGCTCTTGGGGCGCATTCACGATGTCCGGGGAGCCCTGGAGGCGATCACCGCTGCCCGGGCGGTAGGTTTCTCGAACTTGAGCCTGGATCTCATGTACGGCCTGCCGCATCAGCCCCTGGCGCGCTGGCAAGCGACCCTGGAGCGAGCCCTGGCTCTGGCGCCTGAGCATCTCTCCCTGTATGCCCTGACCATCGAGGAGCGCACTCCCCTGGCCCGATCAATTGCCCTGGGAGCTTTGCCGGCCCCCGATGATGACCTGGCGGCGGATATGTACGAGCTGGCCCAAGAGATGCTGTCAGCCTGTGGATATGCCCAATACGAGATCTCGAACTGGGCGCGGCGCTCACCTGGCGATCAGCCGGGCCAACCGCCCGCACGGGCCTGCCAGCACAATCTGCACTATTGGCGCAACGAACCCTACCTGGGATTGGGCGTCGGCGCCCATGGCTATGACGGGCAGCGCCGCTATGCCCATATCGTCGATCCAGAGGAGTATGTGCGCCGGGTGGCTGCTGGCGAGAGCACCCTCGCAAGCAGCGAGGCGATCAGCCGAGACCAGGCTATGGACGAGACCATGATCATGGGGCTGCGCCTGGCCAATGGCGTGACGCGAGATCGCTTCCGGCGACGTTTTGGCGTCGAGCTGGATGCCGTCTACGCCGAGGCCCTGGCCGCGCTCGCCAACACCGGCCTGCTGGAGGTGGACGCTACGGGCATCCGCCTGGCGCCGCGCGGATATCTGTTAGGAAACCGCGTGTTTGCCGAGTTTATGCGCGCAGGATCGTGAGCTTGGCCACGATCTGCTCGCGGATCTGCGACAGACGCTCCTGCACCGCCTCGTCCGCGCCCTCGCTCACCTGCTCCACATATCGGTCATAGAGCTCGAGCAGCTCGTCGCTCAGCAGGCCCCGATGCTCCTCCAGCACCTGGTTCGACTCGTCGGGGTATTGGGCCCGCAAGAGGCGGCTGATCAGGCGCAGATCTGGCGGCAGGGCTTCTTCGCGCACTCGGCGGGCCGCATCCAACAGGCTCAGGAGCCGCTCGGCCCGCGAGGTGTTGTTGCGCTGGACAGCAGTCTGCTGCAGGCGGGCGAGCACCATAAAGAACACCTCGTCCAATTCGTCGGCATGCTCTCGGGCAGCAACGTCCAGATCGTCGGCCTCCAGCATATCCATAATGAGCAGGCTGGCCCTGTCTTCCGCCTCACGATATCGCTGGCTCTGTCGATCCAGCAGGTCGAGGAGACGCTGGCGCAGTTGCTCCAGATCCCCTGCTGCTTCGGTATCATTCGCTTCCTGGGCCTGATCCAGGCGCTCGGTCAACGTCTGGAAAAAGCCATAGTCCAAATAGGGCAAGAGCTGCATGGCCGCGCTCTCCCATTCCTCGTCCGACTCGATCTCCAGGAGTTGATCGATCAGCTCATTGGCCGTGGCCGCACCGGGGGTCGATTGGGGTAGTTCGGGCGCGGCATGCTCCAGAAGCTTGATGCGGAGCTCGGCCAGTGCGTTCTCGCCATCCTCGCCTACCTCTTGTCCTTCCGCCTCGGCCAGCTCTGCGAGCATCAGATAGAATTCATAGGTCAGCGTGTCGCGATGCTCGGCCACCAGTTTGCCAAAGGCCTCCTCATCGTCCATGACCTGGAGCAGATCGTGAATCAGGCCCAGCCACTGGCGCTGCTGTTGCAGCATCTCTTTGCTATAGCCCTCGGCCTCCAGAATCAGCTCCAGCAGGCCGTTATAGGTGAGCACGGTCTTGGGCTGCAGAAAATAGCCTTTGCGCTCCTCGGGCGGTACGCCATTCATGATGGCGTTGACCAGGCTGCCGACGGTGCGCTCCTGCTCTTCGGAGGAAAGTCCCAGTTCGGTGGGCATATAGCTGACCAGAAGCTCTTTGGCGGGGTCATGGTAGATGATTGGTGCGCTAAGCATACCACCGGCGCCGCACTCGGGGCACTGGGCGCGGTTGATCTCGCCGCGCAGGAATTGCTCCTTGAGCTCGGGCTCCTGGCCCACATCGATGATCGTGCGTACCTGCACCACAAAGGATGCCTCGCAATTGGGACACTTGAGACGGCTGGGAACAGGAGGATAGGCCATCGGTCGATAACTCCTTGCAGTATGCTCAGGCTTGATCGCGGCGGGTCGAGGCCAACAGGGCCCGCTCCAGCAGGGCCTCTGGATTGGCAACGGTAACGGCCTCAACTTGGGCAGCATCCAGTCCAGCGGCCGCCGCCACGGTACGCGCGAATTCGAAATCGATCAGATCGGAGGGAGAGTGGGTATCGGTGTTCACCACCATGGCCGCGCCTGACTCTGCGCAGACCCGGGCCACGTGGCCGTTGCTGAGGCTGTGCCCTCTACGGCTGGTCAACTCGATCACGCACCCCCGCTCGGCGGCGGCGCGTGCCTCCTCCAGCGTTAGCAAGCCCGGATGGGCCAGGAGGTCCACGTCAGGCGAGGCAATGGCGGCCCGGTTGGTGCCCGGCGTCACCGGCTCGACGATCGTCTCCCCGTGCATCACCACCAGATCGGCACCCAGGACCTTGGCGCGCCGCGCCAGCCCACTGATGCTGCCCGGCGCCACATGGGTGAGCTCCACCCCGATCAGGAGCTGGATGCCGAAATCGTCGGGCTGCTCCTCTCGCAGACGCCGCAAGCTGGAGATGAGCCCATCCAGGTTGCTGGCATCAGCATGATCGGTGATCGCCAACGCGCGATGCCCCATGACCGCCGCCCGTCGCAAAAGCTCAGAGGGCAGCAGGGCGCCATCGCTGTAGATGGTATGGGTGTGGAAATCAATGCGTTGATGTGTAGCCATAAGACCTAGTATATCAACAGCTGTAATATTGTCAATGAATCAGGAATGCGAATCCACGGTGATGTCAAAGTCAGTATGATGTATACTGTTGTCTTGCTATCGAAACCCAGGTGGGCGAACACAAGGTTCGCCCCTACCGAAAAAAAAGTAGTAAACAGGATAAAAATAGGGGCAAAGCATTGCGCATGTATGCTTCCGCATGAACGCGTACTTCGCCCAAAGTGAGTGCGGATCGGAATGCACCCTTTTCCATAATCACGGCTTTCACTGCCGTGACTGCGAGTCCCGCTCCGATTTTGCGAAGCTTGAAGGGTCGCATCGCTAGCCAGACATCGCGATCTGGCAGGCAGCCTGATACATGGTGAATCAGAGACGCAAATAACTTGATAAGAGGCACGCAAATTCGTCTATGGATCAGACCTTTTTCTCGTGTTTTTGCTTTGCGCCTGTTCTATTATCGATGACTGGATTCCTGAGGGATCTTCAAACAGAAGAAAAAGCTCAGTCTCTTGACAGCCCCAGCCAAGAATGCTATGATATTGGCAGTCGAGCCAGGAGACTGCTAATCTCTCCATGCGAGAGCAGGGTTATTATGACGAAAGAACAGCAGGGCGACAATGAGTTGACCCCGCGGCAGCGCGAGGTGCTACGGCTCTTGGTACAAGAGTATGTGGCATCGGCCGCGCCGGTGGGTTCTGGCACTCTGCTGAATTTGGGCAATCTGAGTGTCAGCTCGGCCACCGTGCGCAACGAACTGGTGCGGCTCGAGGATCTGGGCTATGTCCAGCAGTTGCATACCTCCTCAGGGCGTGTGCCCACTGTCAAGGGCTATCGTTACTATATCGAACAGTTGATGGAAAATATCGAGCTACCCGCCCCAAGCCGGCGGATGATTCGGCATCAGTTTCACCAGATTCGCCTCAATATGGATCAATGGCTACAACTGACGGCAGCCGTGCTGGCCCATTCGACCCGCTCGGCATCGCTGGTTACCGCGCCTCACGCCGCCCGATCACGCCTCAAGCACATCGAACTGATCTCGACTCACGATACGCTCTTTTTGATGATCCTGGTCTTGAACGATGGCAGGGTCTATCAGGAGATGATGGTCGTTGAAGAGCCTGTGGATCAGGATCAGCTACGGCAGCTCTCCAATTGGATGAACGATCAGTTCCGCAACCTGACGGTCCAGGAAGTGAGCAAGACCACAGAGATCGACTCGCCGATTCTGAGCCGTTGGGCCTGGGGGGTGGTCGATTGGCTCATGAGGCGGATGGAAGATGTGGACGCCCGCGCCATCGACGAGATCCACCACGCAGGCCTGGCCAATGTGCTGGCACAGCCCGAGTTTGAGGATGTGTCCAGCTTTCGGCAGCTTGTGGACATTATGGAACAGCGACAGCGCCTGGAGCTCATCCTGGCGCGTGCATTGAGCAGCAATGGAGTCCAGGTTATCATCGGGGGCGAAGGCCCCTTTGAGGGCATCTATGATGTAAGCCTGGTCCTTTCACCCTATGGGGCACGTGACAAGGCCAGCGGCGTGCTGGGCATTGTCGGACCCCGCCGCATGTCCTATGCAAATGCCGTATCAACGGTAAGATATGTGGCTACCCTGATGGGCAATCTGATCGAGGACGTATATGGGTCGCCCACACTACAGTGACAATGATAATGGGAGTATAGAAACGGGACATGGTAGAAGAAAATCAGGGGGCACAAGAGCCCCAAGAGGAGACGGCAGGCGTTCCTCCCCATGAGGAAGAATCGAAAGAGACAGAAACAGATCTCGAACGGGAACTGGAGCAGGTGCGTAGCGAGATGGAGCAATGGCAGGACCGGTGCCTCCGCACCGCTGCCGAGCTGGCCAACTATCGCAAGCGCGTTGAGCGTGAGCGCGAACAGCAGGCTCTGCGCCTCAAGGGCGAGGTCCTGAGGCAGTTGCTCCCTATCGCCGACGATCTCGATCTGGCCTTGGAGAATATACCTCCCGATTATGAGACCCATCCCTGGGTTCAGGGTCTTTTGCTCATTGCCGACAAATTCAGGGCGTTGCTCAGCCAATCTGGGGTAGAACCCATTCCAGCCCTGGGTGAGCCATTCGACCCTGTATATCATGATGCTTTGATGCAAGAACAAAGCGACGAATATCCTGACGGGGTCGTCTCGGGCGAGATTCGCAAAGGATATATGATTGGCGACCAGGTGCTGCGCCCCAGCCTCGTAAGGGTCTCTTCTGGCCCAAATAGGCAGGAGTAAACATCTCTCAACAAGAGGTTGATCTACAAAAAAGAAAGGAAATCGGGAGGCAATAATGGCCAAGATAATCGGTATTGACTTGGGCACGACCAACTCGGTCGTAGCTGTTATGGAGGGCAACGAACCGGTAGTGATCCCCACCGCAGAGGGCTCGCGTCTGGCGCCCTCGGTGGTGGCCGTCAACCCCAAGACGGGGGAGCGGATGGTGGGCCAGGTGGCTCGTCGTCAGGCGATCACCAACTCGGAGAATACGATCTTTTCCGTCAAGCGCCTGATGGGGCGCCGCTTCTCAGACCCTGAGGTGCAAAAAGCCGTCGATCTGCTGCCTTACAAAATCGTCGAGGCTGACAATGGCGACGCGTGGGTGGTAATGGGCGACAAAGAGTACTCACCCGCCGAGATCTCGGCCATGATCCTTGCCAAGCTCAAGGCTGACGCCGAGGCCTATCTGGGCGAGACCGTGACCCAGGCTGTCATCACGGTGCCGGCCTATTTCAATGACTCGCAGCGACAAGCCACCAAGGATGCCGGCCGCATCGCGGGCCTGGAGGTGCTACGCATTATCAATGAGCCCACGGCCTCATCGCTGGCCTATGGCATGGACAAAAAGACCGACGAGCAGATCGCAGTCTATGACCTGGGCGGTGGCACATTTGACATCTCGATCCTCGATATCGGCGACGGTGTCTTTGAGGTGCGGGCCACCAACGGTGATACCTTCCTGGGCGGTGATGACTTTGACCAGGAGATCATCGACTGGGTGATCAAAGAGTATCGGCAGGATCAGGGTATCGATCTGCGCAACGATCGCATGGCGCTGCAGCGTCTCAAAGAGGCGGCAGAAAAGGCCAAGATCGAGCTCTCGACCACCCAACAGACCGAGATCAATCTGCCGTTCATCACCGCTGATGCCAGCGGCCCCAAGCATCTTAGCCTCAACCTGACGCGGAGCCGCTTTGAGCAACTGGTGGAACATCTGGTCGAGCGCAGCCTGGGCCCGTGTCGCCAGGCCCTGGAGGACGCCGAACTGACCACAGGTGAGGTGGATGAGGTCATCCTCGTGGGCGGGCAGACCCGCACGCCGCTGGTGCAGCGCAGCGTAGAAGAACTCTTTGGGCGTGCACCGCACAGAGGCATCAACCCCGATGAGGTCGTTGCCCTGGGCGCGGCGATTCAGGCTGGTGTGCTGTCTGGCGATGTGGAGGATGTCCTTTTGCTGGACGTCACCCCGCTGACCCTCAGCATCGAGACGCTGGGCGGCGTAGCGACGCCCTTGATCCCGCGCAACAGCACCATTCCGACCCACAAGGAGCAGACATTCTCGACGGCGTCGGATAACCAGACCCAGGTGCAGATCAATGTGCTGCAGGGCGAGCGCCCCATGGCAGCGGACAACAAGCTGCTGGGCACCTTTGTGCTGGATGGGATTCCGCCGGCGCCACGAGGCGTCCCGCAGATCGACGTGAGCTTTGACATCGACGCCAACGGCATCCTCAAGGTGTCGGCGCAAGACAAGGCCACAGGCCGCAAGCAGGATATCACCATCACGGCCTCTAGCGGTCTCGACGAGCAAGAGATCGAGGAGATGGTGCGACAGGCCGAGCAGCACGCGGCCGAGGACCGCCGCCGCAAGGAGGAGGTCGAGCTGCGCAACGAGGCCGATACCCTGGCCTACTCGGCGGAAAAGACTGTCAACGACCTGGGCGACAAAGTGCCTGCCGACATGCGCACCCAGGTAGAAGACAAGGTCAAGGCGCTGCGCGAGGCCCTGGATGGCGATAATACGGCCGAAATCCGTAGCCGACGCGACGAGCTACAGCAGCTTCTCCAGCAGATCGGCGCTGCCGCCTATCAGCAGGGTGAGGCCGGGCCTCAGGCTGCAACCGAAGGAACGGATGAGGACACGGACGATACTGTCGAGGGTGAATTCCGCGAGGTATAGCCTTGAAATAGAGTCCATTGGGGTTAGGGAGCCTGTGTCCCTAGCCCCTTTTTGCGATATTCGTCACGGTCCCTCTTGGTTACGTTTGACGATAGGCAGCAAACAGACTAGACTAGAATGTCGGATTACATTCACAGTGGAGCAACGACCGCATGGCATTTGAGGCAAAGCGAGACTATTACGAGATCCTAGGCCTGTCTCGTGACGCAGGCAGGGATGATCTGCGCCGCGCCTATCGCAAGTTAGCGCGCAGATATCATCCTGATGTGTCCAAAGAGGCTGATGCCGAGGAGCGTTTCAAAGAGATCAATGAGGCCTACCAGGTTCTGAACGATGACCAACTGCGTGCCCAGTACGATCGTTATGGGCATGCTGGGATCAACCAGCAGGACATGGGAGGCTTTAGCGGCTTTGGCTTTGGTGGCTTTGAGGATATCTTTGAGGACCTCTTTGGCTTTGGCATGGGGCGTGCCGGCGCGCGTCAGGGTCCCCGTCGAGGCGCCGATTTACGGTATGATCTCGAGATAGACTTTGAAGAGGCCATCTTTGGATGCGACAAAGAGATCGAGATCTCGCGTCTGGAGCGCTGCACTCACTGTGGCGGCAGCGGTGCCGAGCCGGGCTCGACGCCCATGCGCTGCAAAGAGTGCAACGGCACCGGCCAGGTGCGCCGCGCCCAGCAATCGATCTTTGGCTCGTTTGTGAACGTCGCCACCTGCCCCCGCTGCCAGGGCACCGGCGAGGTGATCTCCTCACCCTGCGGTGAATGCCACGGTTCGCGACGCGTCCAAGAGACTCGCAAGATCAGGGTTACGGTGCCACCCGGCGTCGATGACGAGATGCGCATCCGGCTGGCCGGAGAGGGCGAGCACGGCCTTTATGGGGGGCCGCCTGGCAACTTGTACGTGGTCCTGCACGTCAGGCCGCATCAATTCTTTACCCGGCGAGACAATGACATTCTGCTCAATGTGAACATCAACATTGCCCAGGCAACCCTGGGCGATGAGATTCGCGTACCGACGCTGAATGGCGACGAGAACCTCACCATCCCGGCAGGCACCCAGCCCGGCACCGTCCTGCGAATGCGGGGCAAGGGCGCGCCCCTGTTGCGAGGATCAGGTCGAGGCGATCAGATCATTATTCTCAACGTCTCTATCCCCACCGATCTCGACGCCGAGCAGCGCGATCTCGTCAAGGAACTGGGCAAGACCCTGGGCGCGGAAGTGACGCCCCAGGCCGGGCGTGGATTCCTGGATCGGTTCAGAGAAGCGCTGGGGATCTAAATGTCACTCGAGCGCAAGCGCTGGGTCGAAATCGGGGTCGAAGCGGAACGGGAGGCCGTGGACGATCTACTAGGCCTGCTCAGCCGCCACTGCCTCGGCGGCGCCGCCATGGAGGACCTGCGCGAGAGCCCCCGGTGGGCCCGGCCTGAGCGCGTCGTCGTCAAGGGCTATCTGCCCGAAGGAGACGACGAGACCCTGCGCAAGATCGAGATCGCCCTCCTGCTCCTGAGCCGCACCGCCGCCATTTCCGAGCCACAGGTGCGCGTGATTGAGCCCGAAGACTGGACCGAGGCTTGGAAAAGATTCTTTCCCGCACTGCCCATCGGTGAACGCCTGGTGGTCGTGCCCACTTGGGTAGAGTTCGAGGTGCAGCCGGGACAGATCCCCCTCTACCTTGATCCTGGCATGGCCTTTGGCACCGGTCTGCATGCCACCACACGGCTCTGTCTCATCGCCCTAGAGCGTCTGCTTGTTCCAGGTATGACGGTGCTCGACGTGGGCACCGGCTCGGGCATCCTCTCCATCGCGGCGGCGCGCCTGGGGGCGGACTATGTAGACGCTATGGACATAGATCCGGTGGCCGCTGAGGTGGCTCATGAAAACGCAGCGCTGAACAAGGTCGCCGAGCGCATCTCGGTCAGCCACGCCACACTGCCCGGCCGCCCTCTGTCGCGCGCGCCCCTCTATGAGGGTGAGCCCCACGATCTGTTGCTCATCAACATCCTGGCCGAGATTATCATCGATCTGGCCCCCAGCTTACCTGACTATATCATGCCGGGGGGCGCATGTATCGCTTCGGGCATCCTCTCGGAAAAGGCCGCGGCTGTGCAGAATGCTTTACAGGCCGAGGGCCTATCAGTCATCGAGCAGCTGGAGGAGGACGGCTGGGTGGCCATTGTCGCCCGCCGTCCTGGCTGAACCATGGCCCAGCACCGTTTCTTTGTCCCTCCCGATCTCCTCCTTCAGAGTCCCATTACTCTCGAGGGCGCTCTAGCCCACCAGCTCAGCCGCGTATTGCGCCTCAAGCCCGGCGATCAGATCGAGTTGCTGGACGGCCAGGGTGAGGCCTATCTGGTGGCCCTCGAACAGGTCACACCCAGGCGCTGTCTGGCGATCGAGATCAATCGCTATCGCCCCGATACCGAGCCTGCAACGAGATTTGTCCTCTATCAAGCCATCTCCAAGGGACAAAAGCTGGATTGGGTGTGGCAAAAGGCCACCGAGCTGGGCGTGAGCGAGCTGGTGCCCATGGCGACAACCCGCACCATCGGTGCCGAGTTGCGACAGGTCGGGGCCACGCGCCTCGAACGCTTGCAGCGCATCGCCCAAGAGGCGGCGGAGCAATCGGGGCGGGCACGGATCCCCCAGGTACGCCCGGCCATCACGTTTGAGGAGGCCCTATCCGAGCGCGAGCCCGGCAATCTGGCCCTCATCGGCGCCCTGACGCCCGAGGCACTGTCGCTACAAAAGGCCCTGGAGGACCAAAGCACATCACCAGGCACCGTACGGCTCTATGTCGGGCCGGAGGGAGGCTTGGACGATAACGAAGTATCCCAGGCCCGCAACCGTGAGGTGCAGCCGATATCCCTGGGCCCACGGACGTTGCGCACCGAGACGGCCGGTATAGCTCTGCTCGCGATTCTCGCCTATGCACTCGGCGATATGGAGACACGATAAAGCATGTCAAAAACCTACCCTGCTTTGACGCGGCGTGCCCTGATTGCGAAATTCGCCTTGGGCGCCGCAGTACTTACCTGGGCGCCTCTGGCGCTGGTCCACTGGCAGCAACACATTCGCGTCGAGCATGTTACAATCCCTCCCGAGGCCAACCCAAGCTCGCCCGCCATTCGGTTGGCCCAGTTGAGCGATCTGCATGTGGCTAACAGTTCCGACGTGCGCCGCCTCGAACGCGCTGTAGAGATGACCCGGGCTCTACAGCCCGATGCCATCGTGCTGACAGGCGACTATGTGTGGCGCGCCACGGGGCATATGGACCTTGTTACCCCGCTCCTTGCGCGGCTAGAGGCGCCTCTGGGCGTCTATGCGGTGCTTGGCAATCATGACATTTGGGTTGACCGAGACGCGGTTACGCAGGGCCTGGAAGAGGCAGGCGTACGAGTATTGATCAACAAGGGCGTGATACTAGAGCAGGGCGATGCCTCGGTCTATCTGGGGGGCCTGGACGATGGCTGGGTCGGCCGGCCCGATCTCGACCAAGCCCTGGCAGACCACAATGGCGATCAGCCTGTCGTGTTGCTGTTCCATGAGCCCGATCTGGGCCACGATCTGGTGACAGAGGGGCGCGTGTGGCTCCAGCTCTCTGGCCATACCCATGGCGGACAGGTGCGCATACCAGGTTATGGCGCCCCGATCCTGCCCGAGTATGGTCGACAGTATGAACAGGGGTTGTATCGCGTGGGTCCAGGTTGGATTTATGTCAATCGTGGCCTCGGCACGACCATGGTGCCGGTACGCTTTTATGCTCCCCCCGAGATCACTCTGCTGGAGCTATATCCCAATCAGCCGGGAGCAAAGACAACCTGATGCCTGAGATATTGCCTGCGAACGATTCTCCATCCATCGGCGAACTGAACGAGGGTGCGCTGCATGCCTCCCTCAAGGACTGGGTGGCGCGGCCCGGAGATGAAATGGAGGTCCAGGTGGGACGCTATGTCGTGGACGTAGTACAGGATGATCTTCTGATCGAAGTACAGACCCGCAGCCTCAGTTCGATCCGCGCCAAGCTCCAGGATCTCTGCGCCAAACATCGTGTGCGCCTGGTCTATCCCGTGGTCGGCGAGAAACTTCTCGTGCGCCTGGACCCGGATAGCGGCCAGGAGCTCGGCCGCCGTCGCTCGCCCCTGAAAAGAAACTGGCTCCATCTGTTCGACGAGCTGGTCTACGCACCGCATCTGCTGGAGCATCCCCACTTTGAGCTGCAGGCGGTGCTGGTGGCAGTGGAGGAATGGCGCTGCGCCGATGGCAAGGGCAGTTGGCGCAACCGGGGCGTCAGCATCGTGGATCGCCGTCTGCGCGAGGTACGTGACGCGCGGCTGTTCCGTTGCGGTGCCGACCTGGCAGCTCTACTGCCGGACGACCTGATGGCGCCCTTTACCCACCGGGAGCTGGCGCGCGCGTCAGGCGTGCGACTGCCCACGGCGCAACGAGCATCGTACTGCCTGCGCAAGCTGGGCATCCTGCGGGTGGTGGGGCGTCGAGGGCGCGCCATGCTGCTGGAACCAGCCAAGCCCTAGACCAGGATACTCTGCTTGCGACGCCGATTGGCGTGCACAGACCCACAGTGCGCTAGTTGGTCAACCTGCACAATTGTTATATAATCGCCCCTACTCGTTCATGATGATCGAGCAAGTATACCCACAGGGGACACTGCCGTGCAGCGAGGCCGGACCTCGTTTCGTCACGGCTTTTTTTTCTTTGTCGAGATCCGGATAGCAAAGGGAGCAAGAGCATGAAGGCCCTATCCAGTAGTGTAGCAGGTATTGAGCGGTCGCCCATTCGCTATATCCTCGATCGCGCTGCTGCCTATCCGGACGCTATACACCTGGAGATCGGACAGCCCGATTTCTCTGTCCCTGAGCACGTGATCGAGGCTGCTGCCAGGGTGATGCGCCACGAATATACCGGCTATACAGCCAACGCCGGCATGCGTGACCTGCGCGAGGCCATCACAGTCAAGTTGGCCCGTGAGAACGATATGCACGTAGCGCCTGAGAATGTCATTGTCACGGTGGGAGCGATGCAGGCCGTATACTCGACGATGTTGGTGCTGCTGAACCCGGGCGACGAGATCCTGTTGCCCGATCCGGGCTATGGCAATTTCAACATGGGCGCGCGCCTCTGCCACGCCAGACCGGTCTTTTATCCCACCCTGGCAGAGCGTGGATTTGAGCCCGACCTGGATGCCCTGGAGAGCCTGGTCAGCAAACGTGCCAAGGTCCTCTTTATCAACAGCCCCTCGAATCCCACCGGCGCCGTCTTTCCTCGAGAGATTATGCAGGCTTGCCTTGACTTTTGCCGTCGCCACGATCTTTATCTCGTGTCCGACGAGACCTACGACAGGCTCGTCTTTGAAGGCGAACACGTGAGCCCGGCCCGGTGGGACGACGAAGGTCGCGTGATCAGCATCTTTACAACGTCCAAGACCTATGCCATGACCGGCTGGCGGGTGGGCTATGCCGTCGCAAACCAGGACATCATCTCGACCATGGCCAAGATCCAGGAGCCGACCGTGTCGTGCGTGAACACCGTGGCCCAGCATGGCGCGATTGCGGCCCTGTTGGGGCCCCAGGATTGCGTCGAGGCAATGCGCGCCGAGTATCAGCGCCGCCGCGATATTGCCGTCCAGGTCGCGCTGGAGCAGGAGCTATCGGTATCTTATCCCCACGGTGCATTCTACATGCTGGTAGATATCTCTGCGCAACCTCTGGATTCCATTGCCTTTTGCTGTGGCCTGCTGGAGAGCGAACAGGTTGCCGCCGCCCCCGGAAGCAGCTTTGGTGAGCGCAGCGACCGTTATGTGCGCGTGTCGCTCTGCGCCAACGAGGCCGCCCTGCGCGAGGGGTTGCCCCGCCTGGCTCGCTACCTGCATAAAGCGCAACGGGAACCTGCCAGGAGCGCTGTCGCATCCGCCCAGGCTGCCCGCTAGCCTGCCATCACGACCAGGGCGACCAACGTAGGATCGGAATCAGCCAGGCGAGACTGGGTGCGAGCCAGTAGGTCAACGCCAGCCGGCGGCCCATGCCGATGAGCCCGGGCATGGCAAACACCACCGCCACCACCAGCCCAATAGCGTTGCGCCCCGCATGCATCAGGTGATCGTACACGGCAGCGGGCAAGAACAGCAGCGATACAGCGTGGACCAGAACGAGCCACATCCCGAGGCCATCGCATCGCCAAGCCACCCTTGATGTCCGCGAGCCCATTCTTCCCGCCACCCACCAGAGAACATAGGCGGCCAGCGCTAGGGCTGGCAACGCCACGAACAGCAGCGCCGAGAGCCTGCCCGGCTCCCAAGTCAACTGCCCCAGGATCCCTCGCAATGGCACCGGATCAAACCCCGGCCCCGCCCGTAGCGCCAGCACGCCCAACCACCGGTATAGCGCCGCCTGCCAGAGCATCAGAGGAACCGCGCTCGCCGCCAGCCAGGCCAGGGGACGATACCGCCCACGGATGAGCGCATCGAGCCCCATGCCCGCTCCAAAGAGCAATGCGATCTCTTTGGCCAGCATCGCCAGGGCTAGCCAGAGCGCGGCCTGAGCCAGGCGGTCTCGCTGCCACGCTATCACCGCCGCGATGGCCAGCAGCGCCATGAGCGGCTCGGTGACGTTGCGCGTATAAGCCATCAGTGTGCCCACGAACCCCGTATAAGTAAAGGCGTACCAGGGAGACAGACCCTGCCCCGCCAGCCAGCGAGCAAGGAGATAGCCACCCATGCTGATGGCGGCCCCATTCACCAGCGGGATCGCCCAGGCGACGGCCTGCGGTCGCCCGCCAGAAAGCAGCCGCACCAGCATCGGCAGAAGGATGCGTTGCATGCGATAGGGCGGGTTGTCCAAGAGGGGCACCGCCCCCAGCCCCTCGATGGCGATGGCGTACACGAACTGGCCGTCGTACCCTTTCGAGCCCTCGAGCACGCCCGCCATGTAGCGCTCGCCCAGCCAGGCAAACCAGAGCGGATCGCCCCCGTGGAGCGAGAGGGCGATGAGGGTGAACAGCAGGTACGCCAGAGCGGTGACGAGAACGACCCCGTACACCGGTCGCACCGATTCAAGCCTGGATCGCATAGACGCCCCTTTTCGAGCAGCCAGCCAAAAGACAGCCCCATCATAGCCATTTTGGGCGCTGATACTATCCTGCCATCCGCAACGGTTGGCGTTTTGGCCCGGCGGCACTATGCTGTCCTCAGCATCATGCTATACGCAGCATCATGCTGTCCCTTGTTAGCACACACCGCCAGAATGAGGCAAGACACCATGACCATGGCACCGCCGCTCTCTGCCATCGCCCTCCAGACCCTGCAAAAAGCGCATAAGGAGATCCTGCAGGCGCTGGCTGCCGCTGATCTGTCATACGAGACCTATCCCGCATCTCTCGGGCACGGGAAGCGCGAGGGCGTTGCCGCGGCACGCGCCTACCCGATCCAGGGAATATTAAAGTATCATGGCATGGCCGACTGGGATCTGCGCACGGCCTATTTGCCGAGCATCTCGGTCAACAACGATGCAGCCTATACCCTGACCCTGGTGCGCTATGACGCGGGTCTGTCGGCGGATCAGGTGGTGATCAATAGCGAGACCGCCACGGGTCGCGCCCACGAGCGTGTGACATACATGTTGGACAGGGTGCGGGAGCTGGCTCGGATCGAGACGCGCGCTCGTGTGGTCTCGCGCAATGTGGTGCGGGCCCGGAGGGTGGGCAAGGGCCTGGGCACCAGTGCCTCGGCCTCGGCCGCCCTCGCCATGGCCGCCATCGGCGCAACCCTGGGCACAGAGGCCACCCACAATCGCCGCCTGCAAAGTTGCATGGCACGCCTGCTGGCAGGGTCGGGCTGCCGTAGCGCCACGGGGGGTGTCTCCCTGTGGCTCTCTTACCCGGGCATTCCTCACGAGGACTCGTTCGCCGTCCGCCTGGACCGTCGCAACGAGCTGGCCGACCTTCGCCTGCTGACCGTGCCGCTGGACTCGCGCATCGGCCTGGCCACCGAGACGGCCCATCATGATGCCCCCCGCAGCCCCTTTTTCGAGCCCTGGGCCCTGGGCCGGGGCAGCGAGGTCATCGAGTGCATCCAGGCGACGCTGCAGGGCGACTGGCGCACCCTGGGGCAGCTCGCCGAGCTGGACAGCATCCGGCTGCACGGCGTCACCATGAGCGGCAGCCGCGAGAACAAGCTCTTTGCCTGGGAGCCGGAGAACATCGCACTCTTTCGGCTCTGCAACGATCTGCGCGCCAGCAACGTCCCGGTCTACTTTTCGACCGACACGGGCCCCACGACGGTGTTTCTCACCCACCGCCAGCACGAGGACGCGGTGGCGCAGGCTATCGCCGACCTGGACATGGGGCTGGAGGT
>SLPC01000246.1 GCA_007132185.1 Anaerolineae bacterium | reverse complement strand
GTGGTGGGCGTCTTCCCGGACACTCCTTCCGTAGAGCGTCTGGTGGGAGCGGTCCTGATGGATATCCATGATGAGTAGCAGGTCAGTCGACGCTACTTTAGCGAGGAGCCGATGCACAAGCTGTTCAAACCCGAGGAGAGGCTGGCTATGACAGCTCCGTTACACTTGGAACCGATCCGCTAGAGATCGAGTATAGGACTTTCTGCAAGGAAGCGTATCTTTAACACCACTCGACAAGACGCAAACCAGGGCCTCAACAAAAGGCTTAGACATGCTGGCTGGGTTGACCTACGCTATACTAGTCTCAGCGAACGACAGATCACGGCTGTGCTAAGAGGACTGTTACGCAACAACCCGCCACCGGGGAGGCATCATGGGCAAGCTATTGCGATTATCCGTTGAAGCCGAGCCCGGTCTGGCGGAGACTATCTCCGACCTAATGAGAGCTACGTTTGAGCGACTGGCAATGGTTACAGGTCTCAGCTACCTGCTGTGGCATCTGGCTATCACTGTCAGCAGACCGGGTGATCTGGGGGTTCAAGCTTGGGCACTTACGGGAGCCTTGGTGCCGGTAACGTTCTTTGTCGCATGGTTATCACGTCGTCACCTGCTGTTGGGGCAAGCGGTCTGGCTGATTACGTTGTGGGCGGCTATAACCAGTGCGGCGCTACTATTCGATCAGCCTCTGGTGGCTTTTTTCTACGCGCTGCTTCCAATGATCGCTGCAGCGATAATCGGCTGGCCTGCAGGTATCGCAGCAGAAGGAGCCGTCGCTCTGGGACTACTTACACTGGATCAATCGATGGGTATGCATATAGAACCGGCGCTGTGGATGGTGGTCTTGACAGGCGGCGCGTTATCAGGCCTGCTTGGCTGGACCAGCACCGAAGGGCTTCTGACGGTTACTGAGTGGTCTTTGTTCAGTTATCGCAAGATGCGGGATACGATTTACGAAGCCCGTCAGCAGCGCCAGGAGCTCAAGCAGGTGCAGATTGACTTGCTGCAGGCCAATCAGGAGCTCGCACGCATCACGGATCGCTTAAAAGCGATGAACCGACTGGCAGAGGATGCCCGCCGCACGAAGCAAGAGTTTGTGGCCAACGTCAGCCACGAGCTGAGAACCCCCCTGAATATGATTATCGGCTTTAGTGAAATGATAACTCAGACTCCCAAGGTGTACGGCTCACAGCTACCTCCAGCGCTCTTGGCCGACATTACCGCCATCCAGCGTAACAGCCAGCATCTCGCCAAGCTAGTGGATGACGTCTTGGACCTGAGCCAGATCGAGGGAGGGCGCATGACGCTACTCAAAGACTGGGCGTGCCTTGCTGACCTCGTGCAAGAAGCAGTGATGGCAGTCAGAGTGCTTTACGAGAACAAGGGGCTGACGCTTCAGATCCAAGTGGCTGACGACATACCCAAGCTCTATTGCGATCCTACGCGTGTCCGCCAGGTGATTCTTAACCTTCTGAGCAATGCCGGCCGCTTTACCGAGCGAGGTGGCGTTGTTGTACGAGCACGACGTGAATCGGAGCGGGTTGTTGTGTCTGTTGCTGACACAGGTCCGGGGATTGCGCCTGAGGATCGCGCACGGCTATTCGAGCCTTTTCAACAGTTGGATGCCTCTATCCGGCGAAAGCATGGTGGGAGTGGCCTGGGCCTGCGCATAAGCAAACACTTTGTCGACATGCACGGCGGCAAAATGTGGCTGGAGAGTGAGGTGGGGCGTGGCACGACTTTTTACTTCTCCCTGCCAGTTGATGCGCATATGCCGATGGTTATTGACTCTGGTGACAACGCCCAGCGATGGTTCAACCCGTGGGGGGGATATGAGGAGCGGCCACGCGCGCGACAGCGCCTTGAGCTGAAGGTGCCGCCGCGCTATGTGGTGATGGAAGAGGGGCGTTCGCTGCACCGTCTATTCCAGCGCTATACGGATGGCGTACAGGTCGTCACAGTGAAGGCTTATGATGAGGCGATGGACGAGCTGCGCCGCTCCCCCGCGCGAGCCTTGGTGATAAACGCGCCCAGTTACGACGCGGCCGGGCTGCCTCCCGAAGGTCTTGCCGATCTCCCATACGGTACGCCTGCCATCCTCTGCTGGATCCTGAGCGACGACGCCATAGCCGAGCGACTGGGCGTCGTACGCTACCTCCTCAAGCCCATATCCGCCGAAGAACTCCTCGAAGCTGTGGCTTTGGTGGGCGACAATGTCCACCAGATACTCCTTGTGGATGACGACCCGGAGGTGCTGCAACTGTGGGCTAGGGTGCTTGCTTCTTCGCAACGCGACTATAGTTTGCTCCAGGCAAAGAGCGGTCGTCGTGCCTTGACGCTGCTCCGGCGCCACCGACCCGACATCGTGCTACTCGATCTTGTTATGCCAGGGATGGATGGCTTTCGGTTCTTGGAAGAGATGCGCATGGATCCCGAGATCGCCGACACACCGGTGATGATCGTCTCATCTCACGATCCGGCCGGGCAGCCTATTGTCAGTAACAGCCTGACGGTGGCTCGTAACATGGGACTCTCTGGACAAGAGTTGCTGGCCTGTGTCGGCGCGCTCACTGAGATTCTATCGCCAGACGATCAGCCAGTTCGTCCAGCGCCTGTAGAAACCGTTGTTGACGGATAGGCTTCTGAAGATAGCCATCAGCACCCAGCGCCATTGCCATCTCTTGTTGCGCGACGATGGTGCAAACCAAGATGGGAATGTCTCGGGTGGTGGGGTGCTCCCCAAACTGCCCCAGCAGACGCCAGCCGTCAATACGAGGCATCATGACATCCAGAACAATGACCTGGGGGGCGTTCTGCTGGGCGAATTCCATAGCGCGCTCGGGATCGGAACAGGTAACCAGACGATAGCGCGAGCCGGCTGCGTAGCGGCCCAGTAGCTGGAGAGTATCGCTATTGTCATCGATGACGAGCACCGTCTTTTGGCCAAGCGGGGGAAGAGTCAGCTCGGCGATGAGGTGATTGGCGGTTTCGTTTATAGCGAGCTGCCCCTGTGAGATATTGGCAAGACGAGCGGCAAGATCCAGATTGGACTCGTCTCCCAGAGCGGCATGCGGCGTGGTCCGGGCAGGACCGCGAACCTTGATCTTTACGCTGCTATCCACGCATGCCGCCGACAGCACGATGCGCCCTCCTTGGGCATGGTGCACCATCACCGTAAGCAGATTCAGTAGCATCTGGTTGAGCGCTACACTATGCACGGCAAGTCCAGGCAGATGCGCGGCGAGCCGAGTTTCGATCTGAACGTTATACTCCTTGGCAATGGGCGAAACGAGATCGAGCACATGTGTGACAGCGTCCGAGAGATCCACGGGAGCCTCGAGGGGCACATTTCGCAGCCAGGCCAACTCGTCGTCCACATTAGGTACGTTTGTAAGGCGAAGCGCTGCCTGCTCGTGCTGTTCCTGCCCACCGCCCTCCAGACCGTGATGCTCCCATAGGTAGGAGGCCAGTGCCTCGATGGCCGCATACTCTTTGCGACGCAAGTGCCGCACAGACATGGAGAGTTGCTCGGCTACCTGATACTGGGGCATCTGCTGGACGTATCTGTAGTACAGAAGCTCATGCATCTCATAGCGCAGAGCGGACGCGGGATCGTCGGGGTCAGGCTCCATGGCCTCAATCGCCTCAATCAGCATGGTTTGCAGCCGGGAGAAGGTATCGACGCGATTGGCTACGCACAACAGGGCTGCGAGTGGGTTCTCACGCAAGCAGTCAGGTTCGTAGAGGTGCCAGAGAGCCTGGTGCAGGGCCTTCTGAAAGGTAGAGGTGCTGACATCCATGTCCGCTTTGTGTCCCCTTTGATACCGAACGAACACACTGGCTGATGCTCTCGCTTGCTATAATTGGATATTACCGGATGACTTGAGCGAATGCAAGATCGAGCCAAGAAGCTCGTTGCGCCTGCGGTGTTGCCGGTTACTACCAGACAGGAGGCTATCACGGTGGCCGAGTTTCGGCTTGTACGCGACGTGCCTGTGGAAGAGAACTATGATCTGGTAGTTATCGGTGCCGGGCCAGCGGGCTGTGCCGCCGCCATCTCCGCCGCTCGGCTGGGGGCCAATGTGCTGCTCGTGGAGGCAATGAGTTGCTTGGGCGGCATGGCCACCTCAGGCCTGGTGACGGCCTTTGATCCCATGGCCGATGGCGAGCGCATGCTCGTGGGCGGATTCATGCAAGAGCTTGTGGAGACCATGTGGAGGCGGGGCTATATCCCCGCCGGGGTTACGCCGGACTATTGGCGCAAGCTCTATCATCGTTGGACGCCCTTTCATCCGGAGGGGCTCAAGTTGTTGTTGGATGAACTGGTCTTGGACGCCGGCGTCCACGTGCGCTTGCTCACGCGGGCCATCGACGTCGACATCGATGCGGCCACCAAGATGGTGAACGGTGTGTTGCTCCACAATATAGAAGGATACCGCTATGTGCCCGCGAAAACGTTCATCGATGCTACCGGTGACGCCGTATTAGCGGACCTCTGTGGCGCGCCGTGCCGAGAGGCGGGCCGCGATACAGACACGATCATGCCTCCCACCCTGTGTTCGCTCTTTGCTGGAATCGACTGGAACCGCGCCCTCGAGGGGAGGCCAGACCGTCTGCCCGAAGAGCAAACACGTCTGGCCGAGGCGATTGAGGACGGTCTGCTTAGCCAGCCTGACCATCACTTGCCAGGCATGTGGAAGGTAGGCGGCACCCTGGGTTACCTCAACGCCGGTCACATCTTTGGCACCAATGCGCTCCGATGTGCCGACCTGACGGAGGCTATGATGCATGGGCGCAGACTGGTGTCAGAGTATACCCGGTTCTATCAGGAGCACATCCCCGGTTGCGAACAGATCGAACTGGCCACCACGGCCGCCTTGCTGGGCGTACGCGAGTCGCGGCGCATTGTCGGTGAATACGAGCTTACGATCGACGACTATATGGCGCGGCGCCAGTTCCCTGACCAGATCGGCGTCTATAACAAGTTTGTCGATATCCATGTTACGGACGCGACCTCGGAGGAGTATGAGCGGTTTCGCCACCAGCACGATCGGCATCGGTTGGGGGAAGGCGAGTGCCACGGTATTCCGTACAGTATTCTGGTACCAAAGGGCTGGAGTAACCTATGGGCGGCAGGCAGATGCAATTCGAGTGATGTGGAGGTACACGGCGCAATACGTGTCCAGCCAGCCGCCGCTATGATGGGCCAGGCCGTCGGCACCGCTGCTGTACAATCTCTCCATACCGGCCAGCCAGCCTGCGACTTGGATACCCGGGCATTGATCGACACGTTGCGGAGTCAGGGAGCGTATCTTCCCCAGCCAAGCCTCAGTCGATCCATGACGCGCAGATGATCCGCTGCGTGTCTGCAGAGGTTGTTGTGTGCGGGAACATGTCCGCTTTGTGTCCGCTTTCTTGCCGAGTCACACCCACATAGTAACTACTCTCTGATAGGCTGACGGTAATGACCCATGTTCGCATTCTCAGGTTGGCCGTTGGGAGTTAGGAAAGGAGAGCTATTCGCCAAGAAGATCAACGGAGATGAATGCCGTGTTCAGGAAGCCGTACAAGAGTGGGCAGAATGAGAATTGGCCACACGCTGTTGTGTGGCATTATCCATGGAGGAAAAGACATGACCAAGATGCTGAGCCGCAGAGACTTTTTGTATCTGAGTGGCTTGACGGGACTCGGTGCGCTGCTGGCAGGATGCACGCCCCAGGTGACAACAGAGCCTGAGCCTGTTGAGCAAGTCGTTGAAAAAGCCCCGGTCGACCCAAGGCCAGTCACTGACCAGGTCACTGTCGAGTGGATGAACTGGTGGGGCGGCGAGCGAGAACCGTTGATGGATACGTGCATAGAGCGGTTCGAGGACGAGTTCCCGAACATCCGTGTGGAGAATCAGGTGCAACCCTGGGATGCCCGTGAGCAGCGCGCGGCCACATCCATCGCGAGCGGCACGCCTCCGGGCCTGCTCATGGTTACACGAACCGAGGCGCAAAAGTTTGCGCATGAGGATCTGATCATCCCTATCGATGACTATATCGAGGCCCGCGGGTATGATGTGTATGATATCTTTCTCGAGTCCGAGATCGACGCGATGAAGTTCATGGAAAAAACCTGGAGCTATCCCTTGCCAGGCAGTTTCCTGGACAATACGATGTGGATATATAACAAGAACATCATGCGCGATTTCGATATGGACCCGGAGGAGCCGCCCAAGACTTGGCAAGACGTGAATATGGCCATGGCAACGATGACCACGTTCGAGGGAGGCCTGCTCGAGACACTGGGTATGGCCGGCCCGCAGGCAGGCTTTCAGAACCATATCTACTGCAACAACGGGAGCTACTATAGCGACGACGCGCGCCAGCTCCTGTTCAACTCGCCTGAAGGGTTGGAGACATTAGAGTGGAAGCTCGCGCTGCTGGAGACGGCCG
>SLPC01000115.1 GCA_007132185.1 Anaerolineae bacterium | reverse complement strand
TTACTGTGGAGGACCGCCACCTGCCGGGAATGTGGCGTGTGGGGCGGACCCTGGCGGGAGGCAATCTGGGACACACCTTTGGCGTCGATGGCACTGATGAACGTTCTCTGACCGAGGCTCTGGTCTACGGGCGCAAGCTTCTGACAGAGTATGAGCGGTTCTATCGCGAGTATATGAGCGGGTATGATGGCATCGAGATGGTTTCCACGGGCGCTCTACTGGGCATCCGCGAGACGCGGCGTATCGTCGGCGACTATCAACTCGTCCTGGACGACTTTAGAAATCGGGCTGTGTTTCCCGATGAGATTGGGCGGTACTCTTATCCCGTGGACGTGCATGCCTCAGATCCGAGTCCGGAGGCCTTTGCCAAGCTCATGGATGGGCTTCACTCGCTGCGTCTCGGCTGGGGAGAGAGCTATGGGATTCCATACCGCACTCTGACGCCCAAGGGTCTGTCAAACGTGCTGGTGGCAGGCCGCTGCATCAGCTCCGATCGATCCATGCAAGGGTCGGTACGGGTGATGCCCGGGTGCTATATCACGGGGCAGGCTGCCGGTGTGGCAGCGGCGCTCGCGGCCGATCAGCGTCAAGACGTGCATGAGGTGGATGTAACCGAGCTACAAAGCCAGCTCAAGGACATGGGGGCGTTTCTCCCCAACTGCTAGCAGCGTTGCACGTCTGGTGCTTATGATCCCTTGTGCCATGTGGCAAGTGTGCTGCCGGTCTATCAGGTCAGTGAACCTTCACACGCAGCGTCCCGTAGCCTTGACCTTGGAAGGCCAAACTGTCTACAATCGAGCTAACACGGCTGCTTGGCTCCCGAACGAGATGGAGGTCGCGATGACACAACCAAACACCCATGGCATTCGATATGCACGGGAAATTCCCCTGGTTGACCGCGTACAGGTGCTCGTCGTGGGTGGCGGGCCTGCGGGCATTGCTGCGGCTATCTCAGCCGCCCGCGCCGGAGCAGATACGGCCCTGATCGAGCGCTATGGCGTGCTGGGGGGCGCCGCCACTGTCGGACTGGTGGGCCCCTTTATGACCTCCTTTAGCGACGATGGGTCTACCCAGGTGATCGGCGGCATCTTTGACGAGTTAGTACGTCGTATGGAAGCCCTCGGCGGGGCGGTGCACCCATCCAAGGTGCGCGCACATAGTCCCGAGTCGGGGTTCTACGGCTTTGGGCACGATCACGTGACGCCCTTTGATCCAGAGGCCTTCAAGCTGGTGGCTGCTGAGGTGGCCCTGGAAAGCGGCGTCCGGCTACGTCTGCACACAGATTTCGTGGATCCGATCCTGGAAGATCGCTGGTTACGCGGCGCCATCGTCCATAGCAAGTCAGGGCTGGGCTCCATCGGCGCCGACGTCGTCATTGACTGCACCGGCGACGCCGATGTGGCCTATCGCGCGGGAGCGTCCACGGTCAAGGGACGCGAGAGCGATGGCCTGATGCAGCCCATGACCATGTTCTTCCGCGTCGGCAACGTTGACGACCAGGCGATCATTGATCATATAGCTGCCCACCCTGAGGAAGAGGGGCAGTCGTTTCATGCCCTGGTAGAGCAGGCCAAGGCCGAAGGCCGGCTACAGATCGCTCGCGACAAGGTGGGCCTGTATCGCAGCGTGCAGCCGGGCGTATGGCGCATCAATACCAGCCGCATGCAGGGCCTGGACGGCACCGAGGCCACCGACCTGACCCGCGCCGAGGTCGAGGGACGTCGCCAGGTGTGGGAACTGATGCGCTTTTTCCGCGAGTCGCTGCCCGGGTTTGCCGAGGCGGTGCTGCTGGACACGGCTGTGCAGGTGGGCGTGCGCGAAACGCGACGCATCGTCGGCCAGTATGTCCTGACGGCCGACGATCTCGCCACAGGTCGCCACTTTGAGGACGTTATCGCCCTGGCCGCCTTTCCTTTTGACATCCATCCTGTTATGGGCGATGGTGGCGGCACCACCAGCGCCTTAGAGGCCGGCCTGCGTACCGCCAACGTCTACGAGATCCCCTATCGCTCGCTGGTGCCCCAGGAGATCGAGCAATTGCTCGTCGCCGGACGGTGCCTCTCGGCCACTCATGAGGCGGCCGGCGCCGTGCGGGTCATGCCCCCCTGTTTCGCTATGGGCCAGGCCGCCGGCGTTGCCGCGGCGCGCGCGATCCGAGATGAGATGCCACCCAGCGGAGTGGGCGTCTCTGTTGTGCAGACCACCCTCCGTGGCCAAGGGGCGATTCTGGAGATCTGATTGAGGGGCGTGTGGCGTGAGATGGCAACGTCTGATACTCAGATGCGTTGGCAGGCATAGTGGCCTGCTGGCCCGTGGGCCTTACCGTGGCCTGAAGCGCAAGGCCACCCCTCCGAACCGTGTCGTGGGAAGGTTCGGAGGGGTAGAGCGCATGCTGTCAGGCAGGCGGCTAGATTAGTTGCCCGTCTGCGCGCAAAGCACCCTGAAGATCGCTGACATTCACGTTGCCGGGTGCTACCTGGGCGGACGTGGCGCTCGCCGCGGCTGTCCCCGCCGCCTGGCCAATGGCGATGCAGGTGCCCATGACGCGCGAGCCCGCCATACCTTCGTGGGTGGCCGAGATGCAGCGTCCCGTAGAGAGCAGGTTCTTGATGCCAACCGAGAGAAGGCTGCGGTACGGGATGTCGTACCAATCGCCATCGGGTGGGTGGAGCTCATCTCGTGATAGCATCTTGGTATGCTCTGATGCCCAGTACGGGCAATCCTCACCTTCCGGACACTCGACCACACAGATGTGCACCGGATAAGCCAGGCCGCGTGGGCAGTGGATGTCGATCCACCAGGAGCCGCGCGCAATGGCATCATCAAACTTGGCGCCCGTGCGCACGTCATCGCCGGTAAGGGCATAGGGCCCCACGATCTGGCGGCTCTCACGCGGTCCTACCTGCGGTGAGGTCTGCTGCACATAGCAGCTCCGGAACTCGGGCACATTCTGCTGCAGATAACGTATCAGTTTCCACAGGTCGGCACGGATGCTCAGCTCGGCGGCAGTCATGTCCTCGGCAGTATCCGAGTTTCCGCCGAAACGGGTCATATTCGCAGAGGTATGATCGGCATGATAGGCGCACGAGTTCAGGAACCCCTGGTTATAGAAGCGGAAACGCCCGTTGGCCATCTCCTCGCGAACCTGCTCGGTGATCTCCTTGCGGCGCTCGTCGCTCAGGGGCTCAAAGCCGGCCAGGTGAAAGAAGGATCCCATGGACTCGGGCTTGTTATCGAACGGCCGACCATGGGTGGTTGGAGCACCTGCACGGAAGGCCACATCGGCGTCTCCCGTTGCGTCGATAAAGATCCTGCCGGTCACGGCTTGCCGACCGGACTTGTTCTCGATCATCACGGCGCCTATAGCACCGTCCTCCGCAAGGGCATCGGCTATATAGCTGTGGAGTAGCAGCCTGACACCTGCTTCGGCGCACATCTCGTCGATCACCACCTTGAGAGCCTCGGCATCAAATGGCACGCCCCACTCTTGCAGAGCGTCATCCCATGTGGGGCAGCCGTTGATGGCGTGCATCCGATCGGTGATCTCACGCAGGATGCCCTCGACGATCGGCGTGTCGCTGCGTGATGCTGTGTGCCCTAGAATCGGGGCCACCAGCCCCGCCGTCGCCAGGCCACCCATAAAGCCGTAGCGCTCGATCATCACAGTATCCGCCCCACGACGCGCAGCGGCGATGGCTGCGGCAAACCCGCCGGGCCCGCCACCGCAGACCACCACATCGGCGTCCGCTACCACGGGGACATGCCTGTCTGCCTCGAAAATCGTCTGCATGGCAAAACCATCCTTTGTCTGTCAGAGAACCGCTTCAGGATGAAAGCTAGCCCTTGATTCCGGAGAACGTGACACCTTGTATGATGTACTTTTGACCAAGAGCGAACACGATGACCACGGGGATGATCATCAGGATCGAAAAAGCCATCTGGTAGTGAACTGTCGTCTCACCCTCAAACCCCACCAGTGCATTCAGCCCCAATGCCAGAGTCCACTTGTGCCGATCGCCACTGAGATAGATCAGTGGGCTCATGAAATCGTTCCAGGCCCATTGAAAGGTAAAGATACCCACCGTGGCCAGTACCGGCAGCGATGTAGGTAGTACGATGCGACGCCAGATGCCCAAGTCGCCACAGCCATCGATACGGGCCGCATCGAACAAGTCTTTGGGCAGGCCCCGGAAGAACTGAACCATAAGAAAGATATAGAACGGATTACTCGCCAAAAACCGCGGAATAATCAAGGGGTAAAAGGTATTAACCAGCCCGAGGCGATCCCACATGAGAAAGTAGGGTATCAAGGTGACCACACCTGGGAGCATCATTGTGCTGAGCAGCAAAATGAACATGGTGTTCCGACCCGGAAACTCGATACATGCGAAGGCATAAGCGACGAGGGAACAGATCAAAAGCGAGCCGATCAGGGCGGCCGATACTATCGTCATCGTGTTGGTAAACTGCTTGGCCACATCCATCCGGTCAAACAGTGTGATATAGTTGCTCCAGGCGATGGGGTCGGGCATCAACTCGATGCGCGTAACCACCAGCTTGTCAATTGTCTTGAGCGAGGTGGACAGCGTCCAGACTAGAGGGAATAGCATCACCACTGCGCCTGCCGCCGCGAACAGGTAGATAGCCCCATGGCCAAGCGCGCGTGTGTGCCTTGCATTGATGGTCATAGCCTCGCAACTCCTCTCATAGGGCAATCCGTAAGGCAGATGTCAGCACGGCTCGCTACAATCACGTGGCGAGGTCAGGTACCGCCGTAGTAGACCCAGCGGCCAGAGGTCTTGTTGACAAGCAGTGTCAAGACGAGGATTACAAAGAACAGCACCACCGCCATCGCAGACGAATAACCCATTCGAAAATAACGAAAGGCATTGTTATATAGATGCAGCATATAGAACAATGTCGCGTTGACCGGCCCTCCCTGGGTCATCAAGAAGGCTGCCGTAAACACCTGAAACGAACCAATGATGCCCATCACGAGGTTAAAAAAGAGCATCGGGGTCATCAAGGGGATGGTGATCTTGAACAACTTGTGAATAGAGTTGGCACCGTCGATGTCGGATGCCTCGTACAGTTCTGACGGAATGCCCTGCAGGCCAGCCAGGTAGATCACCATCTGCTGGCCAAAGAACCATAGGCTCATCAAGACCAGTGCCGGCTTGGCCCATTCTGGCCGGCTCAACCATGGGATGGGGTTGATCCCCACGAGGCCGAGAGTGAGATTGAGCAGCCCGTTTCGTGTGCGAAAGATAAAGAGCCAGATGATAGAAGCTGCGGCCACGGGTACGAGACTGGGCAAGTAGAACACGGTGCGAAATGCGCCGCGTCCACGAATGTCCGAGTTCAGGAGTAGCGCCAACGTAAAGGCCACCAGCATCCCGAGGGGCACGCTCAAGCCTACAAAGTAGACCGTGTTCGTAAAGCTGAGGCGCGCAAGACGGTCTCCAGAAAGGACCCGTTCATAGTTGGCGAATCCCACCCAGTCTGGAGTACGGGCTCCTACCGTGAACGTGGTCATGCTCAGGTAAAAGTTGAGCAGTAGCGCACCCAGATCAAAGATCAGGAACCCGATGAACCAGGGTAAAATGAATCCCCAGCCTATCCAGCGCCGCCTGCGGAAGCTTCGGAGGGAGAGTCTGGCCTGCGCGGCCAGACTCCCCATCGTGCCTACCGACGATGTCGATTGTGCGGTCATCAACTCTCTCCCCAGAAGTCGTCTACGATCGGCTGGGCCTCATCGTACGCATCCTGCAAGGCCTCCTCTGGACCCTTCATGCCGAACCAGACTTCATCTAGCTCACGGGTCAGGACGTCGGCCACCTCGATCTGGACCGGTGTCGTCGGTACACCAATGTCGTACTCCATAATCTCTCTGAGTCGATCCCAGTACGGATTCTTGTCATAGTACTCGGGGTTCTCGTTGAAACGCCGGACAGGCGAGGGCCGTCCCTGCTGTAGGAGGAACCAGCCGCCGCCCTCTTCACGCATGGTAAAGAACTCTAGCCACTCGTAGGCTGCCTCCCGCACATTAGCGGGTAGAGCCTTGCCGATCACCTGGTTCCAGGTAAAGGCCAGGCCAGATATGCCTGTAGATTTGGCTCCTGGATTCGCGCTGTTATACGGAACCAGCATGACGCCCCACTGATCGGTGTCCGCATACATGTCGGGGGCGCTGTTCGCAAAGTGACCAAATGCGGATACGTTGTGAGGTTGCAGGCAGATCTGATTCGAGAAGAACGGGTAGTCTGCCATCTGCCAGTTCACACCCTCCAAGAAGGCGTTGTGCGCCTCGATGCCTCCGGCCGTCTCCAGCAGCGCGAGCTTCCACTCTAATGTCTCCAACCCTTCAGGCGAGTTGAACAGGAGCTGGCGCGCGTCGTCGCTATAGTAGCTCCCGTTGTTGCAGTAGATATGGTTCTG
>SLPC01000042.1 GCA_007132185.1 Anaerolineae bacterium | reverse complement strand
TGGATCTCGCGGCAGATGAGCGATGCGGGCTTTGGCCGTGCCGTGCTGGGCGTGTCGGGGGGGCTGGACTCGGCGTTGGTGGCGGCCCTCTGTGCCCGGGCTCTGGGGCCCGATAATGTGCATGGCATGATACTGCCCCACGAAACCAGCAATCCCCAGAGCATGGCCCATGGCCGTCGGCTGATCGAGCAACTGGGTATCGAGTCGAGTTTGTTTGACATTACGCCGATGGTGGAGGCTCTTGTGGCCCGCGACCCTGACATGAGCAGCGTACGCAAGGGCAATATCATGTCGCGCTGCCGCATGATGACGCTGTTTGACCAGTCTGCTGCCTGGGAGGCGTTGGTGATCGGCACCGGCAACCGCACCGAGATGTTGCTGGGCTACTTTACGTTGTATGGCGACAGCGCTGCTGCTTTTCGACCCATTGCCCACCTGTACAAGTACCAGGTGCGGGCCCTTGCAGCCTATCTGGGGCTGCCCGATGAGATCCTGCACAAAGCCCCCAGCGCCGATCTGTGGGAAGGCCAAACCGACGAGGGCGATCTGGGCTTTTCCTATGATGAGGCCGATCAGATCCTCTATCTGCTGACGGAGGCGGGCCTGCGTGAGCAGCAGGCCGCCGAGCAGGGCTTCGCTCTGGAGACCGTACAGGCCGTAAGGCGCCGCATGGAGCGCAATGCATTCAAGCTGGCCGAGCCGCCTTGCATGCCGACCATCGCCCAGGCTGCTGGGTAGCGCTAGAGTTGTTACAGGGCCCCGACGGGCTGCCCACGCCGATGGCATCATACTCTAGATATCGGCGGTATAACGTGGATTCCGATATTCGATCCTGGGGGTGACCAATGACCGAGTGGACGCGGGATGAGATCATTCGAGTGTGCCGCGAAGAGGACGTGCGCTTCCTGAATCTGCAGTTCAGCGACATTGTGGGGCTGGTCAAGAGCATCACGCTTTCGGTAAGCCAGATCCAACATGTGCTGGACGACGGGGTCTGGTTCGATGGCTCCTCGATTCAGGGATTTGCGCGTGTCAGCGAGAGCGACATGTATCTGTTTCCCGATCTGTCCACCTTTGCCATCATCCCCTGGAGTGTCGGCGTCGACAAGACGGCGCGCTTGGTGTGTGACGTCTATACCCCTGATGGCGAGCCCTTTGCTGGTGCGCCACGCACGGCGCTGATCCTGGCTCTGCAAGAGGCCGAGGGCCTGGGCTATAGGTACATGGTGGGCCCAGAGCTCGAGTTCTTTTTGTTCGAGACCGACGAAAAGGGCCTTCCGGTCGTTGCTGCCATTCACGATCAGGCTGGCTATTTCGACGCCACGTCGGATCGCGGCATGCTCGTGCGGCAGGCCATGTCGGCGGCTTTGGAGGTCTTTGGCATCGAGGTGCTGACGGGCCATCATGAGGGCGCCCCGGGGCAGCATGAGATAGACTTTCGCTATCAGGATGCGCTCAAGGCGGCTGACAGCGCCGTGACCTTCAAGTATGTCCTCAAGGCGGTGGCCCAACAGCATGGGCTCTATGCCACGTTCATGCCCAAGCCCATCGAGGGCATCAATGGCTCGGGAATGCACGTGCATCAGAACCTTGCCAGTACAGCCACGGGCAAGAACCTCTTTTCAGACCCAGCCGATGAATATGGCCTATCCAAGCTGGCCAAGCACTTTATGGCGGGGCAGCTCTACCACGCTCGCGCCATGAGCGTGGTGTTGGCCCCTCTGGTCAACTCGTACAAGCGCCTGGTGCCAGGCTATGAGGCGCCGGTGTATGTGAGTTGGGCGCACATCAACCGCTCGGCCCTCATCCGGATCCCCCGTGCCTCGAGCACCGAGGCAGTTCGCCTGGAGTTGCGCTGCCCCGATCCGAGCTGCAATCCTTATCTGGCCCTGGCTGTCATGCTTCATTGTGGATTGGATGGGATCAAGAAAGAGATGTCGCTTCCGGACCCCAGCGAGGAGGATCTTTACGAGGCCGAGTGGGCCCGCGTTGGGCTCGAGACCCTGCCCGGCTCGCTAAAGGAAGCAATCGACGAGGCCGCCGAGAGCCGCGTGATCCAGCGAGCTCTTGGGCCACACATCTTTGAGCGCTACCTGGACGCCAAGAATCTCGAGTGGGATGCGTACCGCGTCGCGGTAACTGACTGGGAGCTGGAGCGCTATTTTAGAATCTACTGAGCGTCGCGCCTCTGGCCGCGGCATCAGCCAGAGGGTTTGCTCTTGCGCCACGAGTCGATCTGTTCCTTGGACGTCACAGACGCCGCCTGATTGGCCTGGGCCTGATCATGGGCGATCTGGCCGGGATCGGGTCCGGTCGGCCCGGACACCGCAAAGGATGACGGCACCCGACGCGCCTCTTTGCTCTCACAGCGCGGGCAGGCCGGTGCGGTGGCCTCCTGCGCGGCGGCGATACTGCGGTAGAATTGCGAGAAGCGATGGCCACACATGGCGCATCGGTACTCATAGGTGGGCACAAGTCCTCCAATCCTTGTAGGGCACTGCCCAAAGCATGGACATATCGGTCAGTTCGGATGATAGCAGGCAATGGCTAACCGGCCAAGTAGGTGAAACACGAGGAGGCAAGCATGCGGGCAGCCATGTTCTATGGGGTGGGTGAGTTGGAGGTCACACAGCTTCCTGTGCCGGCGCCAGGCTCAGGCGACGTACTCCTACGCGTGGCTGCCTGTGGAGTGTGCGGCACCGATCATCATATCTACCATGGCGAGTTTGCCACACGGCCGCCCCTGATCATCGGCCACGAATATGCCGGCATTGTCGAGGCTGTGGGAGATGGCGTCACTGATCTGGAGCCGGGCATGCGGATTGCCATCGACCCAAATATCTCTTGCGGCATCTGCCGGCCCTGCCAGCGTGATCAGGTACACATGTGCCGTAACCTGACCGCACTGGGTGTCGATCAGGACGGTGGATTTGCCGAGTATAGCCTGGCGCCTCGCACCCAGTGCTATCCACTGCCCGAGGGCGTGTCGCTGCTGGAGGGCGCCATGGTCGAACCGGTGGCGTGCTGCGTGCACGGCATCGACCTGGCCGGGATCCGCGCCGGAGATACGGTAGCCATCATCGGGGGCGGGGCTATCGGCCAGATACTGGCCCAGCTCGCACGCCTGCAGGGTGCCAGCTACCTCGTGCTCAGCGATCCGGTGGCCTCACGACGCGAGATGGCGCTACGCCTGGGTGCTGATGCTGTCATCGATCCCACGGTGGATGAGCCGTTGGCAACGGGCGGCACGCTGGAGGGCGGAGTCGACGTTGTGATCGAGGCAGTGGGCTCGGCCAGAACCACCGCCCAGGCCATTGATTGGGCCGCGCCGGGCGCGACGGTACTCTGGTTCGGCGTCACACCCCCCGGTGACGTGGTCCCGGTGGAGCCCAACCTGATTTTTCAAAAGGAGCTCACCATCCGAGGGGCCCGCATCAATCCCCACACCCACGGGCGGGCGCTGGCCCTCTTGGCGTCAGGCCGCTTGGCCGTAGGCGAGCTCATCACGCAGCAGATCTCTCTCGAGGCGCTGCCAAAGCTCTTGTCCGACGGATCCCCCCATCAGATCAAGAGTGTCGTGACTCCCTGGCCAGACAGCGTCGTGTAGGATTCACGTGATATTTGTGAACTGATAGCGCTTGCTGATTGCGAGTTCACTTGACGCAGCTCTCCCTCCGTGGTCTAATCTCTGGCGTGAAACTTGCAACTCTTGGGCCTGCGCTCTGGGGATGTCAGACCTGTTACCACTCTCAGCCCACATTCCGCGCTTGGGTGCTTGTACCGGTTCTTTGCGCCTATTGTAAGCATGCAATAATGCTAGAGTTGGTTGTTATGTTGAACTCTAGGAGGTGCCCTGGATCCGAGAGCTTTGCTGCTTTTTTTTTCGCCGATCTATCTACCATGGAGTGAGTACATGAAATCGAGACGTGGCCTGCATCCTCTCTTTTTGCTTCTGATCGTCTTTTCCATGCTCGTCATGCCGCTGTTTCCTGCGGGGTTCGCCGTGGCGCAGAAGCCTGACGACTTGGTTGGTTTTTCAGAGCACGTTGAGCTTGCCCCCTCTACCGAAGACGTTACGCCTACCGGGCTCGTCGACCTGGCGCCCGGGGTGAGCGAGACGGGACTCTACATCGTGCAGCTCCGCGACCCCTCCCTGGCCAGATACGAGGGCGATATTGCGTCGCTGTCTGCTACGAGCCCTCGTGTCACGGGAGAGGCCAGGCTCGATGTCAGCGCACCCGCCAGTGTTGCCTATCTGTCCTATCTGGTGACACAACAGCAGCGAGCCGTTGATGCGGTAGAGACCGCGCTTCAGCGCTCGGTGGACGTCGCATTTCAGTACCTCAACGTGCTCAATGCCTTTGCCGTCAACCTTACGCCGGAGGAGGCCGCTCGCGTGGCCGAGCTCCCCCAAGTGGCGGCCGTCTATCCCGATCGTTTACGCGAGCTCACCACGGACGTCGGCCCGGCCCTCATGGGGGCGCCCACGTTCTGGGAGGGCAGCTATGGCCTCGACCAGCATCGTGGAGAGGGCGTGATCGTCGGCGTGCTCGATACGGGCATCAACCCGACCCATCCTTCCTTTGCTGCCACCGACGCCGAGGGCTATACCCACACCAACCCCTATGGCTCGGGCAATTTCGTGGGGGTGTGTGATCCGGATGAGCCCGATCAGATCTATGAGAGCATCTGCAACGACAAGCTGGTCGGCGCCTGGAGCTTTAACGAGGGCCCCAACAGTGGCAATAGTGCTGTTGACTGGAACGATCATGGCAGCCATGTGGCGGGCACGATCGCGGGTAACCTGCACGAGGCGCAGGTCGACGTCGGGAGCCAGACCTTTGCGCGCATCATATCGGGTGTGGCCCCCCGGGCCAACATCATCTCCTACAAGGTTTGCGATCCAAGCTGCCCCAGCGTGAGCAGCGTGGCAGCAATCGATCAGGCCATTGCTGACGGCGTGGATGTGCTCAACTATTCCATCTCCGGCAGCGACAGCCCCTGGACGGACAGCGTGGATCTGGCCTTTTTGGACGCCTATGCCGCCGGGATCTTTGTGTCGGCTTCGGCGGGCAATTCTGGCCCCGATCCAAGCACCGTGGCCAAGACGGGCCCGTGGAACGCCTCAGTGGCGGCCAGCACCCACAATCGGGTGATCGCCAATACCGTAGACGTTACCGCGCCGTCGCAGCCCGCCGAGCTACAGGGCCTGGCGGCGGTGCCCGGTTCGGGACCTGCCATCCAGAGCAACATCACGGCCCCGATCACCTGGGCGGGTAGCGTCGATGAGACCAACCCTCGTGGCTGCAACGCGTTTCCTGCAGGCTCATTCAACGATGCGATTGCGCTCATCGAGCGCGGAGACTGCACCTTTGCGACCAAGGTGAATGGCGCCGCAACCGCTGGCGCCGTGGCAGTCATCGTCTACAATCATGTGGGCGGCCCGCCCACCACCATGGGCGGCTTGGAGGCCACCACGACGAGGGCAGTCATGGTCGATGTCGCTGATGGTCAGACGCTCGTCCAGTACTCCACGGTCAACCCGGGCACCCATGTGCGCATCAACGCTGCGGCCTCGGTCGTGGTCAACGACGCCTGGCAGAACATTGTCGCTGGCTTTAGCTCCCGTGGCCCCAGCCAGTGGGACCTGCTCAAGCCCGACTATACCGCTCCCGGCGTCAACATCGTGGCCGCCGGCCACGATGGCGCGGGTGACTATGTCTTTATGCAGGGCACGTCCATGTCCTCGCCCCACGGGGCGGGCGCGGCGGCCCTGCTGGTGCAGCGGCATCCCGACTGGACACCGGCCGAGATCAAGTCGGCCCTGGCCATGACGGCCAACCCCAACCTGCTCAACGACGACGGCGTCAACCCGGCCACGAATTTCGCCATGGGCAGCGGTCGCATCGATCTGTCACAGGCCGCCCTGGTGGGCCTGGTGATGGACGAGACGGTGGCCAACTATAACGCGGCCAACCCGGCTTCGGGTGGTAGCCCGCGAGACCTGAACCAGCCGAGCATGGTGGACCTGGATTGCGTCGGCTCTTGCTCGTGGACTCGCACGGTCAAGAGCGTGCGGGACGTGCCTGTGACCTATCAGGTGAGCACCTATGGGCCCGCAGAGATGATCATCGATGTGACGCCCAGCAGCTTTACGCTCGGGCCCGGCGCCACGCAGGAACTGCAGATCAGCGCCGACGTCTCGGCGCTGCCCGGAGGCGTCCACGCCTTTGGCGGCATCCGCATCGCCGAGGTTGTGCCGGCGCAATCCGCCTCTGTGCTGCTCAGCGAGTCCTTTACCGGAGAGGCCTTCCCGCCGGCCGGTTGGTCTCACCACAGGCTGCAGGGAGCAGGCCCCCGGACTTGGGGCCGCAGTACCAGCGTGATCAACAGCGCGCCCGCATCTGCGATGCGCGAGTGGTCCTATCCTCCCGATGGTTATCAGGACGATTGGCTGGTAACCCCGGCTCTCAATC
>SLPC01000204.1 GCA_007132185.1 Anaerolineae bacterium | reverse complement strand
GGCCGCATGGGATAGGTGAGCTGATTCTCGTGCATGTACAGCGCCACAGGCGTGCGCGGAGCAAGATCTCGGGTCAGGGCAAGAAAGGTCGTCAGGTCGAGCATGTCGGTCGCCAGGAGCAGATCGGCGTTCGCAGCCTGCTCCCGAAAGTGACGCGCCAGCGTCACGGCGCCCCCGTGCATGCGCCACTTCCAGAACTGGCCACGCAGCGGCAGCGGCATCACATCATGCGTGCTACTCTGGGTATAGCCCACCAGCCAGCTATGATGCGAGCCGGTATCATATGGACTTATGAGGGCGATACGCATGGTAGCTCATGCTCCCCATTCGTCCTAGTGCTCATGCGGATGCTCATGCCCATGATCATGAGCGTGCCCGTGGGCGTGGGTATGCTCGCTATGGCTGTGGCCATGATCCTGGCCATGGGAATGGGTACTGACCGGCCGGGGGCCACGCCGGGCGTTCTCAATGGCCATCCCGATCCAGACCCGGACCATGTTGGGCCAGGGAAACTCTTTGCTGCCAAAGCCATAGCCCACCTGCTCCACCCGCATGGCCGGCCGCTCAAATGTGGCGAGAGTGGATAATAGCGCAGCGCCGGTGGGCGTGACCAGCTCGCCCCGGGCCTCGCTGGGCAGCACGGGCGCCCTGACCTCTGCCAGGAGCGCCAGCGTCGCGGGGGCAGGCACAGGCAGCAGGCCATGCTCGGTGCGCACGACGCCGCTCCCTAGAGGCAGCGGTGAGGCATACACCTGCTCGATGCCGAGACGCTGGAGCGCGATACAAAAGCCAACGATATCCACCAGGGCATCGATGGCGCCCACCTCGTGAAAGTGCACCTGGTCCAGGTCGACGCCATGGATGCGGGCTTCGGCAGTGCCCAGGCGAGTAAACACCCGCAGGCTGTTAGCCACCACTGGGTCGGGCAGGTCAGACCTGTCCATGATCTCGCGAATGAGCGTCATATTGCGGGCCGGGCGCTCGCCGTGGGCGGTTTGGGCCTCCAGATCCACCACATCGAACCGGCTCCCCGTGATGCCGTGCTGTTGGGCGGGCTCCAGCATGAGTTCATAGCCCTCGACGGGCATCTGGGCGAGGTCGGCGCGCAGATCATCCAGCGACAGACCGGCGTCCAAAAGGGCCGCCAACAGCATATCGCCGGCGGCTCCCGAAAAACAGTCGAAATAGGCAATGCGCTTGGGCACGTCAGAACCTCTCTATCCTGCGCAATACGTGAATATCACTCGTCCTCCGCCAAAAGATAGTGCAGCGCCAGGCGCGCCGCAGCGAGCAGGCTGTCCCGGTGGGTGCGCTCATAGGCATGGCTGGCATCCACCCCCGGCCCGATGAGCCCGACCCGTACGTCACCCCCCGACCGCAAAAAGGCGCTGCCATCCGAGCCATAGTGGGGATAGGTGTCGATACGGTAGGCGACCTCGTGAGCCTGGGCCAACGCCATCAGGCGCTGCCGCAGGGCCAGATCATAGGGGCCGGTCGAGTCCTTGGCGCAAATGCCCACCGCGTACTCGTCCGAGTTCTGGTGCTCACCCGTGGTGCTGGCGGCCATATCGATCACCAGCAGCTCGTCAAGGTCGTCAGGCAGACCCGCCGAAGCCCCATGGCCCACCTCTTCATAGTTGCTGAAGAAAAAGCTGGTGCGTCGGGCAGGCTGCTGCCCCGCCCGAGAGAGGGCCTCCAGCACGGCCAGCATCACGGCAACGCCGGCCTTGTCGTCCAGATGGCGGCTTTTGACATACCCGGTGTCTGTGAGCTCGACGCGCGGGTCAAAGGAGACAAAATCGCCCACCTCGATCCCCAGCGCCAGCGTCTCGTCTTTGCTGGCGGTGCGGGCATCCACGCGCACCTCCATGCGCGCGTCCTCCCGCTTGCCTGTGCGAGCCTGCTCGCTGGTGTGCACGCTGGGGTTCACGCTCTGGATCGTACCGCGGTACCTGAGGCTGTCGCGCACCGTGTGCACAGTGACGTTCTCATTCTCCACCGAGTTCCATGCATAGCCGCCCAACTGGGTGAGCATCAGTCGGCCATTGCTCTTGACCTCGCGCACCATGGCGCCTAGCGTATCCACATGAGCCGAGAGCGCCCGATGGCCGCCCGTCGCCCGCCCCGGCAAGGTGGCCAACAAAGCCCCCTTGGTCGTGCGCACCATCTCGAGGCCCGGCAAAGCCAGCGCGCGGAGGCGCCCCTCGACGCGAGCCATGATCTCGTCATGATAGCCCGTAGGGCTCGGGGTCTCCAGCAACTCGACCAGGGAATCGACCAGGTAGGCGCTGTCGACTTGCTCAGGCATAACGTATCCTTTCAGGGTGGGCAAACAACACGGCCATTCTATGGTCATTGGGCCGTTGGCGCAAACGCCCTGGGCCTCTTGTCCAGCCCCTTTTCCTTGACGGCGCCATGTGGGTGGGGTATAAGCAGGGCCATGTGCACGCCCAACCCTATTCAGGAGTGTGATCCGATGCCTGACGAGCCCAATAGAGCCATACTGCTGCACCCGCACGACAATGTCGCCACCGCCCTGGCCAACCTGCAGGCCGGCGAGTCACTGAGCGTCTCGCTGGACGGCGTGCACGCGCATGTCACCCTGCGCCAGGACATTGCCTTTGGCCACAAGTTCGCCCTCTGCGATATCCCGGAGGGCGCCGAGGTGCTCAAGTACGGCATGCCCATCGGCAAGGCGCTTGAGCATGTAGTGGCCGGCGACTGGGTCCATGTCCACAACTGTCGTAGTCATCGATGGGGGTTTCACAATGACCAGTACGGTGTACAGGCATAGATGATGACGAACAACAACGAATTCTTGGGCTATCTGAGGCCGGATGGCCAACTCGGCATCCGCAATCATGTAGCCATTGTCTACACCACCCACTGCAGCCTGGTGGTGGCGCAACGGCTGCAGGCCCTCTTTCCCGAGGGTACTCAGATATTCGGCTACCCCGGCGGTTGCGCGCTGCGCGAGGGGCCCCTGAACAAGATCGTGGCCCTGGGCAAGCACTCGCAGTATGCGGCGGCTCTGGTGGTGGGCCTGGGCTGTGAGGGCACCGACGCTTATATGGTCGCCGATGCCATCGCCCAGTCGAACAAGCCGGTGGAGGCCATCAAGATCAACGAGTGTGGCGGTGATATCGAGACCATCCGCGCCGGCTCGCGCATTCTGGTCGAGATGCTACAGCACGCCTCTCAGGTGGAGCGGGCGACCATGACGCCGGCCGACCTGATCGTGGGCCAAGAGTGCGGCGGCTCGGACGCCACCTCGGGGCTGGCGTCCAACCCGATCACCGGCTTTGCCGCCGACCTGCTCATCGAGGCGGGCGGCACCTACATGCACTCGGAGGTGAACGAGCTCTTGGGGTGCGCCGAGATCTTGGCCGAGCGCGCCGTGAACCCACAGGTGGCCGCCGAGATCCGCGCCGCCATCGAGGAGGCCGAGCGCGAGAGCTTTGGCTCGGGGCGCTTTTCCTGGGGCTATGGCAACATCCTGGGCGGGCTTACCAGCATCGAGGAAAAGTCCTACGGCTGCCTGGCCAAGTCGGGGACCAAGCCGTTGCAGGGCATCCTGCGGCAGTACGGACGCCCGCCCGGTAAGGGCTACTATGTTCAGATTGGCGAGCCCGGCTCAGGCACCTTTCATGGCGATCCCGAGGGCATCAACCAGTTCGCCGCCTGCGGCGCCCACATCGCATACTTTACCACAGGCTGTGGCTCGACCACCGGCGGCCTCATCCCGGTCATCAAGATCATCGCGAACCCCCAGCGGGCGCAGCTTATCGCCGACAATGCCGACCTGGACGCTACGCCGGTGATTCGCGGGGAGCAAACGATTCAGCAGATGGGAGAGGCGCTGTACGCCGAGACGCTGGCGGTGGCGGCGGGCAAGCGCACCAAGTCCGAGATCTATCGGCACTATGAAGCCTAAGGCCCACAAAAGACCCTAGGGGGCTCTAGGGCAGTGAGACTATCCGTTGCACTCTGGAGGAGAGCATGAAGATCACCGGCATCGATACGCTGTTGGCGTTTGGCGGGCGGCAGACCTGGGTGTTTGTCCGTGTCGAGACGGACGCTGGCCTCACCGGCGTGGGCGAGGCCAGCGTCGAGGGCAAGGAGCGGGCGGTCTGCGCCGCCGTGGACGATCTGGCGCGCCAGATCACAGGCCGCGACCCCACCCGTATCGAGCAGAACTGGCAGATCATGTACCGCCATGGCTTTTGGCGCGGGGGTATCGTATTGCTGAGCGCTCTGAGCGGCATCGAGCAAGCGCTGTGGGATATCACCGGCAAAGAGCTCGGCGTGCCGGTCTATCGCCTGCTGGGTGGCGCTGCCCGCGATCGAGTCCAACTCTACACCCACTGTGGCGGCCGGACCGCCGAGGAGCTGGCCGCCAATGGCGCCGCCCTCGTAGAGCGTGGCTGGCAGGCCCTCAAGATCGGCAGCCTGGGATTCGAGGCGTTCGCCACCGAGTCGCGCTGCATCCAGGCCGTGGCGGAGCGGGTGCAGGCCCTGCGGGAAGCTGTCGGCCCCGATGTGCTCATCGGCATGGACTGTCACGGGCGCCACACCCCCGGGCAGGCGATCCGCCTCATGCGGGCGCTTGTGCCCTATGATCTGGCGTTCATGGAAGAGCCGGTGCCGCCCGACAATGTGCAGGCCCTGATGCGCGTCGCCCACGCCGAGACGGGCGTGCCCCTGGCCACCGGCGAGCGCCTCTTTACCAAGTGGGGCTATCGCGAGCTGCTGGAGGCCCAGTACGTCGATATCATCCAGCCTGATGTGTGCCACTGCGGCGGCCTGCTCGAGAGCCGAAAGATCGCCGCCATGGCCGAGACCTACCATGTGCAGGTGGCGCCCCACAACCCCAACGGCCCCGTGGCCACGGCGGCCTCCCTGCATTTGAGCGCTTGCCTGCCCAACTTTCGCATTCTGGAGTATGCCGAGAACCAGCCCTGGCGCGACCAGGTCCTCGTCGAGCCCCTCGAGATCGTGGATGGGTATGTGGCGCTGCCCACCACGCCGGGCCTGGGAGTCGAGCTGAACCTGGAGGCCATTGCCGGGATGCCATACCAGGCCCGAGACTATCCAGGGGCGTTCTGGCCCGATGGCGGTGTGGCCGACGTATAGGATTCGGGGTGCCAGTAGAATACGCCACGCCATGGACGGTGCGCATTTGACCGCACCCCGCGCCCATGCTACAATATCTGGAGCTATGCCCCCATCGTCTAGAGGCCTAGGACACAGCCCTTTCAAGGCTGCGACGGGGATTCGAATTCCCCTGGGGGCACACCCAACAACGAAAAGCCTGCGTTAGGGCGCACGGAAGGACGCGATCGGCATCTGCCGGGTCGCGTTCTTTGCTATGGGGCCAGTCTTTACAGCGAATCCACGCCATCATACGCCCTGACGCTGGCACTCCATTGACATCCAGCGTCCAGAGCACTATGCTCCACCTCGTTGCGCTGTGGCCTCTATCGGATCGCTACGCACCCCAAGGCTTCTGCAGCAGCCTCACCTGACGCAAGGCCAGCGCGCACTTGCTGTTGCCCCTTCACGGACGGGTTATCTCTTGTGGGACCAGGCCGCCTGCCCTGCTCTTGGAGCGTATGGGGCGTGGCCGGCTGGCACAGGGCCAGGGCGCGCATGTCGTTGTGGAGAACAGGAGGGATCGCTGGCCAGACGTAGAGTTTTGGGGGTTCGTCAGAGCCATCCTCCCGATGCCCTCGTACATCATACCATGCCCACAAGAGAGGTGTTCAGTGAAACACAAGCACGCCTTTGTTCTCATCGCCATATCGCTTCTTCTCGCACTGATGCTGCCGATGGCTGCTCCCGCTCAAACGGCCGCTCCGCCCGATCCGGATGCGCCACAGACTGTCGATTCGCTCGTGGACCATGTCCATGCCTTTGGCCTCCCGCACAACGCCGGGGCCTCGTCGCAAGGGGTTCCCGATGCACACCCGCAAGGGACACAGTTTTCTCGGTGGTGTAACACGGCCCCTATCTCGATACCGGATCAGGGGGCGGCCACGCCGTATCCCTCTACCATTCCGGTGGCAGGCTTGCAGGGGATCGTGGCCAAGGCCAAGGTGCATGTGCTGGCATTGAGCCATACCGAGATCATGGAGGTTGACATCCTGCTCGTTGGCCCGCAGGGACAGAACTTGATTCTCATGTCCTATGTCGGCACCGATTCGGTCTCCAATATCAACCTGACCTTTGACGATGATGCTGCAAACACATTGCCCTTTTTCGGTGCGCCTACATCCGGATCCTATCGACCTACGAGCTTTCGAGATCAACCTTTTCCTCCGCCGGCGCCCGCGCTCTCGATGGCAACCGCGCTGGCCGTGTTTGACGGCACGGACCCCAATGGAGGTTGGGCGCTATACGTGGTGGATCGCGAAGCTGGGGATGCAGGGCAGATAGGCAGTTGGTGCATGGACCTGGAGATTATCGAGGTCTTCCCGGCGATCGCCGTGGAACCCACACAGCTGCACCAGACACTATACCTGGACAAGCAGACTACGGAGCT
>SLPC01000169.1 GCA_007132185.1 Anaerolineae bacterium | reverse complement strand
GAGGGCCGCACCTGGTCGGACATCCCGGCGCCCAACCAGGGGACGCTGCGCATCGTCCATGACGCCGGGGGCTGGCGCCCGCCCAGCCTGAGCGAGGCATAGCATCGAACGTGCATCATCTGTAGTCGAACCGAACGAGGGGGATAGCGCTATGGAACTGGGCATGATTCTCGGCGAGATCCAGCGACCTACGCTCGAGAAGCTGTTGCAGGCGGTGCGCGGTTACGGGTTCACGCAGATCCAGTTCGGCTATGCGTCAGTGTGTGGAACCGACATGCCCGAGGCGCTGGAGCCCGAGTTTGTGCAGAGTATCCGCACGCAGGCCCAGGCCAGCGGCATCGAGATCGTGGCCGTCAGCGGCACGTGGAACATGATCCATCCCGATACAGCCGTCAGGGAGCAGGGCTTGGCCCGGCTCGATGTGATCGCCGAGTCGTGCCAGCACCTGGGCTGCGATTTCGTCACCCTCTGCACGGGCACCCGCAACCGCGAGAGCATGTGGCGCTGGCACGCGGATAACCAGACCCAGAGCGCCTGGGATGACCTGCTCGTCACCATGCAACGAGCGCTGGAGATCGCCGAGCGGCATGATGTGTACCTCGGCATCGAGTGTGAGGCCAGCAATGTGGTGAACACGCCTGAACGTGCGAGGCAACTGATGGATACGTTCGGCTCTCCCCGCCTCAAGATCATCATGGACGTGGCCAATCTCTTTCAGCGGGGCGAGGCCAGAGAAGAGAACGTGCGACCGATCATGGACAATGCCTTTGCCCTCCTGGGCAATGATATCCAGATCGCTCACGGCAAGGATATCAAGGCGGGCGAGGAACTCGAGTTCACTCATGCCGGCAATGGGATCATCGATTTTGGCTACTATGTGGAGAAACTGCGGGCCTGCGGCTATACCGGCGGCATGGTGTTGCATGGCATCAAAGAGGAGCGCTACATGAGCGAGGCCGTGGCGCACATGCGCGAGGTCCTGGCGGCGCACGAGAGCCTGTGACGAGGGAGGTCACGCGCCATGTACAAAACGCTGGATATCAATCTGCTGCGGATACCCGGTTCGTTGAACGAGTTGGTTCCCCTGGCGGCCCAACATGGCTTTGGCGGGATCAGCGTGCCCCGCGCGATCCTGGAGGATCCGCGCCAGGCCGTCGAGGCAGGCGCCCTGGTGCGAGACCACGGCCTGCAGTGGGGGCTGTTGCACACGCCGGTGGACTTTTTTGCGCCCGATGTGACAGACGATGCCTTTGAGGAGGCCCTCAAGATACAGGCGGAATGGGCAGCTATCGGCGCGGGGCTGGGCGTGCAGTATGCCTACAACCATGTCTGGCCGAGCAGCCCCACCAAAGAGTTTGACGAGAACTTCGAATGGTACGTCCGCAGGCTGGAGCGCATCCAGGCCGTCTTGGCCGATCATGGCATCCGGTATGGCCTCGAGTTCCTTGGCCCCCACGAGCTGCGCACCCAGCACGAGCACCCGTTCGTGCACACGATCAGCGGCGTGCTGGCCATCGCCGACGCCGCTGGCAGCCAGGCGGGGTTCCTGTTCGACACCTATCACTGGTACTGTGGCAGCCGCCGCCTGGATGACCTCTATTTCGCGGCCCAGAACAGCCATCGCATGGTCAACGTGCACCTCAACGATGGCATAGCCGGCCGGGCGCCGGATGAGCAGCGCGACTTGGAGCGCGCCATGCCCATGACCACCGGTATCATCGATGCGGCCAGGGTCTACCAGCTCTTTGAGGCGAGTGGCTATGCGGGGCCGGTCATGTGCGAGCCGATGCGGCCCAGCACCGATCGGTTCGCGTCAATGCCCGCCGAGGAAGCGGTCAGCGAGATAGCAGAAGCATTCGAGAAGGTCGAGGCGGGGGCGGCGGGCGAGTAGCCAAGTCCACGATCAGGCCATCAGCCCAACACGGCCCCTGCGCAGGGGCCGTGTCCTCATTCGGCGTCATGCCCCGGCGATGCGGGGCATGCGCGTGGGCTCGCGCTCGATCTCGGCCTGCACAAACTCGAGCAGCAGCGCGCTCTTGATCCCGGCGTAGGCGGGGTCGTCCCAGCGATTTGTCAGCTCCCCCGGGTCCTGCTGCAGGTCGAACAGCTCGCCATAGGCGGCACCACGATAGGCCGTGAGCTTGTAGCGGTCGTTGACCAGGGTGCGCAGGTGCACCGTGGTAGGGTTGTGGCGGTTCTCGATCAGACAGTGCTGGCGCACGTCATCAACCTCGCCGCGCCACACGGGAAGCTGATCTACCCCCTGCATCAGCCCGGGCACCGGTATGCCCGCGGCGCTGAGAAAGGTTGGCGCCCAGTCTACGTGGCTCTGCAGCGACTCGGACACCTGCCCCGCAGGGATTACGCCCGGCTGGCGCGCCAGCATCGGGATGCGCAACAGGTCCTCATAGTGAAAGGCGCCCTTGGCGATCAGGCCGTGGTGCCCCAAAAAGTGGCCATGATCGGTGGAGAACACCACCAGGGTGTTTTCGGCGATCCCCAGCCGGTCCAGGCAGTCCAGGATACGCCCCACCTCGGCATCGATCAGGCTCATCATGCCATAGTAGCAGGCCATGGACTGGCGGATCTCGGCCTCATCATGCAGGTGCGAGTGATAGCCGTGCAGGCCGTGGCCTCCGGGCTCATGATACATGGAAAAGTCGGGGTTCTCTTCCCGGGTCTTGGCGTACTGGGGCGGCATGTCGTCGAACTCCCCCTCCACGTAGCGGCCGGGCTCGATCTCTTCCGGATCATACATGCTGGCCCAGGGCTCGGGCAGCACATAGGGCGGGTGTGGATCAAAAAAGCTCGACCAGAGAAAGAACGGCTTGCCTTCCTCGACCGAGCGCTCGATGTTTGCCACGGTGCGCTCGCCCACCCAGTGCGTATGGTGGTACTCTTCCGGCAGGTCCCAGAGCATGGCGCTCCGGGTGTACTGGGGCCCGGCGTATTTGTCATCGGGATCCCTCGGCCACTGCTGGAAATAGTCACGCCAGTTGGCCAGGCCCTTTTCCTCCATCCACAGGGCATAGTGCTGGCCAGCATGAGACTCGTGGCCATGCATGCGCCCCGTCTCCACATGGTCGAACCCGTACCAGGGCCCGTGGAATTCGCGCCAGAAATCCAGGTCCCGCAGGATGGGCTGGCGCTCGATGGACTCGCTGCCCGGCTCGGATGCCAGGGGCTGAAAATGCGCCTTGCCGATCAGGATGCTGTTATAGCCATGCTCCTGGAAGAGATCCCCCACCGTGGGCACATCCTCGGGCAGCTTGACCCCGATGGCCCAACAGTGGTGCCAGGCGGGGTACAGGCCGGTGATCATCGTCGCCCGCGAGGGCGAGCAGGTGGGGTTCACGCAATAGGCCCGCGTAAAGCGCACGCCCTCCTGGGCCAGCCGGTCCAAGTTCGGCGTCTTGATGCGGGGGTTGGTCACCCCGAGCGTATCCCAGTGCTGCTGGTCGCTGGTAATGAGCAGGATATTGGGTGGCTGGATCATAAAGGGGATCTCGCTTTCTCTATTCGGTCTGGCGTGGTTCTCTACCGTCGTTCCCGCACCGCCGCCGCCATGCGCCGCGCCAGGTTGGCCACGGTCTGCAGACCTAGCTCGTCGTCAGCGGCGCGCCCGACGATGGTCGCCCCCGAGTGGCTGTAGCGCGGGCCGTCGGCCAGAGCGTACATGTCCTGTTGCAGGAAAAAGGTCTGCATATTCTGCAGCGTCAGCTCCTGGCCGCCGTTGCGGAACCCGCCGCAGGCGATGCCAGCGCCCACCTTGCCGCTCAACTCGAACCGGCTGCCGGCCCGAAAGAGCACCGTGCGGTCCATCATCACCTTGAGCTGGCCCGTGACCATACCCATGTACACGGGCGAGGCCAGGATCAGGCCATCACAGGCCCGCAGCGCGTCGCACACAGAGCCCATGTCATCGTCATGGACACAGGTTCCCGAGCGGCAGGCAAAGCTGCCCTCACAGGGCGCGATCTGCAGATCGGCCAGGGCAATGTACTGGGTGCGGATGCCCTCCTGCTCCAGCACCGCCAGCGCATGGCGCAGGGCAAAGGCCGTGTTCCCCTCGCGGTGCGGGCTGCCGTGGATCCCCAAGACCAGCTTGTCCGCCATCATGTTGCTAACCAGCCGCCGTCAACCGGCAGGACGTGGCCATTCATAAAGTTGGCGGCATCCGAGGCCAGGAACACCACAGGCCCGAACAGATCCTCCAGTTCGCCGGGGCGCTTCATCGCGATGCGGCTCAGGATCCAGTTGCGGGTGGCGGGGTCGTCCAGGCTGGGGGCTGCCATGGCGGTGCGGGTAAACACCGGCGCGATGGCGTTGACGTTGATGCCTTTGGGGCCCCATTCGATGGCCAGCGAGTGGGTCAACTGGTTGACGGCGCCCTTGCTGGGGGCATAGGCGGCGTCCTGGGCGCGCCCCTGAAAGCCGCGCACCGACGAGATATTGATGATCTTGCCCTTGCCCTGGGCCAGCATCACCCGTCCGGCGTGTTTGCAGCACAGGAACAGCGATTTGAGGTTGACGTCGATCACCCGCTGCCAGGCGTCCAGGTCGAAATCGATGATGGGCTGCAGGTGCACGACGCCCTGACTGTTGACCAGGATATCGAGGCGCCCGTGGGCATCGACCATCCAGCGCATCATGCCCGCCACCTGGTCCTCGTCGGTGGCGTCCACCGCCAGGCTATCGCCCTTGCGGCCCAGCTGCCGGATAGCCTCGGCCGTCTCCTCTAGGCCCTCGGGGCCCCGGCTGGCCACAGATACGTCAGCCCCGGCCGCTGCCAGGCCCAGCGCCATGGCCTGCCCCAGTCCCTTGGTGCCGCCCACCACCAACGCCGTGCGCCCCGTCAGGTCGAACAGGCCGGGCGTCTGCCGGGCTGCCTCGACCAGGTTGTCCAGTTCGGATCGGTCTGTCATGAGATGTCTCCTCTTTATGAGCCAACTGCCTCGGGATTCTAGGCAGGGCTGGGCCAGCCGTCAAGGGCCGGGCTTGCATGGCCGCCATCGCTGTGGCACAATATTGCCAGGTCGCGAGGCTTCTCAAGGAGGGCAACATGCAGCGGATTCCCCTGGCGATCGTGGGCTGCGGCGGCATGGGTGGGCGTCACCTGCGCGGCCTCAGGGAGCTATATGGCACCGACCTGTGCAACATCGAGCTGGTGGCTGTCTGCGACCTCCGCCTCGACAAGGCCGAGAGCCTGGCCGATCTGGCCGAGGAGATGCTGGGGCAGCGCCCGCGCGCCTTTGGCGATCTAGAGACAATGCGGCGCGAGATGCCCGATCTGCAGGCGGTGGACGTCACCACCGACTCGGGCTCTCACCACAGGGTGGTCTCGGCGGCGCTGGACCTGGGCTTGCACGTAATGTGCGAAAAGCCCCTCGCCTCGACGATCCGGGGCTGCAATCTGCTGATCGCGCAACACCGGGGCAGTGACCGGGTGCTCTCTGTGGCGGAGCAATTCCGCCGCGATCCCATCTGTCGCCTGACAAAGGCGCTGCTGGATGCCGGCGCCATCGGAGTGCCCCAGATGATGCTCCACACCACCGCCGGTGGCGGCAACCGCATCATCATCTTTCCCTGGCGCCACATCAAGAATGTGGGCGGCATCTTTGTGGATGCGGGCGTCCACACCACCGACCTGATGCAGTACTGGTTGGGCGATGTGCGCGAGGTGTACGCCCAGGCCCGGGTGATGGAGCCAACCCGTTTCAAGTCCTCGCAACGCACGGCCACCTCCGAGTTCTATGAGGCCTGGCACGACGAGATGCCCGACACCATCGAGGCCACCGCCGAAGATACGGTCAATGCCCTGCTCACGTTCGAGAGCGGCGTCATGGGCCAGTGGACCTCATACCAGGCGGCCCATGGCGAGGGGCTCTTTCACTGGGCAATCTATGGCAGCGAGGGCTCCCTGCGCACCGAAGGAGCACGCAACGGGCGCCCCCTGACCCTCCATCGTGACGACGAGGGGGAGATTGCGCCGGAAGCGCAACTGGCCCTGGTCCCCGACATGGCCCTCGATGCCATCACCGCGACGCTCTTTGGCGCCGAGTGCATGGCGTCCTACGACCTCACCTTTGCTGAGGCCGATCGCAAGCTGGTGGCCGTGGAATACCACGAACTGGGCGAATGCATCCTGACGGCCAAGTCCCCCGAGGTGGATGCCTTCACCAGCCGCCGCAGCCTGGCCGTGTGCCATGCCGCCCTCGAATCAGCGCTGCTGCATCGTCCCGTCACCATCGAGGAGATCGAGGCCGAGCGCACCTGTGCCTACGAGGCCGACATCTGCGCCCATTGGGGCATCTAGCGGCATCTGCGATATCGATCGTCGCCCGCAAGCAACCCGCCCGTTCTGGACAACGGCAAAATCTCTGCTACAGTGTCGCCGCAAATCAAGAGCTATCACATTGATTGGAGAGACGCGGCATGGCAGACGCAGAGGGGCATGGCGCCCGCTGGAAGCGGCTTGTCGAGTTCAGGACGGGACGACGCAGGTTGCTGCAAACGATGGGCGGCGCCCTGTTGGCGTCGG
>SLPC01000156.1 GCA_007132185.1 Anaerolineae bacterium | reverse complement strand
GCTATCTCGCACGTCGAGTACGAGACCGACAACCGGCACTATGCCCATGTGGACTGCCCGGGCCACGCCGACTATATCAAGAACATGATCACCGGCGCCGCCCAGATGGACGGGGCGATCCTGGTGGTGTCGGCCCCCGACGGCCCGATGCCCCAGACCCGCGAGCACATTCTCCTGGCCCGCCAGGTCGAGGTGCCCAGCATGGTGGTGTTCTTGAACAAGGTCGACATGATGGATGACGAAGAGCTGCTGGAGCTGGTGGAGCTAGAGCTGCGCGAGCTCTTGAGCGACCATGGGTTCCCCGGCGATGACATCCCCATCGTGCGCGGGTCGGCGCTGGATGCCCTGGAGAGCGAGTCGACGGACATGGAGGCCCCCGAGTATGAGCCGATTCTGGAGCTGATGCGCGTGGTGGACGAGTACATCCCGACGCCCGAGCGCGAGATCGACCGGCCCTTCCTGATGCCGGTGGAGGACGTATTCGGCATCAAGGGGCGCGGGACGGTGGTGACGGGCCGTATCGAGCGTGGCCAGGTCAAGGTGGGCGATCAGATCGAGATCGTGGGACTGCGCGATGACACCCGTACGACGGTGGTCACAGGGGTAGAGATGTTCCGCAAGACCCTCAACGAGGGCATGGCGGGGGACAACGTGGGTTGTCTGTTGCGCGGGATCAACCGGGATGACGTGGAGCGGGGCCAGGTGCTGGCCAAGCCGGCATCGATCACGCCGCACACGCGCTTTCGGGGCGAGGTGTACGTGCTCAAGAAGGAAGAGGGCGGGCGTCATACGCCGTTCTTCCCCGGGTATCGTCCGCAGTTCTTTATTCGAACGATGGACGTGACGGGCGAGGTGATCCTGGACGAGGGCGTCGAGATGGTGATGCCCGGTGACAATGCGAACCTGACGATCGAGCTGATCGTGCCGGTGGCGTTGGAAGTGGGTTCGCGGTTTGCGATCCGAGAGGGTGGCCGCACGGTGGGTGCGGGTGTCATCACGGAGATTATTAACTAGACTGCAAGGAGGAGGGACGCTGGGCAAAAAGGCCCAAGCCGTCTTAAGAATATGGCAAAACGAGCAGATCGCATCATCATCACGCTGGCTTGTACCGAGTGTCGCGAGCGCAATTATACGTCTGAGAAGAACCGTCGTAACGATACGGCGCGCATTTCTCTCAACAAGTTTTGCCGACGTTGCCGGAAGCACACCGAGCACCGGGAACAGCGTTAGCATATCGCAGGCGAGTAGCTCAATTGGCAGAGCAACGGTCTCCAAAACCGTAGGTTGCGGGTTCGATTCCTGCCTCGCCTGCCTCAAGATCGCTTACCAGACACCGTACCAGACGCACCATCGCGCATCGTAGGCAGAACAAGACGGTGGCCGATTCTGGCATACGGTGTCTCTAATTGTACGAACCAGTTCGCCCCAGCGCGATTCGCAAGGAGCCATGACTAATGGCAAGAAGCAGAGCAATAAGAACCGGAAAACGTGAGAAACGGCAGAATCGGATCGCTCGCTATCTGCGAGAGGTTCGGGCCGAAGTCAGCAAGGTCGTCTGGCCCTCGCAACGGGCCACCCTCAATCTGACGGGCGTGGTCCTGGCCACAATGTTCGTCATGAGTGTCGCTCTAGGCCTTGTTGACTGGATCTTTACAAGGCTATTTGCCTTGATCATCGGCTAGGTGCGCACAGTGTCTGAAGAGACAGAGAGAGTGATCATGGATCCCATGCAAGAGGACCCTGGCTTGGATCAAGAGCAAACGACAGAGCCCACCACGGATGATCTGTCGCTGCCCAATGATGCCGGCGATCAGGATATCGACGATCAGGATACCGAGGGCACACCGGAAGAAGATGCTCAGGAATCTGATCAAGAGGAGCTTGAGCCCGGTGCCTGGTATGTGATCCATAGCTACTCGGGCTATGAGAACAAGGTCAAGCAGAACCTTGAGCAGCGCATCGAGTCTATGGATATGCAGAACAAGATCTATCCCCCGGAGGGCGTCAGTGACGCCGTCATCGTGCCAACCGAGGAAGAGGTCGAGATCCGCGAGGGCAAGCGTCGCACCCATAGCAAGCGCGTCTTTCCGGGGTACATCCTCGTTCATATGGTGCTCGATGAGGAATCGTGGTATGTGGTGCGCAACACCCCCGGTGTGACCGGGTTTGTCGGGTCGGGCACGCGTCCCATGCCTCTCAGCGAGGAAGAGGTGGACAAGATTCTGACGCGCATGAAGGCCGACCAGCCTCGCATCCGGGTGGATTTCCGTGTGGGCGAAACGGTGCGCATCATTGAGGGGCCGTTTGCCGATTTCATGGCGCTGGTAGACGAGATATACCCCGAGCGCGGCAAGATCCGCGTCCTCGTCTCTTTCTTTGGACGGGAAACACCTGTCGAGATGGACTTTATGCAGGTGGAAAAGATCTAGGGGCACACGCAGCTCCCTAACAGTACTTCAACGAGGTAGAATTGCATGGCAAAAAAGCTCATGGCCGTCGTCAAGCTGCAGATTCAGGCCGGCAAGGCCAACCCGGCGCCCCCCGTGGGACCCGCATTGGGCCAACACGGTGTGAACATCATGCAGTTCTGCAAAGAGTATAACGCTCGCACCCAGGCCCAGGCCGGCATGGTCATCCCGGTCGAGATTCAGATCTATCAGGATCGCTCCTTTACCTTCGAGACCAAGACGCCGCCTGCCAAAGACCTGTTGCTCAAGGCCGCTGGCATACCCAAGGGATCGCCAGAGCCCAACACCGAAAAGGTGGGTACCGTCACCCGCGACCAGGTGCGTGAGATCGCCGAGATCAAGATGCCCGATCTGAACGCGGTGGACATCGAGGGAGCCATGCGCCAGGTCGAGGGCGCAGCACGCAGCATGGGTATCATCGTTACAGACTAGCTGATCGCATTGTGGGAGGGTAGCCGCAAGAGCTGCCCGATAGCACCACCAGGAGAAAGAAATGGCATCCAAAGGAAAACGGTACGCCGAGGCTCGTCAACAGATTGATCGCACCAGAGAGTACACGATGGAAGAGGCGGTAGCGATTCTCAAGAGCCTCCCCACCGCCAAGTTCGATGAGACGGTCGAGGTGCACATGAACCTGAATGTGGACGTGCGCCAGGCCGATCAGCAGGTGCGCAGCACTGTCATGTTGCCGGCGGGGACCGGACAGCAGGTGCGCGTGCTGGCATTGGTCGAGGGTGAGGCGGTGCAGGCCGCCACCGAGGCCGGCGCTGACTATGTCGGCACCGACGAGTACGTCGACCGCATTCAGGAAGGCTGGCTCGAGTTTGACGTCGCTGTCGCGATCCCCCAGGTGATGGGCAAGATCGGGCGGCTGGGGCGCATCCTTGGCCCGCGCGGGCTCATGCCCAACCCTCGCGCTGGCACCGTGGTACAGGCTGAGGACATCGGCGCCGCTATCGAGGAGCTCAAACAAGGGCGCGTCGAGTTTCGCACCGACCGTACCGCCAATCTGCACATCCCTATCGGCAAGTTGAGCTTTAGCGAAGATGACCTCATGCGCAACTTGACCACTGTCATGAACGCTGTGATCGCGGCGCGGCCGGCGGCTGCGCGCGGTCGGTATATCCGCCGGGCGGTCCTCACATCGACAATGGGCCCTGGCATCGTTCTGGATACGGCTGGCCTGGGCGCCAAGCGAGCCGCTGCCTAGCATATAATCACATAATCTAACTCGATCTCGCCAAAGACAGCAGGCGCGCATTCTGCGCTTAATCACCTGCCGAGGCAAAGACAGTGTACGAATCGCAGAGTCTTTGCATCATTTTGGCGCAAGACTCTGTTTTTCATGTAAAGGAGGTCAGGTAATTTGGCTCTAACCAGAGAACGCAAAGTTGAGCTCGTTCAGGAGTATGGAGACAAGCTCGGTCGCGCGCAGGTAGCGATCTGGACCCACTATAGCGGCATCAGCGTCGAGCAGATAACGCTGCTGCGTCGTCAGGCTCAGGAGGCCGGCGCCGAGTTGGTGGTCGTCAAGAACACGTTGATCCGACGCGCGCTGGAAGAGAACGGCAAGCCCTACGATCCGGAGGTCATGACGGGGCCCTGTCTCGTGGCTTTTGCCTATGATGACATTGCCCAGGCTGCCAAAGTCATCGCGGACTATGCGCGCGGTAGCCAGGAACGAATGCGTATCGTCGGCGGTATCTTGGGTGACCAACTGGTCAGCCCGCAGGAGGTGCAGTCTCTCACCGATCTGCCTTCGCGTGAGGAGTTGCTGGCCCGTGTGCTGGGTGGCGTCCAAGCGCCTGTCAGCGGCCTGGTCGGCGTGCTCTCGTCTGTTCTGCGCGGCATCGTCAACGTGGTCGACGCCCGGGCCGACCAGCTCAAAGGCGCCGAAGCCTGAGGCGCTGACGCTTGAGGCGCCAACGCTAGTATGCCATGTCCCGTCCGTCCAATAGTCGTGGTTCTATATCATGGGAGGTCCCAAAATGACGCAGGAAGAACTGATTGAAGCCATCGGTAATATGACTGTGCTCGAGCTTTCCGAGCTGGTCAAGGCGCTCGAAGAAAAGTTTGGCGTGAGCGCAGCCGCACCGGTGGCTATGGCCGCCGCAGGCCCGGCTGCCGCAGCCGTTGCCGAGGAAGAGGAAGAGCAGACCGAGTTTGACGTCGTACTGACGGGCGTGGGCGATCAAAAGATTCAGGTCATCAAGGTCGTGCGTGAGCTGACCTCGTTGGGTCTGCGAGAGGCCAAGGCTGTTGTGGACGAGGTGCCCTCTGACGTGCTCAAGGCCGTCGAGAAAGAGGCTGCCGAGGCCGCCAAGACGCGCCTCGAAGAGGTCGGCGCCACCGCTCAGATGCGCTAGTCTGTCGCCACACGGGCCCTGGGGGGCGGGATTGCCTGCTCCCCTGGGCTATGGCCTCTTACTCGTCCGGCTGAGTCTCGAGCTTTTTGGCTGAGGTGTTCTTTTTGCACGCCGGGCAGCGATAATAGGGGCCGTACTTGCCCTCTCGCTTTTCCAGCGGAGTTTCCCCGCAGTGTGGACAGGCAATGTCCACCATCTCTATCTTTCCCCCTCTCTTGCCCTTGCCCCTGCCGAGCCCCAGCTTGGCCAGAGAATAGTTCTGCACGCACTTTGGGCAATGCAGATATTCACCATAGCGCCCCTTTTTCGGATCCAGCGGTCTATGCCCGCAAGCCGGGCAGGCGGTTTGCTGTGCAAGCTGCTTGATGCGGTCGCTCAGGATCGGGCGCGTGTTGCGACAGGTGGGATAGTTCTCACACCCCAGGAATCGGTTGCGACCCCGCGTCACGACCTGCATCCTGCCGCCACACTTTTCGCACGTTTCGCCTTCTGCATAGACCGTCTCCGTCTCTCGGGGCCGCCCCTGCTCATCCAGGTCCAACGTATAGCGGCAATCAGGATAGCCAGAGCATCCTAAAAAGCGCCCCGCGCGGCTGAGGCGCAATTGCAGCGCACGACCACACTCGGGGCAGGCTCGCTCGCGCACCTCTTCCGGCAGGCTGACAGCTAGAGCCTTTTCCACCGCCTGAGGCACGAGCTCCTCGGCGCGTTGCAGCTCTTGCTCGAATGGCCCGTAAAAGCCCTCCAGCATCTGCCGATAGCCCAATCTCCCCTCAGCCACCCGGTCAAGCTGGGCCTCCATCTGGGCGGTATAGCCGATATCGACGATGTCAGTGAATGTCTCCACCAGCGTATCACACACCACCATGCCCAGAGCGGTAGGCGCCAGCCGACCACGGAGCTTTTCCACATAACCCCGGTCCTGAATGACGCCGATGATCGAGGCATAAGTCGATGGCCGCCCCACGCCGTTGGCCTCCAGCTCCTTGATGAGGGTCGCCTCGCTGTAGCGGGGCGGCGGTTGGGTAAAATGCTGCTCGGGATAGAGCCCCAGCAGATCGAGCCCTTCGCCAACCGCCATGAGCGGCAGCATCTGCTTGCCTTCATCCGGCTCGTCGGCATCGTCCTCCTCATACACCGCCAGATAGCCCGCAAAGATCAGACGCTGGCCGGTGGCCCGAAAGACATAGTCCTTGGCGGCGGTGATATCCACCCGGATCGTGTCATAGAGAGCGGGGGCCATCTGGCTGGCGATAAAGCGCTGCCAGATCAGATCGTACAGCGCGGCCTGACGCCTGTCCAGATGGCGCCGCATCGCCTCGGGGGTGCGCAGCGCCGACGTGGGCCGGATGGCCTCGTGGGCCTCCTGTGACAGGGCCGCTTTGGTTCGATACTGGGGCGGCTTGCTGGGCAGGTACTCGGCGCCCCAGCGCTCCTGCACCAGCGCCCGCGCCTCGGCCTGCGCCTCGGGGGCCACATGGGTCGAGTCAGTGCGCATATAGGTGATAAGCCCCACCCGCTCCCCCTCCAGATCGATCCCTTCATAGAGCTGCTGCGCCAGGCGCATGGTCTGCTTGGGCGACAGGCGCAGGCGATTGCTGGCCGCGGCCTGCAGCGTGCTGGTGACAAAGGGCGGCTGCGGGCTCCGGCGTCGCTGCCCCACCTGGACGTCACTCACCGTATAGGTGGCCTCCTCCAGCACGCCCAGGATCCGGTCCACATCCTGGCACTGGTGCAGCTCCGGGTCCTCGCCTCTGATCTTGAACAGGCGGGCGCGAAAGGCCTCCTTGCCGTCGACCCGCCGCTGTAGCTCGGCCTCCAGCGACCAGTACTCGACCGGGACGAACGCCTGGATTTTGCGCTCTCGCTCGACCACCAGCCGCAAGGCCACCGACTGGACGCGCCCGGCGGACAGGGCCTTGCGCATGGCTTTGCTGAGCAGCGGACTGATCTTGTAGCCCACCAGCCGGTCCAGCACGCGGCGGGCCTGCTGGGCATCGATCAGGTCGCGATCTAGATCGCGCGCCTGGGCCAGGGCCTGCCCCACGGCATCCGAGGTAACCTGGTGAAAGCTGATGCGGCGCGTAATCGTGGGGTCCAACCCGGCCGCCTGGGCCACGTGCCATGCGATGGCCTCGCCCTCGCGGTCCGGGTCGGTGGCCAGATAGATCTCTTCGGCAGAGCGCGCCGCCGTCTTGATCTCGTCGATTACCTTGCCCTTGCCCCGAGTGATCCAGTAGGTCGGACGAAAGCCCTGCTCTACGTCCACCCCCAATTCCTTGGGAGGCAGGTCGCGCACATGGCCGACCGAGGCCTTGACCAGATAATCCCGCCCCAGATAGCGGCTAATGGTCTTGGCTTTGGCCGGGGACTCTACAATGACTAGCTTCTTGGCCATACGACTCCTATCGACAAGCGCCCTGCGCCTGGCCGCTGGACCGGGCATCTATGTTCCTATACTATCATAGGCGCATGGCAACGAGGCACAAAACGTACCGCCGGAGGCATTTCCATGACCATGACACCCCGCGAGCGGGTCATCCGCACGCTACGTTTCGAGGGCGTTGACCGTCCCGCTCGCGATGTTTGGACCTTGCCTGCCGCCTTTTTCGGCCGCGAGGCCGCCTTGCAGGCGCTGCTGGACCAGTACCCCAGCGATTTCGGCCCCTCTGGCTATATCGACCCCGTGGACGAGTCGCCGCTCTACGTGCCCGGCGAGTGGACCGACCCCTGGGGCAGCCGCTGGGTCAATATCCAACCCGGGATGATCGGCGAGGTCAAGCATCCGGCACTGGACGACTGGCGCAAACTCGATGACTGGCAGCCGCCGTGGGAGCTGCTGGGGCGTGGTTTCGAGCAGGTCAACGCCACCTGCACCGCTAGCGACCGATTCATCCACCTGGGCAACCCACGGCCCTTTGAGCGGCTCCAGTTCGTCCGAGGCACCGAGAACGCCTATATGGATCTGGCGTGGGGCGTGCCCCAGGTGTTCCGCCTGCTGGAGATGATCCATGACTATTACATGCGGCACCTCGAGCATGTGGTGCGCACCGATGTGGACGCGGTCTCGTTCATGGATGACTGGGGCTCCACCCACGCACTGTTGATCTCGCCCGACATGTGGGCCACCTATTTCAAGCCCCTCTACCGTGATTATGCTGCGCTGGCTCACGCACACGGCAAGCTCGCCCTGATGCACTCGGACGGCTATATCATGCCGATCTATGAGCATCTGATCGAGATTGGGGTGGACGCCATCAACTCGCAGCTCTTTACCATGCCTATCGAGAAGATCGCAGGCTGCTTCAAGGGGCGCATCACCTTTTGGGGCGAGATGGACCGACAGGGGATCCTGCCGTTCGGTACTCCCGAGGATGTACGCGCCGCCGTCCAGCGCGCGCGAGACGCGCTGTGGGACCCACGCGGTGGCATGATCGGCCAGGCCGAGTTCAACCAGGGCATGCCGCTGGAGAATATCAGGGCCTTTTTCGAGGCCTGGTGGGGGCCCCCCGAGGTTGGCTAACGCCCGTCAGGCCTGCTCGATAGCGGCGCGGAGCGTGCTATCCAGCTCGTCCTGAAAGCGCTGCACGCCAAACTGTCGGGCATGCTCTTGGAGCGTGGGCGCCTCGAACCGGGTTTCCTCGCAGCGCTCCACCGCGTCCATCAGCGACTCGACGGTGGGCTCGTGAAAGAACACCCCCGTGCGCCCGTCTATGACGGTGTCCAGGGCACCGCCGGCGGCATAGGCGATCACAGGACGCCCGGTGGACATGGCCTCCAGCGGGGTCAGTCCAAAGTCCTCCTCGCCGGGAAAGATGAACGCCTTGCAGCGCGCCATCTCCTGGCGTACGACCTGGTCCCCCTCCACATAGCCCTCGAACTGGATATTGTCTTTGGCCATGGCCCGCAGCATGGGACCATCGCGCCCCTCGCCGATGATACGCAGCGGCAGCCCCAGCCGATTGAACGCCTCCACGGCCAGGTCGATCCGCTTGTAGGGTATCAGACGCGAGACCACCAGGTAATAGTCCTCCGGCTCTGGCAGGACGACGCCTTCCTGCTCCTCTTGCAGGAGGACGGGGGGATAGACGATCTCGGACTCGCGCCGGTATACCTTGTATATGCGCCGCTGCACGGTCCGCGAGATGGCGACAAACTGGTCCACCCGGTCGGCGGCCAGCCGGTCCCATTGGCGCAGGCTCTTGAGATAAGGCTGCAATGCCGCCTGCGCCAGGCGTCCCACGCCCTCGCGCTCGATATAGGCGTGATAGCTCCACAGAAAGCGGGCCGGCGTCAGGCAGTAGCAGACATGGGGTGTGGTCGCGGGGGTGATGACGCCATGCCCAAAGCCGCTGGTGATGCTCAGCACCACATCATAGCCCCGCAGGTCCAGGCTCTCAAAAGCCAGGGGATAGAACGGCAGCAGGAACTGGTGCTTGCGGCGGGCCAACGGGATGCGGTTCAGGAACGAGGGGCGGATGTCCCAGCTCCGGTAGGCCTCGGGCAGGGTCTCGGGGCGGTAGATCGAGGTGTACACCGGCGCGTCGGGGTACATATCGTGTACCACCTCGAGCACCCGCTCGGCGCCGCCGTACTGGTTCAGCCATGAAAACACAATCGCCAGCTTCAAGACTGCTCACTCCTATACAAACCCCTGCATCGCCCCATCATTTGCCGATGCAGAAACGCCCAAAGATCATCTCCAACAACTCCTCTGAGGCGCTCTCGCCGGTGATGGCGCCCAGAGCGTCGACTGCCCCTGCCACGTCGATGGCCACCAGATCGTCGGCGACGCCCGCCCGTATGGCGTGCCCGGCATCCTGCACGTGGGCCCAAGCCCGCCGGAGGGCATCCCGATGCCGAGGGTTACTGGCCACCGGCTCCTCGGTCGCTCCCATCTGCCCCGCGAACACCGTCTCCACGAGACACTGCTCCAGCTCGGGCAGGCCCTCGCCGGTCAGCGCCGAGACCTCGATGTGGGGCGCCTCGGGTAGGAGCTCGGCATAGTCATAGGTGGTGCCGAGTTCACTCTTGTTCACCGCCACTACCGCGGGACGGCCCGCCACCAACGTGGCAACCTGAGCGTCCTCAAGGCCGGGGGGCACGCTCCCATCGAATACCACAAGAGCCAGGTCGGCCTGGGCGATAGATCGGCGGCTGCGCTCGATACCCAGTTGCTCGACCAGGTCCTGGCTCTCGGCAATGCCTGCCGTATCCGTGAGCACCAGCGGTACGCCCTGGATGTTCAGCGTCTCTTCCAGCGTGTCGCGGGTGGTGCCCGGGACCGGCGTCACGATGGCCCGTTCGGCCCGCAGCAGCCGATTGAGGATGCTGCTCTTGCCCACGTTGGGCCGCCCGACGATCGCCGTGCGCACCCCTTGGCGATAGACCATGCCGCGCTCGGCCTCCCCCAGGAGCCAGCAAAGCAAATCGCCCAGAGCGTCGAGATCGGGCAAGAGGTCCTGCTCGGGCACATCCTCGCCGAAATCGATCGACGCCTCCAGGTAAGCCAGTGCCTCCAGCAGCCCCCGGCGCAGCCGCCGTACCTCGTCCGACAGCCGCCCACCAAGCTGGTTGACCGCCACCCGCAGGGCTGTCTCGGTGCGCGAGGTGATAATGTCCAGCACCGCCTCGGCCTGTGCCAGATCGAGGCGCCCATTGCAAAAGGCCCGCAGCGTGAACTCGCCCTCACAGGCCATACGGGCGCCTTGTGCAAGGCACGCCGTCAGAATGGCCCGCAGCGGCGTGGGCCCGCCGTGCCCCTGTATCTCGACCACATCCTGGCCCGTGTACGAGCGCGGCGCCCGCATACAAACCAGCAACGCCTCATCCAGGATATGCCCATTCTGCGGGTCACACGCGTGCCCATAGACGAGCTTGTGGGATTCGAGCCCTTCCAGGGAGGATCGAGCCGCAGGGGTAAACACCTGCTCGGCCACGGCCAGCGCTTCGGGGCCGCTAAGGCGCACAATGCCGATGCCCCCCTGGCCCAGGGGCGTCGCAATAGCGGCGATGGTGTCATCCAGCGTATACGTGACCATGGACGCCAGCCTACTCGGCAGCAGGAGGGCGTATCTGCTTGACCCGCTTGTTGAACACGCCCCGGGGCAGCATCACTCGCCGGCCACAGCCCATGCACTTGAGGCCAATGTCAGTGCCAATACGCGTCACCACCCAGTCAAAAGAGCCACAGGGATGAGGCTTGCGCAAGGTGACCTGGTCGCCAACATCAACTTGGGGTAGCATCCGATGCTTCCTCTTGGTCAGGCTCAGTGAACTCGTAAAAGAGCAGCAGCGTACTGCCATAGCGACGCTCGTCGACCAGCTCCAGGTGTTGCAGCGGCACAGGGCCAAACTCCTTGGGATGGATCTGGACAATCACCTGGCCATACTCTGCCAGCGGAAGCCGCTCATCCAACGCCAACAGGGTCTCGGCCCAGAGCTCCCGGTACTGCGGTGGCGCCACATAGATATAGTCGAACAGGGGATCTGGGCTGGCCTGACGCACATAGCGCAAAGCGTCTCCTCGGATCACCTGCGCCCGCTCGCCCAAGCCGGTCAGCTCGAGATTGCGGCGTACCGTGGTGACCGCTTGATGGGCCTTGTCGATGAATACGACGTGGTGCGCGCCCCGGCTCAATGCTTCGATACCCACGCTGCCCGTGCCGGCAAACAGGTCTAACCAGACGCTCTCCTCTGTATCGGGGCCGAGAATGCTAAAGAGCGACTCTTTGACCCGGTCCGAGATGGGGCGGGTGCCCTCACCAGGCACTGAGTAGAGTTGGCGGCCTTTGGCGGCTCCGGCAATCACGCGAACCACGGGGGCTCCTTCCTTACGAGATGTAGCGAGTGTAGCATGAGGGTGGGGGCGGGTCAATCGACGACATACGATGACGCAGAGAGCAGGCTACGGGACAGGGTCTGATCGATGCGCCACTGTCCCTTGTGCCACCTGCTCCTGAGATTGGGGTATGATCCGAGTCTCTGGCACGCGCAGGGTGATCCAAAAACCGACAAGCGTCGCCAATGTGGCGATTACAAAGAGAACCAGGTAGCCCGTGTTGGGGCTCCAGTGATTGACCAGATCGATGAGCGGCCCAAACAACCGCGCTGATGCCGCCGAACCGGCCGTGGCCAGATTGGAAAGCCCCAGATACTTGCCCGCCTCGCTGGCCGGCACCAGATCGGTGGCCCATGCCCAGTTCACGCTGTTAAAGATGCCCATGCCGACCCCAATCACCACGCCAAGCACCGGAATCCATCCCGGTTGCCGCAGTACGGTCAGCAGCGCCATGCCAAACGCGACGATGCCACAGGCTACCAGACTCAATCGCTTGCGGCCCCATCGCTCGGAGAGGAGGCCGGCTGGATATACCGCCACCAAAACCGAAATGCCGATCACGGTCATCATACTCCCCATCGCTCGCGCAGGAGCTTCGATCCGGAGTACATCCATAAAGTAGAAAAAGGCAAAAGCCTGAACAGCATAGATTCCTAAAAAGACGCAGAAACGAGAAGCCAGCAACTTGGCATAGCTCCCATGTTCGCGCAACCGGATGTTCATCACCTCTTTGATCTGCTGCCACAGCGAGTAGTGGATGATGGGAGCCTGCGTCCCGTTGATCTCCTCATGAATGCCCTGGCCCGTCACCGCAAGACTCCCGAGGAGCACGGTGCTAATCAGCAGGGTCGCCACGATCAGCGCCGTAGAAGAGACTCCCACCAGGCGGCTGATAACCAGCGATGCCGCGATCACGCCCAACATTTCACACAGATTCTTGATGCCCGAAGCAACACCGCGCCTATCATCCGGCACCAGATCGGGGATCAGGCCCTGAGCAGGTCCATGGGCCAGATTGGAGCAAAGCTGCAACCCGATATAGCTTATGGCGATACCGAGATAGCTGCGCGAGGCCACCATGGCGATCAGCCACAGAATACTGAGCCCTGTTCCTGCCATCATCCAGGGCCGTCGCCGCCCCCACCGGGTGCGGGTATAGTCGCTGAGAGCGCCGCTCACGGGCTGTATCACAAGCGCGATACACAACCCCAGGAAAGTAAGCATGCCATAGGCCGTATTGGGCGCAAGACCACCCAACTGTAGAATCAAGAGCGGCAGAATCAGGGGGTGGATCGAGTTCCACATGAAGGAAAGGCCCAGCCAATAGGCATTCAGCACGAGCACGTTGGGCGACCTGTTGCTGCGGGTCACTTCTTCCTCGATCTCAGTGGCTGATGAGACGTGCCTAGATAATAGCGCAGACCTCTGGATTCGCAAACCATGGTTGAACTGCATTGAACACCCCTAGCGAAAAGGCAGCGGCAGCAGGTCACGGGTCTCGTTGCCAAGCAGCATGATGGGGGCTGTCAGCGTGGCGGCCCCTTGCGATGCATCCCGCGTTGCCAGAACACGCAGCAGTACAGCCGAGCCATCGATTACCTGGGCCGTATCCCAGAGGTAACTCCCCACAGCAGGCAGATCGGTCTCCATAGTACTCCAACTCAGTCCACCGTCCAGGGAGCGTTGCACTGTCACATAGAGAGGGTCGCTATTGTGGGTTACGCGCCATTGAATCAGTTGCTTGCCTGTCCAGATCTCGCCCCCGGTGGGTGCCACAAACTGCGCGCTTGGGTTGCCTGGGTGACGAATGGCAAGCGGAGCCTCGCTGATGATCGAGGTCTGTAACCGACCATTGGTGGCCGTGAGCCGCAGCCACAGGTCCGCAACATTGGGTACCGCCGCTCCATCCCACACATAACGACCAGTATTGGCCAGCCCGTGAGCCAGGGGCATCCACGGACCATGCGGGCCCAGGCTATAGTCTAGGGACAACGACAGCCGCCCCTCATCAGGCTCGGACGCCCGCCACAGGATCTCGTAGGCTCCCGTCTGTATCGGGGCCATGCCTTGACCCGCCCAGGAGAGATAGGGCGACGTACGACCCGGGACGGCAAGAGTCAGAGGCTCGCCAATGACTGTCCTCTGCAAGTGGCCATTATCCACGACCAGGCGCAAGAGGTATGTGCCATTGGGCAGAAGGCTGGTATCCCACTCATGACGCCCGCTGTTGGTCAGGCCCTCGGCGATTTCGTGCCAGGTCTGCCCCCCATTGCCACTATAAGCAATGTCGACGAGCAGGCGCCGTACTGCAGGATCGCTGGCCTCCCACACAATCGGTACTGTATCCGAGATCACGGCATGAGGCGCGGGCGCTACGAGTGCTACCGATGGGCGCAGCCGCTCGGGGATCGTAGCTGTAAAGGGCGCTGAACGCTCGGCTACCCGATACAACCCATCACTGGCGATCAGAGCCACCTGGTATCTGGCTTCTGAATCCAGCGGCCTATCCAGAACGTATTCGCCGGTATTGAGCAAGCGACTGGCAATCGGCTGCCAGGTCTCGCCCCCGTCCTCGGTCAGTAGAATATCGATCAGCAACGGGTCATCATCGGCATCCTCGGCGATCCAGGTGATCCGACTGTAACCCGCCAGCTCGCTATCCGCCGTGGGAGAGGTGATGGTAAGCTGAGGGGGAAACCCACCCCGGCCCGCCAGAGCAAAAGCCCCCGGACTGATCACCGTAACGCTTTTCTCTCCATCGGTGGCCGTGATGCGCATCAAGTAGCGCCCCGAAAAAGGCCATCCATCGGTCTGCCAAAAGTAGCGTCCCTCGTCGGCATCGACTACAGCCAGAGAATGCCAGGTCGCGCCGGCATCTGGGCTGATCTCCAGGGTAGCGTCCAGGCTATGCCCCTCGGCGCCATGCACCCGCCAGCGCACCTCGCGCAAGCCCGTCCACGTCTCGCCACCCAATGGGCTGAGAAGCTCAACCCGCATAGGCTGGACACGAGCATTATATACCTCAAGCGAACTCACCACATTGGACACAGACCGCTGCCGGTCCAACCGGGCGCGCACCATCAGATCATAGGTGCCATTCGAGTAAAGGCGCGTATCCCACATGAATGTGTCTGTAGCCTGCAGGCCCTCGGCCAGCGGCCGCCACTCGCCCCAACCCGCCACCCGGACCATGATATCGAACTCGACATCATCGGACATGCCCCCCAAGGTCCACCATCGAATGGGCCACAAGCCAGATAGCGTGTCGCCATCTTGCGGCAAAAGGAGATCAACCTGCGGCGGCAGCTCGGGCCCCAGTGCGATTAACCCCCTGCTCTGATCCTGGGCCTCGGCATAGCCATCACTGACGACGACCTTGAGACGATAGGCATCACCGGGTGGCAAGAACGCCAACTGCCACACATAGTAGCCACTATCGGGCAGGTCCTCGGCCAGTGGGAACCAAGTCAGCCCGCCATTGTCACTGTAATAAAGATCGACAGTGAGGGGGTCGCCATCGGGATCATCGGATCGCCACAGGATCACCGCCTCGGTGCTCAGTCGCACTCGATCACTGGGCCAGACCAGCTCGACGGTGGGAGGCTCATTGTCCACCAGTGTGAGACCCGTCACCAGGTCATCGGCGTCAGCGACACCCTCCTTGGAGCGCGTCATGGCGCGCACGGCATAGTCCTCGCCGGGCTCCAGTGCCGATGTGTCCCAGGCGAACTTGCCACTACCGGGCAGCCCGCCGGCGATCCGCTGCCAGGCATCATCCCCCTGGCGATAGTACAGGGTCACCTCGACCTCATCGGAGGCGACACCATCGGCCTGCCACGCAACAATAGCCGTGCGACCCAGTGTGTCGCCCGGGTGGGGGCGCAGCAGGGCCATATCCAGAGGAACCTGGGTATTGGCCACGGTAAAGGGGCCATGGAGCACCTGCCGCTGGTAAACACCATCGCTGGCGGTCAGACGCAGGTAAGCGGCGTCACTATCGGGGACCTGCTCACTATCCCAAACCAGCGAGATGGTGCCCGATAGATCCGTGGCCAAAGGTAGCCAGTGACCTCCTGCATCAGGGCTATACTCGACAGAGATCTTTGGTGGGGCGCCGGCCGGATGTTGCGCATACCATACGGTACGCTCCAACCCGCGCACCGGCTCAGGACCCGGGCCGCGCAGAATAGAGAGGCTGGGGCGCCCGTTGACCACCTCGACCGGATGCTCGAGATAGTGAGTCGTTCCCGCCGCCGTTTCTAGCACCGCGACCAACACATGGTTGCCGTCCAGGGCCCCATACGTGTTCCACAAGAGGCTCCACTGCCCCTCGTTAGGTTGCGCCTCCCCAATCGGCGCCAGCGCTCCCTTGGCATCCCGATGATACACCGCGATGCGCTCCATGGCCTGTCCCTCGCTCAAGGGCGCCAGAGCCACATGCACCATGCCATGGACCCGTTGCGCCGTTGCTGGGGTATCGAAACGCCAGTCAGGCTGAATATTGTTGAGCGTCAGGCGGCTGCTCCACACCGGTAGCTCGGTGCCATCAGCAGCACTGGCCTGAACGAGCAGACGATACGGACCATCGCGGTGCATCGTGGTGTCCCAAGCCAGGAGCCACGCTCGCCCCTCTTTGGCCAGCTCACCCAGCGACACCAGACTCCCGTCAGGTTGCTCCAGCCAGGCTGAGGCGGCGGTCAGCTGCTCGGGATCGGGGCTCACGGCCAGCCGGATCGTCTCGATGCCCCGCAGAGGCGAGCCGCCGCTGGGCTGGGCCAGAAACAAAGAGGGTCTGTCAGTATCCCAAAAGGTCTGTGCCCGCTCAGAGCGCGTTGCAGCACAGATATCCCGCTCATCGCAGGCCACGGCCCAGATGATCCAGCGTTCATCATACCAGTGGGATTCCGGCATGATAATGGCCTGCCAGCCCTGCTCGGTCTGTCTGCCCGCCCCGGCCCACACCACATCTGGCAGGCTCGGCTCGGCGCCACCAAAGGATGACTCCTCGTCTCGTTGCAGATAAAAGCCGACATGCTCGGCGCTGCGGTGAGGGTCCTGCGCCAGAACGGTGATCTGCAGTGCGCCAGTTGCCTTATCGAGCAGCTCTGCCCTGATGTCGACAAGTGTAGGCGCCAGGGTGTTATCGATGACCAGCGGTTGCGCCGAGTATCCCTTGATAACCTGGCCCTCAGCTGTATAGCCCCGGACCGTCACCGAAAAAGCCCCATCTGGCAGGGTGCGGCTATCGAACTGCACGATCGGCCGATTCTGCGTCCCTTGGACGGTCAGGCTCATAAAGTGGTCGGCAGGCGCCTCGCTGCCATTATCCCAATCACTCGCCCGATGCAGCTGCGCATGGGCCGAGCTCAGGTACAGGTCGACTCGGGTGAGAGCTTGGACCCCCGGGGGCACAGAAAGGACCAGAGTCACCTGCCCGCTCACCTCTGGGAGAAATGGTTGAGGCCAGACCCAGATGTACTCTGGCGAGTGCGCCCGGAACCATCCACCCACGGCGCGCGTCACCCGCTGGCTCTGATCGACGCCTATAGCCACGACTCGATACTGGCGCGTGGGGTCGAGCTCTACAGTTGGCAGTGGCACCTGCCAGCCATTGGTACCTTCTCGGGCGATGCCGAGCTCATGCAGAATGCCGAACCGACCATCAGCCGAGCCGTGCTCCTGAAGATAGAACTCGATCCGTTGCCAGTCGGCCGCTGGTCGATTGGCGGCCACCCTCGCTATCGTATCGTTGGTAATCACCTGGCCTTCGAGAGGCCAGGTAACCTGTAGGGCAGGAGCCGGCGTATGGGGCCGCAGGATCTGCAGGAGCGGTCTGGCAGTCTCTGGGTCCTCAGCGGTCCAAAGCACGCGTGGTGTGTGCCACGCATCCACAGCAAGGCTCAATCCATGCGCCGCACCCTGCTCGACGAGCTGGCTCTGTGAGACCTCCCACGCAGCAGAGGTAGCATACCACAGAGTATCGCCGCGGAGCCAGGCCAGATGCGCGACGGTCTCGCCATTCGCTGCCAACGCAACCACTGCATCGCTGGGCAGCCCCGGCTCGACCAGATGACGGCTATCATGCGCCAGGTTATTAGCATAGTAGAGACCCTCTGGGGCGAACCAGGCCATGTGCAGGACCCCATCGGGCCCCATGGCCGCGTCGGCCAACAGGCCGGTAGAGATGACCTGAACGGGCGTGGCGCTTGTAGCCAGGTTCGCATACCAGACGCCACCGCCCCGCCCCTCGTCGAGCCGTCCCGACCAGGCGACAAAGCCCTGCCCCTGGGCGTTGAGGCCGACCTGTACCCGGTCGGCGATCCAAGCCGTTTCAATGGGTAGCGTAACGGTGATATCCTGATCGGTGTGGTGGACATGCAGCCCATCCGGCGCGAACCATGCCGCCACCACGCCGCCCGTTGGATCCAGCGCAAAGGTCCAACGTGACGCATCGGGGGGCACCTGCCACTCGATCGGATCAGAGCCATCAAGAGCGACGGCCGTGACGCCGGGGCCATCCCCAGTCTGCATGGCCCAGGCAGCGGTGAGAGATCCCTCTGCCGACAGGGCATAGCCAGAGTGCTGGGCCGATAGCCCGGGGGCGCGCTGTTGCGGTAGTTCCTCAGTCACGACCTGAGGCCGTCCCTTGTCCGCTATGGCCCACATCAGGCGCGACAGGTCGCCCTCGGGCAGCCGCTCTTGCCATAAAAGGTGGGCCTGCCCGCTCTCATCCAGCGCAATGATGGGCGCACGCTCTTCCACGAGAGGCCCATCCAGAACAAGTTCCCAGGCGAGAGCATTGGTTGCGTCAGCCTGCGCGACGCCAGGCCTGAGCAGGGCCAGACATAGCCCCGCCCACAGCAGCCAGCGCACGGGCCGAGACAAGGCTCTCATCAGAAGTGCCCTAGCAGGGTATGAGATGCCAAGACGCGCCTGGGTCGATGGCGTCGACGGCATAGAGCTACATATTGGCTTGTCAGCGATGGCGCATATATTGTACTCACGCTCCCTCGCGCAATTGTCCCGCACTGCCTAGTCGCGCAGAGCCGGGATCAGCAGAACCTGCCCAATGTACAGCTCGTTGGGGTTCTCGATTCCGTTGATCTCGACCAGTTCGCTGATCGAGACACCGAACGAGTCGGCGATCAGCCTGAGAGAATCGCCTTGCTCAACAGTGTACAGGGCCGACGTCGGAATGGGCGTGGGCGTGGGTACAGGCCGGGCTGTGGCCGTGGGCACCGGCGTGGGCGGGTTGCGTCGAATGTCTTCGGCGCGACCTATCACCGCCGCATACAGGCCTTTGTCGGGGTACGCACGGGTAGCGGCTTCTTGGTAAGCTTGCTGGGCCGACGTAATGTCGGCACGTAGTTCGTACAACAAACCCATAAAGATAAAGGGCACGCTGGAGGTGGGCTCCAGCGCAATAGCCTGTTGATAGGCCTGATAGGCGCTGTGGATATCCCGCCTGCGGGCATGCACAAAGCCCAGGCCACAATAGGCTCCGGCGTCATACGGGTCCTGGGTGACCGCACGGCTAAAGGCGGCCGTAGCCTCATCCCATTGGTGATTGGTGACCGCCACACTCCCCAAGCCGATCCATGCAGCCGCATTGGGCTCGATAGCCAGGGAGCGTTCGAACGGCTCAGAGGCAAGATCCGCCCGCCCTACCAAAAGGAGGGCCGCCCCAATATAGTTCTGCAGATCCACTTGGGCCTGCGCCGGCAAGTCCTCATAGCGAGCGGCCCTCTCGAACTGTCCGGCCGCCAGCAGAAGGTCGCCCTCAGCCATAAAGGCCAGCCCCGTAGCTACGGGCACAACAACCTCATTGGCTAGTCGAATATCGAGCGGGTCACTCTGCCAACGACTCGTCGGCACGGTAAAGGTCTTTTGCAGCATCCCTGTCAGCAGCAACGGAACACCATCGATTACCATATCGCTCGCGCTGACCCCCAGCACAGTGATGCGATAGGCCTCATGATAACGGTCGCGGGCTAGCTCCGACGACTTCCACACCACCAGGTTGGCCCCGAGATCGCGCCCCACATGGCGCGCCTGGGTCTCGGTCGCTATGGGATACGTGGGGCGCACGATCATCTGATGGCCCAAACCAAGATCAGACATGATCGCCTGGATCTTTTCCTCAATGGCGCGCGCCTCTTCCATGGCCAGGGGCGAGTGATCCGACGCTGCCACAAGAATACCGATCTGCTCGGCGTCAAAGGTGCGTCGCTCTACCTCGGCAAAAGCGCGCTGCATGTCGGGCCGCCACAAAAGCTCGGCATAGGCGATGCTCCCCAGATTGGCCACCAACGCGACACCCGCGGCCAGCCGCACAACCGCTCGGCCCCGGTGAAAGAGCAAGTAGGTAGAGGCGCCTGCCCCCGCTGCCAGCGCCACATAGATAACGCCCAACCGGGCGAAATCATAGTTCAACACGGCACGGCCATGGGTCAGGATGCCCCAGAGATAGAACATGGGGCACAGCAAGGCCACCAGCAATAGCGAGAACTTGGTGATGCGCGACCCAACCTCCACGCTCAACTCCTCAATGATAGGCTACTATGTGACAAGGGTGGAACGCGAACATTGTACCAGTGTGAGAGTCGTTTGTAAACCAAAGCGGCCGAGTTGACAGCATCATCCTCTTGGGGTATTATCATCCGCGTGAGGGACGAAAAGCCCTCCTCAAAATTCGCACTCTTAAAAAAGGAGGTGATGTGCAGATGGATTCTAGTAGTACCTGTTGTGTCCTGGCATCACCTCCGAGTGATTGCTAGGACACATCCAAAGGCAAGGCCCCCTTCTTCGGAAGGGGGTTTTGTCTTTACAGGCCCAACATGACAGGTCTCCCGCCGCGCTCAGGCAGCAGAGTGCTGCTCGGGCACTGTATAGCCCCTTCGCAGGATATTGCGCAAATAGATGGGGTTGCGCGAATCGGGCTCGATCTTGTCTCGCACATTCTTGACATGCACGCGCACCAAGTCGGGCATGCCGGTGCCTGGCGGATACCCCCACACCTTTTGCAAGAGCTGGTCGGCAGAAAAGACTTGGCCCTTGTTGACCATCATAAAGTGCATGAGCTCAAATTCGACCGGTGTCAGCAATATCGTCTGCTTGGGGGTGCTGATCTCATAGGTGCGCAAGTCCAGCACCAGATCGCCCACCTCAATGCGGTGATTATCCTCAGGAGCCGCGCTCTCTTGCGTGCGACGCAACAGGGCTTTGACCCGCAGATCCAGCTCGAGCAGGTCAAAGGGCTTGGTCAGATAATCATCAGCCAGAGCCTGTTGATAGGCTGCGACCTTGTCCCGGATCTCTTGTTTGCCTGTCAAAAAGAGAATAGGAAGATGAGCTAGATCCGAGTTCTGTCGCATGACTTTGCCCACCTCGATCCCATCCATACCAGGCATCATGATATCCAGGATCACCAGATCTGGCGGTTGCTGTTGCGCGATAGCCAGAGCATCAGAACCCCGGTGGGCGACAGATACCTCATAGCCACTACGTCGGAGGCTTCGTTCAATGGCTTCAGCCACAGCATGGTCATCATCTACAACAAGAATCAGCTCATTCATGTTCACCTTAAAGCTCCCCGCCATGGTGTCATTGCCCACAGCTTTCCGTGCGTTCAGGCCGCCAACCCGCTATCACTCTATCGCTATTCTTTGAATCGCCTAGCAACTATATACGTACCATCAACGTCAGGTCAAGCGATGCAGCCTTGTCATGCCGGGAATCTGAGTGGTCGGGCGCTCTCCGCCGCCAACGACCACAACCAGCAGTGTGCTAGCTTGGCAGGATGCCCACATATAGTGGCTGCTATGTAGTGCAGATAGATTGAACCTATTTTCGAAAAAGATTCATCATTTT
>SLPC01000179.1 GCA_007132185.1 Anaerolineae bacterium | reverse complement strand
TGGCCGCCTTCCACTTGCGATAGTCCGGATGCTCGGGCTTGATCTGCGAGCGGTTCAGACTGTGCTCCACCACCTTGGTGGCATGGTAGGTGCGGAACATCTTGGCCGAGAGGCCGGGGACAATGTCAGAGAGAAAGGCGTTCACATCTTGGCTGGTGATATCGGGAAAGATCTGCGGTTGTTTCTTACCTTTCCTGACCGCACTGGAACTGCTAGGAACGTTGTCTGTGTTAGGCGCAAGCTTGCCCGACGGCCGCGCATGCAAGATCAGCCACGCCAGGTTGTCGTACACCACCCGCGGGGGCTGGATCGTCTTGTGCCACTCGACCGCGTCCTTGCCCGGAAAGCGGAACTCGATGCTGCCGTCGTCATGCAGCGTCACATGCTCGGGGCGCAGGGTCGTGGCGCCGACGGTATCGGCCTCCTCAGCGGCGTCCTTTTCGTCGCCCACGCGCAGGCAGAGGATGTCGATCAGGTAGCAGGCCGTGGCGACCATACGCTTCTCGGCGTCCTCAGCCACCAAGCCCTCCTCGATCTTTGCCCTGACGCGGCGCAGACGGCTATCGAGACGCAGGGCCTGATCGAACTTTTCCAGCTCGCGGCGCTGCTTGATGGGGGCCGTGTCGCTGAGCCAGATATACTTGAGTTTGCCGCTGAGCTTGTCCTTCCAGCGTGCCACCCAGAGGGACTCGGGCTGCCAGACCACGTCGGCCCAGTTGCCCTCCATCTGCTCCGGGTTGGGGCCATAGTTGAGGGTGATATCCTCCTGGCTGGCGCCCTCTTTCCAACGCCCACGCAAGGGATGCTGGCCGCGCCCCATAAAGATGCCGCTAGGCTCGACCATGTAGGTGCCCAACTCGACGCGCTCGCCATTGACAATGGCAAAACCATAGCGCTCCTTGAGCTCTTCGCGCACGACGCGTCGGGCCGCCGCTTGTTCTTTACGCTCCTCTTTGGTCAAGGCCTCTTTTTGGCGGCGCTCCTCGTCGATCAGCGCATAGTAGGCGCTGAAATCGACCTCGTCGAGGCGAAGCGGCGGCTGAATGCCCAATGCTTCGGAAAAGTCCTGCATGAAATTGCCAACAAACACCTCGTCCTGAACGTACGGGGTGTCCTTTTTGCGGGCCCACGCCAGGGCCATCTCTTCTTCTTTGGGCGTTAGCGCGATCCGACGGCCGCGGGCTACGATAGATAGCCCGGGTGGCTCGGGCGGATCGGGAACGATGACGCCGTTGTGTTCAAGCTGTTCCAGCAAATCAGACCTCAACTCTTTCTCTCAGTACTGGCTATTCTATAGGATACCATGAGGAGGCCGTTTTGCGAAAACGGCCCCACTCTCAGATATGCGTGCCTGGGGTTACCCGGCCAGGGTAGAGGGCTGCGTCAGGAGCCATGCGCCGAGCCGCACGGTGAGCAGCCTCTAGCCTGCGTCCTCGTCCTGAACCGTCGACCTGGCACCCACCCCCAATACACCCAGGAGCAACAGCACCCAGAGCAGCGAATTGGGGACCACGTGGGCGATCAAAGAGGCCCAGGTGGATTGGGTGTACTGCGCCACCAGCGGCGCCGCCAGCATGCCTGGCAGCATGCCGATGAGGTGCCACTTGAGCACGGCGTGCACCAGCCAGGCCCATAGGATGCCGTTGAATACCCAGGCCCAGTTGCCCAGCGCCTCTATCTGTAGGGGCAGGAGATAGCCCCGCCACATCATCTCTTCGCTGAACATGGCCAGCAGATGCAGGGGAACAAAGACCAAGAGCAGCGTCCAGTTCCCCTTGAGACGGATACCCATGAAATCCTCTGGCGGAAAGCGAAACTCCTCGAGGGGATTGAAAGGGGCCGGCAGAAAATCAGGCGGCGCAAACAGCCTGTGCTTGGCAAGCGCCTTGCCGATCGGCTGGAGCAACTCGTCGGCCACCGCAGTGACCAGCACCGCCGCCACCACCCAGAGCCATTCTATCCCCTGGATGGGCGTCATTCGGAAACGCTGCGCGATCTCGGCAAGGGAGAGCTGCCCGCCCTCTACCGTTGCATAGAGGTAGAGAGATAGTGGCAGCAGCGGAATGACGGGCAACCAGAGAAAGAGGAAAAAGGCGATGAGAAGCGGCACGTTCCTCTTGAGGAGCAAGGGCACACCATAGTAGATGCCCAGGTAGATCGCCAGCCCGGTGACGCCAAAGATGACGATGTGCATCCAGATCGGCATGACAGAGTCTATTCGCTTTCGTCGATCTGATAGTAGGACTGCATACCACTAGCAAAGTCGGTGAAAAAGTCGGACAGCCTACGATGGCCCTCTTGCACCAACTCGCGATGAAAGGCCTCGTCAAACTCGAGCCCCAACTCCAGGCGCATCTGACGAATTACAGGCACCAGCAGATCATCCAGCCTGGCAACCTCGGACATGCTGCTCTGCATGACCTCCATCTGGGCGGCCACGAACTCGCCTTCGGCAGCGAGCAACTCGGCCTGGGCCTCTTTGGCCGAGGTCTGCTCAGCGACGCTGGCCTCGAGCTGTTGCTGGGAGGCCGCTACGCGCTCATGCAGCGCCTCCAGGCGGGCCCGTTGGGCCGTGAGACGCAAGAAGGAGCCCATGATCTCTTGCGAAAAGATCGAGACTGCACGGACCGTCTCTTCGGTGCCCACCAGGGCCACCTTGCGGATGCCGGCCGCCTTGGATTCGTAGCGGCCCATCAGCGATTCCAGCGGCACCGTCAGCTCGCCAAAGCGGCCCACGGCCCCCATCCCCTCGGAGATGGCATCCATAGAGTCGAGATAGATCTCTCGCCGCATGCTCAGGTCCCGAGCTTTGGCCTCCAGCTCGCTCTCATGCTGATGCTGGATACGCAGACGCTGGGTGTTCGACCGATTGGTTATCACAACGCCGATCACGGTGAATAACGAACCAACCACAATACCCCAGAAGGTGGCGGGTACCGCCCGGATCATCATCGCAAGACTCATTGCTCTACTCCAAGTTGCTCCATGGGCCGCCTTGTCGAACGCGGCGGCTACTCGCCGAAATGCTTCTTAAGAAAGCCCAGGATGCGCATACCATACTCAGTATCCTGTTCTGGCTCTAGAAAATACTCTCCCTCCACGATCATGTGCAGGTCTCCCTCGCGCACCCAGGTCTCTACGTGCCCGGGCGCGACGGCCACGAGTCGCTCGAAATTGGCAAAGGGCACCTGCGAGTCCTGCCGCGAATGGATCAGGAGCGCCGGTCTGTCACCCAGGTTCTGGATCTGGTTACGGGGCGTGACGTGCCGGTTATCCCATCCATACCGGATCGTGGTATAGACCCTGACAAAGAAACGCTGCACAGAGGCCAGCGGCTCGCCGATCCCCATATTGTCCACAAAGACCTCGTCCCACGACGAATAGGCAGACAGGCTGATCAGGCCGTCGATCTCGGGCATCAGGCCCGTGGCATTGATGGCCGTCGAGCCTCCCATCGAGACGCCATAGACCGCAATCGGGACATCCTGATAGCGCGCATCGGCCTTGATATGGTCGACCACGGCCCGCACGTCCAAATGCTCCTCGTATCCCAGGGCGATGGTGGCGCCCTCGCTCTCTCCGTGGGCGCGCATCTCGAGCAGAATGGACGCATAGCCATGCTCGTGGAGCATCCGGGCATGCCCAAAGAACGCGGTGACAGAGGGATTGTGGATCCCCGACAAAAAGATAATGATCGCCTGGGGCTGCTCGACGAACACCTCATAGGCCACCACCTCAAGGCCGTCGTCGGTTGTGAGCACGAGCCGGGTGGTCTCGAGCCCGTACTCTTCGCCGGTCCACGTATCGCGGAAGGACACGTGCTGATCGACGATCTCCCCCATGATCAGCGGTGGGATAGCCGCCAGCACGACAAGGCCGAGCAGTAGGATAGCGAGCAAGACGATGAGTACGATCCTGACGCCTCGACCCTTGGGTCTGGATTCCATGATGTCAATGTCCTTCTGATGGCGATACTCTAAACTCGCCTACCGGCTGCGCCAGATCCCCAGCGAGAACTCGTGAGGCTGCTCGCCAGTGGCAGCCCGCAGCCAGGGCTCTTGCGCCACGACCAGGCTTACGGCGCCATAGGTGCAGATCGTGATGGTGCGCTGTTGTCCCTCGGTCCGCAGACGCGCCAGCACCTCACGCAGGATGTTGCCCTTGAACGGGGTAAACAGATAGTAGACAGTGCCGCCTGAAAGATCGGATTCCCGGGCATCGGCCTGTTGGAACCGCACCTGCGTCAGGCCCAGGCTTTCGGCCAGACGCCGACTGTAGCCGCAATAGTCGGGCTGGATCTCGATGCCACACACGGGCACGCCTGTCAGCCAATGCACGATGATGGCCACGCGTCCGAGACCAGAGCCCAGGTCATAGAAGCGGTCCCCCGCCTCCAGCGGCACATGATCGACCAGATCCAGCAGGACGCGCACCGGCGTATCCTCCAGGTGCACGATATCGCGATGGTGCACGGTAGCCAGGCCGCCAAAGCGCTCTAGCTGGAGCACGCCGTCCACGAGGGCATCGACCGGCTCATAGTCAAGGTGCAATCCCGCCCCGTCTGCCTCGCCATAGTGGGAATATCGTTCCAGCAGATCGCGGATGGCCGCTGGAGTGGCCGAGCCCGAGCGCAGCCAGGCACGCACCTGCGCATAGTACTGCTGGTTAAGGGCCTCCAGCCGGGTGCGCAGCGCCGCAGCGCGCGCGCCATATGCCTGCGCATTGGGAGCGCCAGCTCGCAACACCTGATAGATAAAAGCCAATTGCTCCAGCGCTTCCAGACGCCCCGCCAGAGCCTCCTCCTCGAGGAGTTCGTCGTCGGCCTCGAGCGCCAGCAGGTCGGCGATGGCCTGATCGTGGATCATACAGCAGAGGCTCCTCCGTGGTTCATAACTACTCTAGTATAGAGATGAGCTGGCTCGCTGTCATATCGCGACCAGGCTCCGGCGGCGTAGCGTCCGCATTGCACACGAGGCAGAGACGATCAACGTAGCGTCGACCTATCGGGATGTATGCTGCTATTGTATAATGGTTATACCTATGAAGCTTGCTTTGGCTTTTCGGCAGCGCTGGCTGCGACGGCTGACGTCCCCCTGGCGCCCCATGGAACGTGGTGCACGCTTCTGGCGTCCTATGTGTAGAGCTATATCGTACTTTTTCATGAGGAGGTACCCATGCAAGGTAACAAGCGCCGATCGCTCTTGATTTTCCTGGCAGCGATCCTGGTCCTGACGCTCACGGTGACCGCTGTGGCGCAGACCCCCACGCCGACGCCAACACCGACCCCGACGATTGAGCCTCTCGATGAGGACGAGGACATTCCTCCCACCCTCGAGGAGCTGCTGACCCCCGAGGAGGAAGAGGAAGTGGAAGAGCCTGAGATTGCGATCGTTGATACCCTGGACCTGACAGTCTACAACCAGAATCTGGGGCTGGTGCGCGAGGTGCGCAGCTTTGACCTGGAGGCAGGCCTGAACGAGATCGCGTTCACCGATGTGGCCAGCCGAATCCGGCCGACGACGGTCCACGTAGTCTCGCTCACCGACCCCGAAGAGACCATTCTGCTGGAGCAGCACTTTGCGTACGACATTGTAAGCACCCAGCAGCTCCTGCAGCGGCATATCGATCTGCCCATCAGCCTGACCACGCGCGATGGAGAGGTACACACAGGCACGTTGCTCTCTGGCGCTGAGGATATCATTCTCGCTAACGATGATGGCATCGCCATCATTCGACTGGAGCATATCCAACAGTTTGTCTTCCCCGAGCTGCCTGATGGTTTGGTGACCCGGCCCACCCTGCAGTGGCTGCTGCAGACGACCGAAGCCGGCACGCACGACCTACAGGTCGCCTATCTCACCAGTGGTATCAACTGGCAGGCCGACTATATCGCCATGCTGGACCCCGAAAATGATGGTCTTTCTCTGACCGGCTGGGTCAGCGTCGACAACAACAGCGGAGCCACGTATGAGAACGCCCGGCTCAAGCTGATTGCCGGCGACGTCGCCCAGGTCACGCCCGATGTGGCAGTCATGGCAGAAGAGATGGTCATGCGTGCCGCGCCAGAGCCCCAGGTCGAGGAGCGCGCGTTCTTTGACTATCACCTGTACGAGGTCGCACGGCCCGTGACCATCGGCGACCGCCAGACCAAGCAGATCGAGTTTGCACGGGCGCCTGAGGTGTCCGTCGAGCGAGAGTACGTTGTCGAGTTCACGCGGCCGATCTTTGTGCGCTTGGGCAGCGCCATCACCGACCCCAACCGGGTCACCCGCGAACCGATGAACGCCGAGATCCGCATCCTGGTGATGAATGAGGAGGCGAGTGGTCTGGGCATGCCGTTGCCCCAGGGCATCGTCCGCGTCTATCAGGAGGACGTCGATGGCAGCGCCCAGTTTGTAGGCGAGGACCGCATCCGCCACACGCCGCGCAATGAAGAGATCTCGCTGACGCTGGGGCGGACCTTTGACATCGTGGCGGAGCGCACCCCCACCGCGTTTCGACAGTTGGGCGAGCGCCACATCGAAGAGACGATCCAGATCGAGCTACGCAACCAGCAGGACGAGGCTGTGACGGTGCGCGTGATCGAGCATCTTTTCCGCGCTCATGATGCCGAGGTGACCGAGAGCAGCATGGAGTTTGAGCAGATCGACGCCAACACCATCGCTTTTGAGGTCGAGATCGACGCCGAGGACACCGCAACGCTGTCCTATACGGTCGTCTATCGCTGGTAAGCTCCCGGCATCACCAAGGGGGATGCGACACTGAGCCGCATCCCCCTTTTTTCTTTTACAGCATAAAGCCCCGCAAGACCGAGCCACCGATGAATTCGCGCAGGAGCGAGTTCCCGGGCACCAGACTGGTCTCGCACGGCTTGAACCACCGCAAAAAGCTGAGCAGCCTGCGCACTTCGACCGCCTCGGATGTGCCCGAGGGCACCTGGAGGAGCAAAGGCTCGACCAACGGCTTGAGCACAGAGAGCTCATAGACCAGGGCCGAGTTGAATATGACGTCAGCGTTCTCCTGATACGGAAAGATGTTGCGTTCTTCACCCAGCCGTACGTCGGGCCAGCGACTGATGGTCTCGGCCACCGTGATGCCGCGATAGCGCTGATCGCGCACCATCCGACGCAACAGACGGTTGTCGGTGGTCGGGATGCGGTTATGATGGTCCAGGTTGAGTTGCGTCACGGCAGAGACATACACTCGAAAGATCGTCTCCTCGGGGATCTGATACACCAGCTCTGGGTTGAGGCCATGGATCCCTTCCACGATCAGAATGGCCCCCTCGGCCAGCTCCACGACGGGACCAGAGACGCTTTTGCCCTGGACGAAATCATAGTGGGGGATCTGGACGCGCCGGCCATCCAGCAGCGCCGCCAACTGCTCGTTGAATAGCTCCAGATTGACGGCCCGCAGCGACTCGAAATCTTTGCGGCCGCGGTCATCCAGCGGGGTCAGGTCACGATCGATGAAATAGTCATCCAGACCCAGAGCGAGAGGGTGGTGGCCGCTGGCCATGAGCTGGATACTCAGCCGCCGGGCAAAGGTCGTCTTGCCCGATGAGGATGGCCCGGCCACAAGCACCAGGCGCACCCGCTCGCGGGCCAGTATGGCTGCGGCGATCTCAGAGATGCGCTTTTCGTGGAGCGCCTCAGAGATCAGCACCGCACGCTGGGCTTTGCTACTCTCGATAGCGGCGTTCATCGAGCCTACGTCCTCAATGCCCAGAATGCGCAACCAGCGGCCATATTCGCGAAACACCTCCATGAGCTTGGGGTAGTGCCCGTGGGATTCCAGGGGATAGGCATGCCTGGGAACGTGGCTGCGCAGGATGAACCCTGGCAGATAGTGCTCCAGCGAGAACTTTTCCAGGCGGCCCGTGCTCGGTAGCATGTGCCCATAAAAGTAGTCGCAGATGCCCCGCAATCTATAGACCGTGACGTCGGTATCCTCGCGGCCCGTAAAGAGACGCACCTTGTCGTCATAGCCCTGCGATGCGAACATCTCGATTGCCTCTTGCAGGGGCAGGCGCTCTTTGTAGATCGGCTCATCGGCGGAGATGATCTCGTGCATGCGCTGGGAGAGCGCCTCCATCTCGATCTCGGTAAACTCGGGGCGACCGACGACCTGGCAAAAGAACGCACCCAGAGTGACCGAGTGATCGATGAGCAGCCGCGCCTCGGGAAACAGCTCGCGAGCCGCCACAATCATCACAAAGGTCATGGCTCGCTGATAGATGCGCAGCCCATCGCTAGAGTAGGTATCCACCGGCCTGACGTCGCAATCGCGCATCACCTGATAGCCCAGCTCGCGGAACTGGCCATCCACCAGGGCCGCGGTCACGACGCTGTTATGCTCTGTCAGCGCCGCATCCACGAACTCGATCAGCGGCGTGCCCACCGGCCCCTCATAGATGCGTCCGTCATGGAACCGGACCTGTACGGTATCCCGGGGTTGCGCGGGCGCAATCCTGTCAGGCGCCGGCTGCACGTCGTTGTTCATGCGGTCTGCCCATAGTCGCCCATGTACACCCGATGGGCGCGGGCCACCTCATCAGGCGGGATCTCGTCCAGATGGCCCAGTTGCAGGGCATAGTACACGGTACGGGCCACGTCCTCTACCATCACGGCGGCCTTGACGGCGGCCTCGACATCGGGGCCGATGGTGAACACGCCGTGGCTCTTGATCAGGATGGCGCGGCTGTCGCCGATGGAGCGCACCAACTCCTGGCCGATGGCCTCGCCGCCGATCTCGCAGTAGGCGCCGCAGGGGATCGGGCCGCCAAACTCGTCGGCGATGGCGGTGAGCACCACGGGGATGGGCTTGCCGGCAGCGGCAAAGGCCGTGGCAAAGGTAGAATGGGTGTGTACCATACCGAACACGTCGGGCCGGTGCCGATAGACATACAGATGGGTGGCGGCATCCACCGAGGGCCGCAGCTCCCCCTCGATCACGTTGCCATCCAGATCAACGACCACCATCTGCTCGGGGTGCATCGCCTCATAACGCACGCCGCTGGGCTTGATGACCACATGGCCCGTTTCGGGGTCTCGCCCGCTGACGTTGCCGCTGGTCCAGGTCACCAGCCCGGCCTCGGGCAGCATGCGGTTGCCCTCGTATACCTGCTGGCGTAGTTCATCGAGTGACATGGGTGTCTTCCTTTCGCTGGATAATGGCTGCGATTATCGCATTGCCGGCAAGCGGTGTCAACCGAGGGGGTGGGACGCAGGGCGGCGACCCGGACAGCGTACCTGCGGGCACAGCGAATGCGACGGCGAGGGTACACGACACCATTGCATCCCCTGCGCGCGCTGGGCGAGCCTCTGATGCGAGAGGGTTAAGGGATTCGTCTCTCTGGAAGGGACGCAGAAAGGCGAATGACCGCCCGAGCTCTTTGGCGATGGCGATGACAAGGAGCGCGCTACCTACGACTCAATGGTAATATGGTTCCCAGGGCCGCACCGGCGCGTAACTGTGAGGCGGATAGGCCTCGATCAGCTCCTCGTTGAGATCTGTACCCCAACCCGGGCCCTCAGGAAGGCTGGCATAGCCGTCCTCGATGACGATGGGTTCCGTCAACATCTCGTTGTAGAGGGGAAGAAAGGCCACAAAGACCTCTTGCATCAGGCAGTTGGGAATGCTGGCATCCAGATGCAGGCTCGCCACGGTGGAGATGGGCCCGTTAGAGTTGTGAGGGGCGACGGTCACATAGTAGGTCTCGGCGGCGCTGGCGATCTTTTTGAGCTCCGAGATCCCCCCAGCATGGCAGATATCAGGCTGCACGATGCGCACAGCGTTCTCCTCCAGCAGAGCACGAAACTCCCAGCGCGTGTACAGCTGCTCGCCCGTGGCAATGGGCACACGGACAGCGCGTGCCATTTCGCACAGGGAACCCACATTGTCAAAACCTACGGGCTCCTCCAACCAGGCGATGTCAAACGGCTCCAGTCGCTGGGCCGCGCGAATCGCACCTCCCATATCGAGCTGGGCGCGCACATCGATGGCGATCTCTACATGAGAACCTACTGCCTCTCGCACCGTCTCCACCAAAGCGGCTCCCCGGTCAATGCGCTCTGGTGTGGCCACCTGACTTCCCCCAAAGGGATAGAACTTGAGAGCCTTATATCCTTCGTCGACAACGTATTTGGCCCGATCGGTATACTCTTGAGAGCTGCTGGCGCCGTGGAACCAGCCGTTGGCATAGACAGGCACCTGGCAGCGCACCTTGCCTCCCAGCAGCTCATAGACGGGCACGCCCAGCGCCTTGCCCTTGATGTCGTGCAGAGCCAGGTCGATAGCACTGATGGCGCTCATGGTGACGGGGCCACCGGTCCAAGTCACCTGCCGATGCATGGCATTCCACAAGTACTCGGTCTGGAACGGATCCTGGCCCACAAGCCAACGCCCGAACTCTTTGATCTCGTTTTTCAATGCGGCGTCCTTGTATTGCAGACTGCCCTCACCGATACCGTGAATGCCCGCATCCGTCTCTATCCTGACAAAGAGCCAATTCCAGTCGTTGGCCGGTGCGCCCATACGCAACGTTCGCACATTCGTTATCTTCATGACCTCATCCTTCGAGTCGGTAGGAAAACGTCAGAACACCGCGATGGTGACAAGTCGAGGCGTCCACAGACCGGCGGAACAATTCGCTAAGGAGGTGATATCGCGGCCACAGACGCTGCCGCTGGTCCGGGTGCGCAGGCCCGCCTCGGGCAGGATGCGATCGCCCGCGTATACCTGCTGGCGTAGTTCATCGAGTGACATGGATATCTTCCTTTCGCTGGATAATGGCTGCGATTATCGCATTGGGGACAAGGGGTGTCAACACGGGCGGTGCCCTCACCCCCCCCTCTCCCACCCCGGGGTGGGAGAGGGGGCACGACAACGACCTCGTAGCGACAACGATCGCGAGGGTAAAAGGCACTCGTCAGAAGCAGCATCGCCACCGAGCGGCCCATCTTTTGTCTTGCCCTCACCCCCATCCCCCTCTTCCGCGTCAGAGCGGGAGAGGGGGCGAACTCTGGTCGTCCTGGCGACAACCTTAGTAGGGTTGAGGGTTACGTCTCGTCGCTCGATCCCTGACCTAGCCGACTGAGCGCGACCGTGATAATCCGCGCGGCGGTCTCTTCCAGCCGCTCGAGCACGCCCTCGTTGCTGACGCGCAAGACCCGAACGCCCCGGGCAGCCAGGTCAGCATCGCGGGCAACATCGGCCTCCACGCGCTGGGCGTGCACCGCACCGTCTACCTCCACGGCCAGCTTGGACGCTGCGCAATAGAAGTCCAGGATATATCCGCCCAGCGGGTGCTGCCGCCGGAATTTGAGGCCCGCGAGCCTCCTCCCTCGCAGACGCTGCCACAGCACGGTCTCTGCACGGGTCATGCGTTGGCGCAGGTGACGGGCCGTGGCTCGCATCCCCTCGGACGTGCGGTTTTGTCGTTGCGTAGGCGGCATGAATTGTCCTCCTGGATGCCTCGGTGCCCCCCTCACCCCCATCCCCCTCTCCCGCTCTGACGCGGGAGAGGGGGCGAAACAACGACCTCTCGGCAAGAAGGGTCTTGGGGGTGAGGGCGACGCGCAGTCACCCTAGTCGCAACCGAACGGCCCCTTTCTATGCCATTGTCGCAGGGCATGATACCGCTGTCAAGGAGCCGCGTTCCATAGTCCGCTTGCCCCTTGCTGCGCCCTCGGCTAGAATGCGGCTGTTGAGCAACACGCCATATGACACGGGAGGATTCGGCCATGCACGAGATCAGGGGTATCGTCGTTCCGGTGGTGACGCCCTTTAACCAGGACGAGTCGGTGGACGAGAGCGCGCTCCGGCAGATCGTGGATTACCTCATCGAGGCCGGTGTGCACGGCCTGTTCCCCTCGGGGAGCCAGGGCGAGCTCTATGCTTTGAGCACCGAGGAGAAAAAGCGCGTCATGGAGGTGGTGGTCGAGCACACCAACGGGCGCGTGTTCGTGATGCCCAGCACCGGCGCCATCACCACCCGCGAAAGCATCGAGCTCACCCAATACGCCGAGGCCTGCGGCGCCGACGCCGCCTCGGTCATCACCCCCTATTTCATCCAACCCTCGGCGGCGGAGCAGATCGAGCACATGACCCGCGTCGCCCGCTCGGTCGCGTTCCCCGTACTGGCCTATAACAACCCGGGGCGCACCAGCGTGAACTTTTCCCCCGCGATGGCCGCCGCCGTGGCTGCCCAAGCTGACAATTTCGTCGGCATCAAGGATTCCAGCGGCGACCTGACCAACACCCTGGACTATATCGACACCTGCCCGCCCGGCTTTCGCACCATGGTGGGACGTGACACCCTGATCTATGCCGCGCTGTGCTGCGGCTGCGTGGGCGCCGTGGCCGCCACGGCCAACGTTCTACCCGAGTTGGCCGTCGGCATCTATGACGCCTACCAGGCAGGCGACCATGCCCTCGCTCTGGAGCGCCAGCGCGAGTTGGCCCCACTGCGACATGCGTTCACCCTGGGCTCTTTTCCCGTTGTGGTCAAGGACGCCATGGAGCTGATGGGTCTGCCAGCCGGCGCCTGTCGTGCGCCGATCCGCTCTTTGGAGGGGGAACCCCGCGAGCAACTCATCGCCATCCTGCGCGAGATGGGCAAGATAGACTGAGATGGCCGAAATCCGCCTCGAGAACGTCACGATCACCTATCACCCCAGCGGGCTGCGCTTTTTTCCCGCCGGGGGGCGCGCACGCCGCACCTATGGCGACTATGCCGACAAGACCCTGGTGGACCGTGTAGCGAGCCGCGAAACCGCCACGCCCACGGGGGAGGGCCCGGTCAAGGCGCTGGACGACCTCACCCTCACGGTGCGCGATGGCGAGACGCTGGCCATCGTTGGGCCGTCAGGCTGCGGCAAGAGCACGCTGCTCAAAGTCGTGGCAGGCCTCGAGGAGCCCGAGAGCGGGCGCGTGCTGTACGACGGGCGCGACATGAGCGGCGTCAAGCCGGGCGATCGCGGCATCGGGATGGTCTTTCAGAGCTATGCCCTCTACCCCCACATGAAGGGCGAGGGCAACCTGGGGTTCTTTTTCAAGATCCGCCGCCGCCCCAGCGAAGAAATGATGGAACGGATCAAGATCACCGCCGAGATCATGGGGCTCGGGTTTGACGAGTTGCTGCCGCGCGCGCCGCGTACCCTCTCGGGCGGGCAGCAGCAGCGAGTAGCCATCGGGCGCTGCATCGTCCGCGACCCCAGCCTCTTTCTTTTTGACGAGCCCCTCTCCAACCTGGACGCCAAACTGCGTGCCCGCACCCGCGTCGAGCTCAAACGGCTCCTGCGCCGGTTCCACATCACGTCGATTTATGTCACCCACGACCAGACCGAGGCGATCACCCTGGGCGACCGCATTGCCGTCATGCGCGAGGGCAAGATCGAGCAGGTCGGGACCTATCAGGAGTTGCACGATCAGCCCGCCAACGCCTTTGTTGCGGGCTTTGTGGGCCTGCCGCCCATGAATCTCGTCGAGGGCTGGGAGGTCCTACCTGGGGGGCGCTTGCGGAGCGCCCTCGGCGAGTTGGCCCTACCACACGACCTGGCCGCGCGGGTCGCCGTGGGCCAGCGGCTCACCTTGGGTTTTCGCAGTGAGGCGGGGCAGGTGTCCGAGGTCGCGCCCGAGGGTGACACGCCGGAGCACCTGGTGTTCACCGGGCGGGTGCTCAACGCCGAGCCCGACTATGCCCACGGCCAACAGACCCTGAATCTCGAGGTCGGCGAACGCGTGCTCGCCATTCAGGCGCCGGTGAGCCTGGCGGCCAACAGCGGGTGGACGGTGCATGTCTCGCTCCCCGTCTCATCCATCTATTTCTTTGACCAGGACAATGAGAAGCGCCTCTGGCCCTAGACGATCTACCCGTGTCGGGCCGCCATCGTTTGCCAAGGCCGTCCGCCCTGCTATAATGGGTAGGAAAGCTGTCAAATCACCGGTCTCGGCCTGCTACTCGAACGCCGGGACCGACACATAGGACTGAGGCATGCGCACCAGACCACCCCTGACCATGGGCCTCATTTCCGGCGCCGTCATCGGCGTCGCTCTCACAAGCATCCACATCATCCTGATCCGCTCCGTGGGACAGCAAATCCTTGGATCCAGCCTGTTCTTTACGGCGCTATTGTTACTGCTAACCTTGCCCCTGTTGTGGCTCTGGCTCTATGGCATGGCCGAGCTGTTCACGCTTCGCTATGCCATGGACCGAAACTGCCTCACGATCACGACACTCTTTGTGCGGCACACCATTCCCCATGCCGAGATTCGTCAACTCATCCCCGGCCAAGAGTCTCTCGGCGATGTGAGCTTCCGTGGCGTAAGCTGGCCTGGTCTGATGCACGGCACGGCTCATCATCCAGAGTTAGGCGACGTCGTCGTCCTATCAACAGAGCCGTTCGATCGACAACTATTCGTGGTAGCAGACGGCGTGAGCTATGGCATCTCACCACATGATCAGGCCCACTATGCGCAGGCCTATGAGCGGTTTCGGGCCCTCGGCCCCCTGGAGGACCTGCCACATGCGACCGAAAAGCGAGCTGTGGCGGCCTGGCCGGTCTGGCGCGACGGCGCCTTTTGGCTGGCTGCGGCGCTGGGTCTGGCGGCGAATCTGGCCCTGATTGCCTATGCCATCGTCCGCTACACCCAACTGCCCGCTATCATTCCCATGTACTGGGACGCCTTTGGGGAGATCGGGCGGCTGGCCCCCAAAGAGGCCGTGCTATGGATTCCTGCCATCGGGACGATTGCCCTGGCGGCAAACCTGCTGGTCGGCATGCTGCTCTCTTTCCGCGAGCGTTTTGGCGCCCGCTTGATGGCCTGGGCTGCCGTGGGCGTCCAGGCGGGGCTGTGGTGGGCAGCGCTGGGGATACTGGTGCCATGAATGATCCCGTGCTCATGATCACTCTGGGCGTGCTACTGGGCGCTCTCCTGGCATGGCTGGGCGGACGCTTTCGACTGCTGACAGGCAATGGACAAGTGACGATCTTGGGCGTCACCGTGGCCGTGTTCGCAACCCAGGGCTGGGTTTGGGGTGCGGTGCTCGTTTTGTGGTCCCTGTTGGCCGGAGCGGTCACTGTCTTTCGCAGACCCTACAAGGAGCATTTCAAGGATCGCCTGGGAGATGATGCGGCCGAAAGCTGGCTACAGCTTTTGGCGCGGCTGGGCTGGCCCGCCGTGCTGGCCCTCCTGTCGGTGGCGGTTGCCGAAATGGACTATGTAGTGCCCTTTGTCGGGGCGCTGGCCACCGCCGGCGCCGACATATGGGCCACCGAGCTGGGCATGCTCCAGCAGCAGGACCCGCGCCTCATCACCACGCGCCGCCGAGTGGCCCACGGCACGCCAGGCGCTGTTTCGATGATGGGAATCACGGCGGCCCTGGGCGCTGCGTGGCTGTTCGGTTTCGTCGCCCTCTTGCTTTCTTCTATAGAGACCTGGCGGGCCGATGATGGTATCGACGAACGTCTCTTGTGGCTGCCGCTGGCGGCCCTGGTTGGCGGACTGATCGGCAGCCTGACTGACAGCCTTCTGGGGGCCACCGCCCAGGCCTATTATCATTGCGAGGTATGTGACCGCTATACCGAGGAACCTGTGCATACCTGTGGACGCGAAGCCAATCAGGTACGCGGCTGGCCCTGGATGACTAACGAGGTGGTGGACTTTGTGAGCACGGTGGTGGGCGCCTCTGTGACGGCGGGAGTCACAGTTCTGCTTGCGCAATTGCCGTGGCCGTGATAGAATCCCGCGTGATGTTGTGATTCGTCGCGCTACCCGGCGCTACTTTACGGGGGGAGTTGGCTCATGACGGAAAAAGAAACGATCTATCAGGGCATCCTCGAAGGAAACATGCCGGCAGTTCAGGAGGCGACGCAGACCGCCCTCGACGGTGGTATGTCCGCCGAAGAGATCCTGAACGAGACCATGATCCCTGCGATGGATGAGGTCGGGCGTCTATTCGAGGAGAACGAGTACTATGTGCCCGAGTTGCTCATCGCCGCGCGTGCCATGAAGGCCGGCCTCACGATTCTCCGCCCAGAGCTGGTGGCAACGGGCGTCGAGGCCAAAGGGAAGGTGGCCCTCGGCACAGTCAAGGGCGATCTGCACGACATTGGCAAGAACCTGGTTGGCATCATGGTCGAGGGCGCCGGTTTCGAGATCATCGATCTCGGCGTGGATGTGGGGCCCGAGCAGTTTGTGCAGGCTGTATCAGACCAGGGCGCGCAGGTAGTCGGGTTGTCGGCGCTCTTGACAACCACCATGCCCAGCATGCAACGTACGATCGATGCCCTGAGAGAGGCCGGCCTGCGAGAGCAGGTCAAGGTCATTATCGGTGGAGCACCCGTTACACAGCGTTATGCTGACGAGATCGGCGCCGACGGCTATGGTCGCGATGCGGCCTCGGCGGCCCGGCTGGTCAAGCAGATGCTGAACGCCGAGTAGCCACCGGCTACTGGGCACATCGGTATTTGCATATCAGAAACATCAGGGGCCGGCGTCCATGCCTTCTGAGGTTGCTCTCGTGGGCTGAGCGTCGGCTCCTTGCATAACTCGCATCGAACGAATAAAGGCAGCTCATGCCCGAACGAATTCTCTCTTCGGAACTGCAATCCGAGGAAGCCTCTATTGAACAGAATCTGCGCCCGCGTAACCTGAGCGAGTACATCGGCCAGCGCCGGGTGATCGAAAACCTGCAGGTGGCCCTGGAAGCCGCCCAGGGCCGTGGCGAGCCGCTGGACCATGTGCTGCTGTATGGGCCACCCGGGCTGGGCAAAACGACGCTGGCCCATGTCATCGCTGCCGAGATGGGGGTGAACGTCAAGATCACCTCGGGGCCTGTGATCGAGCGGCCGGGCGATCTGGCCGCCATCCTGACCAACCTGCGCCAGGGCGACATCCTGTTTGTGGACGAGGTGCACCGCCTGAGTCGCACCGTGGAAGAGATCCTCTATCCCGCCATGGAGGACTTTTGCCTCGATCTTATGATCGGCAAGGGCCCCGCCGCCCGCAGCATTCGGCTCAACCTGCCCCACTTTACCCTGATCGGGGCCACCACCCGCATCGCGCTGCTTACCTCACCGCTGCGGGAGCGCTTTGGCGTCATGTATCGGCTAGATTTCTACGACGTCGAGGCCATGCAGGCCATCGTGCAACGTTCGGCCAGCATCCTGGGGGTACCCATTGACGAGGAAGGCACCTACGAGATCGCCAGCCGGGCCAGGGGAACGCCCCGGGTCGCCAACCGCCTCCTCAAGCGGGTGCGCGACTATGCCGAGGTGCGTGGCGAGGGCGTGATTGATCAGGAGACGGCACGGGCCGCGCTAGAGATGCTGGAAGTGGACGAGCTGGGACTGGATGTGTCGGATCGGCGCGTGCTGCAGACCATGATTGACAAGTTCGACGGAGGCCCCGTCGGGCTCGAGACGATGGCGGCAGCCCTGAGCGAGGATGCCGATACCATCATGGATGTATACGAGCCCTATCTGATCCAGCTCGGCTTTGTGGAGCGCACGCCGCGGGGGCGCATGGCCACCCGGCGTGCCTACGAGCACTTGGGCGTTCCCTACTCCGAGAGCGATCAGCCGCCCTCGAAGCAGGAATCGCTGTTCTGATGGGGGCCATCAGAATGGGGGCCATCAGAATGGCTCGCGTACACGTGCGCGACGCCGAGGGTCGGGATCTCTCCCCCTCCAGCCGCGAAAAGGCCGAGCGCCTGGTGGCCGAGGGCCAGGCCGAATGGGTCAGCCAGGACCCCCCGACCATCCGGCTGCACCGTAGCATTCCCCTGCCCGAACGCCCTGCCCCCAAGACACACCCGCTGGATGAGAAAAAGGTGCTGCTACATGTCTGTTGCGCCCCTTGCGCCACTTTTACGGCGCAATACCTGCGCGAGCAGGGCGCCGATGTGACGGGGTTCTGGTACAACCCCAACATTCACCCATACAGCGAGCACGAGAGGCGCCGTGAGACGCTGCGCGAGTATGCGGAACAGATCACCCTGCCGGTTATCTGGGAGCCAGGATACGACATGCCTGCGTTCTTGCAGGCCGTGTGTGGTCACGAGCAGCAGGGCGAGCGCTGCCTCATCTGCTATCGCATGCGCCTGGCGCGAGCCGCCAGGGTGGCCGCGGAGCGCGGGTTTGATGCCTTCACGACGACGCTCCTGATCAGCCCGTATCAGGACCTGGACGCCATCGAGCGTATTGGGCACGAGTTGGCCGAGGCCTATGGCATCATATTCTATTTCGAGAATCTGCGGCGGGGCTTTGCCGAGCACCACCAGATGGCCCGCGAGCACGATCTGTACCGGCAGCACTATTGCGGGTGCATCTACAGCGAGTGGGAGGCCCAGGATCGCGAGGCAACCACCAGAAGACCACGCAACGACTCGCCCACGCAAGAGCCCTCGCCCGGCGCATAGGCCCATCTTGCCCTGGAGTAACTGATACCGTGCTGACGGCCGAGTTTGACTATGATCTGCCACCCGAGCTAATCGCACAGGAGCCGGTGGAACCCCGGGATTCCTCACGGCTGCTGGTGCTGCACCGCAATACCGGCGCTATTGAGCACCGCAGCTTCCGGGACATTGTCGAGTATCTCCGGCCCGGCGATCTGCTGGTCGCCAACGAGACACGCGTCATTCCAGCACGCCTTGAGGCTCGCAAGGTCCCCAGTGGTGGACGGGTCGAGTTGCTCTTGCTCAGCAAGCTAGATGCCACCCGCTGGGAGGCGCTGGTCAAGGGGCGGCGCGTGGCCGAGGGCCAGAGGTTGGTCCTCGCAGGCGCTGCCGCCGAGGGCATCGAGGGTGTGGTAGAGGCTATCACGGACTCGGGAGGGCGTCGCATACGCTTTGAGCAGCCGATCGACGAGCACCTGGACGACATCGGGGCCGTGCCGCTGCCTCCTTACATCCAAAAGCCCCTGGACGATCCCGAGCGCTACCAGACAGTCTATGCCCAGACCAGGGGCTCTGTGGCGGCCCCGACAGCCGGCCTGCACTTTACGCCCGAACTGCTGGAGCGCACTCGCGCCATGGGTGTCGAATGGGCGTTTGTGCTGCTGCACATCGGTCTGGACACCTTTCGGCCCGTGAGCGAGGAACATGTCGAGGAGCATGCCATCCACACCGAGCATTGCCACATCACGCCAGAGGTGGCCGAACGGATCAACAGCGCCAAGCGTGAGGGGCGACGTGTGATCGCCGTGGGTACGACCTCAGTGCGCGTGCTCGAGACCGCCGCACAGGAGGACGGCACGGTTGCCCCGTGGGAGGGGCCTACCGATCTCTACATCTATCCGGGGTATACCTTTCGTGTTGTAGATGCCCTGATCACCAATTTCCACCTGCCCCGCTCATCGCTGCTGATGCTCGTTTCGGCATTCGCAGGCCGCGACGCGGGCCGCGAGACGATTCTCAGGGCCTATCGCACGGCCGTAGCCGAGCGGTATCGATTCTACAGCCTGGGCGATAGCATGTTCATCCTATAGCGATACCGTACCGCCGCAAGGGCAGCCTGGCTACCACCTGGTGCGATGCATCAGTCGGTTTTGCGCCGCCCCATCAGGTCATCGACTTCGCGCTTGAGCGTCTCCAGATCAGAAAAAGAACGATAGACCGACGCAAAGCGGACATAGGCCACCTCGTCGATCTCGCGCAGGCGTTCCATCACCATCTCGCCGATGACGCGGCTGGGCACCTCGGCCTTGCCCAGATTGTACAGGTTGGTTTCAATGTTGCTCACAACCTGCTCGATGGTCTCGGTCGAGATGGGCCGCTTGGTGCACGCCCGCCAAATGCCGTCAAAGAGCTTTTGTCGGTCGAACGCTTCGCGTCGGCCATCGTTCTTGATCACCACCAGATTCACCTTGGCGATCTGCTCATAGGTCGTAAAGCGCTGATGGCAGTTCTGGCATTCGCGCCGCCGACGAATGCCATCGCCGACCTCGCGGGTATCGATCACGCGCGAGTCGGTGCTGCTGCAATAGGGGCATTTCATAGTCCGTATGCCTTATCTTCTGCGGTTCTTGTACCTGAGAAACGGCGGGATGTCCCATTGCTCATCGTCGGACGTCTGCACGGGTAGCTCGACAGGCGTCGGCTGGCGCTTGGGCTCTACCGGCTCCCGTGCCGCTTCACGGGCAGGCGCTGCAGACGCCGCTCTAGGTTGCCCATCAAAGCCGGTGGCGATCACGGTGATCTGGATGTCATCGGTCAGTGTGTCATCGATGGCGGCGCCAAAGATGATATTGGCATCCTGATCCACCATCTTGCGGATGACCTCGGCGGCGTCATTGACCTCAAAGAGGGTCATGTTGGCGCTACCCTTGAGGTTGAACAGCACGCCCCGAGCGCCGTCGATGCTGATATCCAAGAGCTGGCTGTTGACGGCCTGAATCGCGGCGTTCACCGCGCGATTCTCACCGGATCCTCGCCCGATGGCCATGAGGGCCGATCCACCATTGCCCATGATCGAGCGCACGTCGTTAAAATCGACGTTGACGAGGCCTGTGCCGGTGATGAGGTCGGAGACACCCTGAATACCCTGGCGCAGCAGATCGTCGGCCGTCAAAAAAGCCTGCTTGATCGAAGCGCGCGGGTCAATGATCTGCAAGAGCCGGTCGTTGGGAATAACCACCATCGTATCTACGTTCTCGCGCAGCTTGGAGATGCCCTCCAGGGCCAGCCCGATGCGCCTGCCGCCTTCGAATCCGAACGGACGGGTGACCACCGAGACCGTGAGAGCGCCCAAAGATCTGGCGATACTCGCGACAATCGGCGCGCCGCCGGTGCCGGTGCCACCCCCCATGCCCGCCGTCACAAAGACCATATCGGCGCCCCGCAGCACCTCTTTGATCTCTTCGGCTGACTCGGTAGCAGCCTTTTCGCCCAGCTTGGGGTCACCCCCGCACCCCAGTCCTCGGGTAACCTTGTCACCTATGCGCATCCGAATGGGTGCATGTGAGCTGCCCAGTGCCTGTGCATCGGTGTTGAGGGCGATGAACTCGACACCCTGCACGCCGACCTCTATCATGCGATCGACGGCGTTCGAGCCACCTCCCCCGATACCAACGACCTTGATCTCAGCTTTGCCGCCCGCGATGGGGCCCTTGTCCGGTGTTGCCTGCATCTTTTTCCTCTTTCTCAGGGCATAAGCCGTCTGAACATTGACTTGACCATTTCATAAAACGTTCGTGGGTGCTGCGTGAGTGGGATCTCGTCCTTTTCAGCAGCCGCCTTCATTCCCCAGAGCAACAACCCCACCGCCGTTGCATAGGCAGGGTTGCTAACGGCCTCGACGACCCCGTGCAGCCGATGGGGCACCCCAATGCGCACGGGCATCTGGAGCGCACGGCTCGCCCCGTCGCGAATCCCGCGCAGGTCAGAGGTGCCTCCTGTGAGCACCACCCCGGCGGGAATCAGGTCCTCGTATCCTGAGCGGCGGATGTCACGGGCGATGATGCCAAACATCTCTTCCACGCGCGCCTCGACGATCTCGCACAGCTCGCGCCGCGACACGGTGGCCAGCCCATCATGGCCAAAGGCCGAGAGCTCGATCATCTCGGCCTCATCTACCTGCAAGGCCTGGGCATGCGAATATCGGATCTTGGCTTCCTCTGCCGCCGCAAAGGGCGTACGTAGCATGATCGCGATGTCGTTCGAGATGTGGTTTCCTCCTACATCGAACACCATCGTCTCCCACACACTGCTATC
>SLPC01000200.1 GCA_007132185.1 Anaerolineae bacterium | reverse complement strand
TTCGCCCTCCGCCGCCACGAGCATATGTCCGACCTCGCCTGCCGAGCCGCGAAAGCCGGTGCGCAGCTTGCCTCCCAGGATTACGCCGCCCCCGAGGCCGGTGCCTACAAAGAGGGCTATCAGATCCGAGACGCCACGGCCGGCGCCAAAACGGTGCTCGCCTACGGCGCCCACGTTGACATCATTCTCGATGACGACCGAGAGCCCGCTGAGCTTGGCCAGCGTCTGCGCCAGAGGAAAACCGTCCCAGGTGGGCCCCATGTTGGTGAGCCGGATCACGATGCCTGCTCGCGTGTCGATGGGGCCGGGTACACCGATACCTACCCCGACAACGTCCTCGGCCCTGACCCCCCCTTCCGACATGGCCGACGCAATGGTCGTCACGACCCGCTCGGTGACGCCTACTGCGCCCCGTTTGGGCTTGGTCTTGCACTTGGCCTCACCCAGAATCTGGCCGGTGCCCGTATTCACGACCGCCGCATAGAGGCTGGTGCCTCCCAGGTCTACGCCTACCGCCAGCTCATCCTTATCTACCAAGTCGGTCTCCTCTTCTACAATGGCTGCGATGCCTGGCTAGATCTTTTGCACCCAGAGGCAGCGCGCAACCGCGAGCCCCAGAGCCACATCCCTGCCATCGACGACAACAGTCACCGTTTCGTTGGCGGGGAGCACCTGGACAAACTCTAGTTGGACGCCTGGTACGAGGCCGTGCTGCTCGAAATAATCCATGAGGTCGCCATGCCGCTCGATCTCTTCGTGAACCCTGGCCAGCCGATAGGTCTGGCCGGGGCTGGCCTCGAGGAGAGGAATCAGATCGCTGACGCTACTCTCTTGGCCCGGCAACGGGTTGCCATGCGGGCACACGTTCGTGTGCTCGAGCAGTTCTGCCACGCGAGCCGCTGTCTCGGGTGACAGGTTGTGCTCGAGCAGATCGGCTTCTTCGTGCACCCGTGACCAGGGCACATTGAGCACGCGCGCGAGCAGCAGCTCGGTCAGCATGTGGCGCCTTACGAGCGACGCCGCGGCACGGCGCCCTGCGTCGGTCAGATGGATGGTCTTGTCAGGGGCCATCGTCACCCAGCCGTCTCGCACCATCCGTTGGATCGTGGCCGTCACCGTCGGTGGTGAGACCTCCATCCATTCGGCGAGCTTGCGACCGATTACCGGTTCATTGTCTCGCGCCAGGGTATAGATGATACCAAGATAGTCCTCAACGGTTGGCGAGGGTCGGATCTCCTGAGACATGGCACGACTCCTGGTTGCGTCAGCTTGTATACCATAATACCAGCCTGTCCGAGGAGCGTCAATCATGACGCACGGGGCGATGCCACGGCGATGCAGGGCCAGACTCACGTTGAACAGCTTGGCACTCGCCATGGGCCGCTACATCTCACTTTGATACAACATGCTACTCAGAACGAACGGGTTTCAGAATGGCCCCGCCCCTTGGCCAGTCCTCGCCGCCCGGTCGCAACTCTTCTGACGCGCCGCCGATCCGTCGCAGTATGCCCAGGACATCATAGTACTCGTGGTGTTCCACGACCTTGCCATCCCGCAACGTGAACAGATCGCTGACCAGGATCCCAAAGGGTTGGTGACTCGGCGGAATGCCGTCATAGTCTCCGCCATGGGTTCCGTTCACGCGGTGGACGGTGGCCACCCTGTCACCCTCGGCTAGCATGCTCTCGATCTCGGGCGAAAGGTCTGGAAACGTGGCGATGGCCTCACGGATTATCTCCCGGTAACCGTCGATGCCCCGGGTCTCGCCTGACTCTGGGCTTGTGTGCACAATGTCGTTGTCCACAAGCTCCTCCAGTGCAGCGAGATCATGCGCTTGAAAGGTCTCAAAGAGACGACGGATGATTTGCTTGTTCTTTTCTATGGACATGGGAACCTCCCATTTCTGCCATCAGATCAAAGTACAGTTGCTCTCCTATATCCACTATAGCATAGATAGACGAGATAGAGTACTCCAATCTGGAATGGATCCACAAAGACTTTCTCTTGGCGCGAACTCTTCGGATGCCGGTAGACAATCCGATGACGATGGGCTATTATCGGGGCGAAACGTTGGCATTACAGCGTTATGACGCAAGGAGTCGGCGAAAGGGGTGCTCCATGACCGAGGCTGTCAGTTACCGTCTGGATGGTCAGGTTGGCATTGTCACCGGCGGCGCGGGCGCCATTGGCCGGGTTCTCGCCACGGGCCTGGCCGAGGCCGGTGCCGATATTGTGGTCGGCGACCTGGTATCGCAGCATGCGGGCGGCGATGAGACGGCCCGGTTGGTGCGTGAGCAGGGCCGCCAGGCGCTGGTTGTCGATGTAGACGTCACCGACGTGCCCACGATCGAGGCGTTGGTGCAAGAGACTGTGGCCGCCTTTGGCAAGGTAGACTGGATGGTCAACTGCGCCGGCATCAACATCCGCAAGCCCGTCCTCGAGTATACAGAGGGTGAATGGGATCAACTGGTGGATGTGAACCTCAAGGGGCTCTTTTTCTGCACTCAGATCGTGGCGCGCCAGATGGCGACCCAGGGCCATGGCAAGATCGTCAACATCGCCTCGCAGCTCGCGGTGGTGGCCATGCCCGAGCGCTCGATCTATGCCATCACCAAGGCAGGGGTGGCCCACATGGCCAAGGCCTTTGCGGTCGAGCTGGCCCCTATGGGCATCAGTGTGAACGCCGTGGGCCCTACCTTTGTCTCGACGCCACTGACCACCGCCATGTTCGAGGATCCTGCCTTTGTGAACGAGTATCTGCCGCGCATTCCGGCCGGTCGCTTTGGCGAGCCGTCGGACGTGCTTGGCGCAGTGCAGTTTCTGCTGTCCCCGGCGGCCGATCTGATCAACGGGCAGCTGCTGGTTGTGGATGGAGGGTATACGAGTTGGTGAGTGCGCTGCATCCGGAGCGCTTTGCTCATATTCCGCTGCAGGAAGCCAGGCCCGACGCGGACCGGTTCATAGACACTATCATGGGGCACGCTCACCCCGGGCGTCCACCCATGGTCGAGTATCTCGTGGATGACGCCCTGCGCAGGCCGATCGTCACCGAGCTCATGGGCCGTTCCTGGGTGGAACTCGATATGGATGATCCTGATGCCCAAGGGGCCTATCTGGACAATTTCGTCGCATTCTGGCAACAGATGGGCTATGATTTTGTGCGCTACGAAGAGTCGCTGCCCTTTGTTGCGCGCAATCTGGTGGGCGATGACCCGACACAGACGAGCGGTCGGCGCCAATGGCGTGATCTGCAGGAGGGCGTGATCCGCAATGAGGATGACCTGGAGCAGTACCCCTGGCCAGCCATCGGTCCTGGCACCTTTCGACGCTATGCCTACCTGAACGATCACCTGCCCGAGGGCATGGGATTGCTCGTGTGCCACGCCGGGGGGATCTATGAGCACCTATCGGCGCTGCTCTCGTACGAGGGACTGTGCTATGCGCTGTATGATCAACCCGAGCTTGTCCGCGCCGTGTCCGACCGTCTGGGTGAGCTGATGCTGTCCTTCTATAAGCATCTGGTCGAGCTGGATCGCGTGGTCGCCATCTTTCCAGGCGATGATATGGGTTTTCGCACGGCCACGCTGCTGCCGCCCGCCGCGTTGCGCCAATACACCCTCCCCTGGCATCGGCGGTTCGCTACCCTGGCCCATGACCACGGTCTGCTCTACCTCTTGCACTCGTGTGGCAATCTGACCGAGATCATGGACGATCTCATCGATGATGTGGGGATCGACGGCAAGCATTCCTTTGAGGATGCTATCGCGCCCGTGTGGGAGATGCAGGCCCGCTACGGCCAGCGCATTGCGATGCTGGGCGGTATGGACGTAGACATCCTGACGCGTCAACCGCCCGAGAGGGTGCGCGCCCACGTGCGTGATCTGATCGATCGCTGCCATCCACAGGGACGTTTCTGCATCGGCTCGGGCAACTCGATCCCGAGCTATGTGCCCGTAGAGAACTATCTAACCATGATCGACGAGGCCCAGCGCCCCGTCTGACATTTCAACAATAGGGGGTAATAATGAAAGGTGTTGTTCTGGCGGGCGGTCTGGGCTCGCGCCTCTATCCGCTAACCCATGCGACCAACAAGCACCTTCTGCCAGTGTATGATATGCCCATGGTATTCTACCCGATTCGGACGCTGGTGCAGGCGGGTATCACCGAGATCCTGATCGTGACGGGGGGACCCCACGCCGGCGACTTTATGGGCGTTCTGCGCAATGGCAAAGAACTGGGAGTCACTCATCTTGAGTATGCCTATCAGGATAATGAGGGAGGCATTGCCGCAGCACTGAGCCTTTGTGAAGATTTTGCCGACAACGAGAACATCGCCGTAATCCTGGGGGACAATACGACCGACGCCAGCATCAGCGACGCCGTGCAGAGGTTCCGGGAGGGTGCCATGGTCTTTTTACGGCAGGTGTCCGATCCTGAGCGTTTTGGCGTGCCGGTGTTTGATGCGGAGGATGCCAGCCGTATCATCGCCATCGAGGAGAAACCGGATCAGCCCAAGAGCAACTATGCTGTAACCGGCCTCTACCTGTATGATGCCAGGGTCTTTGATTTCATCAAGACCCTCGAGCCCTCGGCACGGGGCGAACTCGAGATCACCGATGTGAACAATGCCTATATCGAACGGGGCGAGCTGCAATGGGCCGAGCTCGACGGGTTCTGGTCTGACGCGGGGACGTTCGAGAGCTTGTTTCGCTCCAATGTGTTCTGGGCGCAAAGGAGCACGGGGCGCGCCGCTGAGGACTTTGACGCATATCTCTAGCCGCACGAGGGGGCCAGCCCTCGAGAGCTTGACCCCCTTCTTTCAACAGTCAGTCCCAGAGCAGATCGGGGCTGCGGAACAGCTCCAGGGTGTTCCCGTCGGGATCCTGGAAAAAGGCGATGCGCAGGCTGCCCGCATCCCGGGGCTCGACAGAAAAGGGGATGCCGCGGCCGGCCAGCTCTTGATAAGCGGCATCGACATCATCGACCTGAAAGGCCAGATGCGAAAAGGCCCCTATCTCGCCCGGCTGCTGATCGGGGGCGGCCATCAGCTCGATGGTCGTGCCGCCAATGTCGATGAACACAATGTCACGGCCCGGGATCTCCCCGACGATCTTGAGGCCCAATGTCTCGGTGTAGAATGTCCTGGCCCGGGCAAAATCGGGCGTACGCAGAGCGATATGGTGGGATCGGAACTCGACCATCTGGCTGCCTCCTGGTTTCAGATAAAGGGCGACGCGGGCTATCCTAGACGGCCTTGGCAGGGTTGTCAACAGCCGTCCATCGAGCACCATCTCTCCTTGCTGTTTGACAGCCCTGCCTGCACAGCCTACACTCCTTGCAGCTATCGGCGCAAAAGGGGAGAGCCTGTGGCACAACATGAATCGGCGACACAGTCTGAGCAGGACCCACTCTGGCGAGGCATAGACCTCTCCGGCATTACGGTGGTGTTGGGCCCTGCTGGTGGCATGTTATTGCAGACCCTCGCCGAGCAGGCTGCAGCCATCGGCGGTGAGACCGTGATCGCCATTGGCTATGAGATCGAGCCGCTGCAACAGATACAGCCTCTGGCCGCCACCCTACCCCTGGCTGGCATAAATGCCCGCATCCGCCAACTTCCCTTGCTGGATGAATCAGTGGATCTGTTGGTGATGAACGGCACCTTGCGCCAGGTACCCCTCAGGCATCTGGAAACGATGCTGGAGGAACTGTGGCGTGTGTTGGTTCCCGGGGGCCAGTTGCGCATTGCCGATATCATGGAGCCCAGCGAGGTAGCCTATAATGAGGCCTGGCGGCTTCGCAACGAGATCGTCTCTATGCTGGGACAAGCGCTAGAGCAGCCAGTGGCTCTATACGTCAACCTGCGCGATGCCGCAGCCGCCCTTACGCGCGTGGGCTTTGAAGAGCTCTCTGTCACGCTTCTGCCGGGTATGCCGCTGACAGAAGGCTGGCTGGAGGCGACAAGAGAGGCCGTACAGGCGATGGCGTCCCGCGTCGGAGATCCGGCGCTGCGACGGGCCATCATCGAGGTCTATCTGCCCGAGCTGGTGGCCGCCTACCAGCAGGGAGAGCAGCGCGCCGCCGAGCGCTTTGTGCTTAGCGGGCGCAAGATCGGCGACCTGGCCCTCAACATGCAGGCTTCATTCACCGAGGATGATCTGGTCGAAGACGATGATGACTAGCATCCCTAACATACTGATTGGTAGATTGAGCCATGACCATATATATCGATGTATCTGCTGCCGTACACGGCAAGGCGGGGCTGAGCCGCTATGTCGTAAATCTCGTCACTGCTCTCGAACCGCTACTGGGTGAACGGCTGTCGTTATTCCAAAACAGTCTCGGCCGCCGCGGCCCACTGCCGGGCTGGTCCACCGCACGGGTGGCGGGCGTGCCCTGGGGCTACAAGCCGTGGCGTGCGCTGGTACTCGCGCGGGCGCTGGCCCGGTGGCCTATGCGCGGGTTGCTTGAGGAGGCCAGGGTGTTCCACGCCACAGAGCACCTGTTGCCGCCTCTTGACGGCATACCCACGATCCTGACTGTTCATGACCTGATCTATGAACGGTTTCCCTTTTATCACAAGCGCTACAACTATCTCTATTTGCGCACAGCCATGCCGATCTTTTGCCGCGAGGCAGAGTATATCATCGCCCCCTCTGAGCACACAAAGCAGGACCTGGTCGATTGCTATCGTGTTGACCCCGCCAAGGTCGTCGTGATCCCCGAGGCGGCCGCCTCGCACTTTGCGCCACAATCGCCCGAGCGGGTGGCCGACGTGCGCAGTCGCTATGGCCTGCCCGAGCGTTATGCTCTGGCGGTGGGAACCCTCGAACCGCGCAAGAATCTCACACGGCTCATAGAGGCTTGCGGACCCTTGTTCGAGGCAGACCAGCTTGATGCACTGGTACTGGTCGGTGCACGAGGCTGGCTCTGCGGAGACTTTTTCGAAGACTTGGAGGCCTCGCCCTGGCGTGACCGCATCATCCTTCCGGGGTTTGTGGCAGATGCCGATCTGCCCGCTGTGTATGCAGGCGCCGTTGTGACCGTGCAGCCATCATTGTACGAAGGCTTTGGCCTGCCGGTCGTAGAAGCCATGGCCTGTGGCAGCCCGGTGTGCTCCAGTTGCACATCGAGTTTGCCCGAGGTGGGAGGAGATGCGGCTGTCTATTTCGACCCCGAAGATGTCGACGCGATCAGCGACTCGATACATAGGGTTGTCACCGATCAAGAGCGGCAACAAGAGATGCGCATGGCCGGACTGGCATGGTCGCGTCGGTTCACCTGGGAAGAGACCGCCCGTCAGACTCTCCGGCTATACGATCAGATCGCCGATGCATGACATCAGGAAGGAAAACAAGCGATGAGCCCAAACAACGCGACGAGCAAAGAGTTTGGTCGATCCTGGCTATTCGATCCGGCGGAAGGCGTGACCATTATCGAGCCCGCAGGTACCGGGAATGGACACTGGGCGGGTGCCCCCAGCGTAATTTACGATCCCGACTCGGCCCGGTTCTATCTGACCTATCGGGTGCGCAAGCCGCAGCCGATTCGCGGTGGGGAATGCTATATCGCCGCGTCGGAGGATGGCGTTCACTTTGAGCAGATCTGGTCGGCCACCAAGGACGATTTCGATTCTCCCTCGGTAGAACGCTTTTGCCTCACCAAGGCCCCCGATGGGAGTTGGCTGCTCTATCCCAGCTATGTGGACTCTGCCGACAATCGCTGGCGCATCGACGTCATCCAGGCGGACGATCCCTCCTCGTTTGAGGTCAGACGCAGACAGACGGTGTTCACCGCGTCCCAGGTAGGCGTCGAGGGCGTCAAGGACCCATGGGTGATCAAGCTCAATGGCTTATACTATATGCTGATCAGCTATGCCACACGCATGCAGGCGCTGACGCCTGAGGAACGGGACCGTATGCATGCCACAGCGGACATCTATAACACGGGCCTGACGCTGTCGAGCACGGCTATGGCCGTCAGTCATGATGGATTCAAGTACGAGTGGCTGGGCGATCTTTTCCCACCGCGGCCCAATGCCTGGGATGCCTATGCGGCCCGCGTGGGCTGTGTCATTGCCACGGACTATGGGTGGATCGGCTACTATGATGGCAGCGCATCGGTTGAGGGCAACTATGAGGAGCGCACGGGCCTGGTCCAATCATGGGATCTGCGTCATTTCCAGCGCCTCAGTTTCGATGGTCCTGTGCTGGTGTCGCCCCACGGTACTGGTAGCTTGCGTTATATCGACGCTGTACCGCTGGATGATGAGATCCTGCTATACTATGAGTACTGTCGCGCCGACGGCTCCCACGAGCTACGCATGAACCGATTGGAGCGCTAGGACGCCGGCCGTCAGCCCGGCGAGGGTGGGGCTTGAGACCCGTCGTTGGCCTGTAAAAAGCTGCAGAAAGGTGCCTGGCCCATGAAAGCTATCATGATGATGTTCGATTCGCTGAACCGGCGATATCTGCCCTGCTATGGCAACACCTGGGTTCAGGCTCCCAACTTTGAGCGGCTGGCGGAGCGCTGTGTGGTATTCGACAACGCTTATGTCGGCTCTATGCCTTGCATGCCGGCGCGTCGCGAGCTTCATACAGGCCGCTACAACTTTTTGCATCGTAGTTGGGGCCCCCTGGAGCCCTTTGATGACTCGATGCCGGTGCTCTTGCGAGAGCATGGAGTGCACTGCCACCTGGTATCGGACCATCAGCACTACTGGGAGGATGGGGGCGCTACCTATCACCAGCGCTATACCACATGGGAGACGATACGCGGCCAGGAAGGCGATCGCTGGAAGGCCCACGTAGGCGAGGTGACGCCCATGAATGAGCATTTGCGTCCCCAGGACGCCGTCAACCGCCAGTATATGCCGACCGAGGCCGATCAGCCCCAGACCAGGACCATGGAGGAGGCCCTGGCCTTTCTGGACAAGAACCATGGCCAGGATGACTGGTTCCTGCATGTCGAGACCTTTGACCCCCACGAGCCATTCTTTACGCAGGAGCAATACAAGGCCCTGTATCCCGATGGCTACAAGGGCCCAGATTTGGATTGGCCCGAGTATCGCCCGGTCGATGAGAGCGAGGAAGAGATCGAGCGCTATCGCAACAACTATGCCGCCCTGGTCACCATGTGCGATACCAATCTGGGCAAGCTACTGGATGCCATGGACCGGTACGACCTGTGGGATGACACGCTGCTGATTGTCAATACAGACCATGGTTTCCTGCTGGGCGAGCATGATTGGTGGGCCAAGTGCCGGATGCCCTTTTACAACGAGGTCGCCCATATGCCGCTCCTTATCTGGGATCCGCGCTCGGCCCGACAGGGCGTGCACTGTGGCGCCCTGGCGCAAACCATTGATCTGGCCCCCACCCTGCTGGACTATTTTGGTGTTGCAGTACCGCCCAATATGCAGGGGCATTCGCTGGCGCCTGCTCTCACGGATGACTCTCCCGTGCGGGAGGCCGGCCTGTTTGGCATCTTTGGAGGGCAAGTGAATGTTACCGATGGGCGTTATGTCTATATGCGTGGCCCTGCGCGGCCCGAGAATACGCCACTCTACAACTATACGCTGATGCCGACGCACATGCGCAGTCTGTTCTCCCTGCAGGAGTTGCGCCCTGCCAATCTCAATGAGCCCTTGCCTTTTACCAAGGGAGTGCCGGTGCTGCGTATTCCCGCTGCCCGTTCGACCAACCCTGACATTCGGCCGGCGATAATGGACACTCTTCTGTTCGATCTGGTAACGGACCCGCTACAACAGCAGCCGATCTACGATTCCGAGATCGAGTCCCGCATGTGCGGACACCTCGTGCGCGAGATGCTCGCCAATGATGCACCGCCTGAGCAGTTCTACCGGCTCGGACTCGAGCCGAATCCTGAGGCTTATCAATGAACCAACCGGAGCAAGACACGAACTGCCCTCGCTCAAGCTGTGGGCGATTACCATGAAGCTGCTCTATGTCACGCCCTCCTTCCCTCCCATGGTGGGAGGCGGGGAAAGACTGGTCCACGCGCTGGCCGAGCAAGCCACAGAGGCCGGGCACCAGGTGACGGTGGTGACCTCCGATGTGACCCAGAGCGAGGACTTTTGGCGCTGGCGTCCACGCCATGGCCGCCAAGAGCCCTATGAGGTGTACGAGGGCCCGGTGCGCGTGATCCGATGCCCTGCCGGCGGTATTCCCGGCAACCGGACAGGCCTGCTGCTCTGGCGCAAGGCCATGATCATGACATCCATGGCGTTCGAGAATTCGGCGTTGCTCACGCGCATGGCCCGCCGGGTGCCCACGATTCCTGGACTTGCGCAGGTCTTGGCAGAGCTCGACAACCACGACCTGGTGCATGGGTTCAACCTCTCTTGGGAACATGCGTTGATGGAGGGTTGGTGCCACGCGCGGACACGGGGCGTGCCCTTTGTCTTGCGTCCAGATATACATCTGGGCACCGCCGGCGAAAAACGTATCGTCCGCAACAACACCATGTCTCACCAGCTTGACGTCATGCGCGATGCAGACGCCGTGGTCGTGAATACGTCCATTGAGCGGGATAGTCTGATCGAGTTTGGCGTGCCGCCCGAGCGGACCTATGTGGTCGGGAGTGGCTATTATCCCCAGACACAGGAGATTGATACGCAGACCATCGCACGCAAGATGCAGGCTTTTGGCCTTGCCGATCCCCTGATTCTGTTCATCGGACGTGTGGGCCGCGACAAGGGCGCCATCGACGCCGCTGAGGCGACCCTGGCCCTGGCAAAGCGCCCGGACGTGGCCTCGCCGCCCTGTCTTGCCCTGATCGGCGCCGTCGAAGGCGACTTTGAGCACTATTATCGACATCTCTCGCTGGAGGCCCAGATGCAGGTGCGCCCATTGGGCTTGGTGAGCGAAAAAGACAAACACGCCTTGTTAAGCCGTGCGCGGGTTCTGGTGCTGCCATCGCGGGTAGACTCGTTCGGCATTGTGCTGCTGGAGGCTTGGGCGCATGGCAAGCCGGTCATTGGCGCCCGTGCCGGCGGCATTCCTGGCGTCATAGACGAGGGAGAGAATGGTCTGCTTGTGGATTGGGGCGACTCGCGTGCCCTGGCGGACGCCATTGCGCGTCTCCTGGCGGATTCGGACGAGGCGGCGCGTATGGGATCCGCGGGCCGTGAAAAGATGGCACGCGAGTATACCTGGAGTGCTGTATACGACCGCATCGAGCGCGTTTACCAGGGATTGAGCGGTGCGCCGCTGCCCGAGTCCGAGGCGAGCCTCGGCTAGTGGCGCGAGGAGATGGTATGCGTATCGCCCTGGTAGTACACCAATTTCCACCCGAGCATATCGGGGGCACCGAGATCCATACCCTTACCCTGGCCCGGGCCCTGGTGGAGCGTGGCCATGTCGTCTCGGTATTCTATCCGAGTAACGAACTGGGCGCCGACCGGCAGGAGACGCAGTACGGGGTACCTCTCTGGCAAGCGGCCAATCCACCGCTGCCCGCAGCAGCCAATCCCGGACGCCAGTTCTGGCGTACCTTTCGCAACCGTGCCGTGGAGGATAGCTTTGGCCGCTTTTTGGAGAGCTTTTATCCCGACCTTGTCCACTTTCAGCATCTGCAGAATGTCTCTGCCCGCTTGATTTCTCTCGCGGCCCGGCAGCCTCGCGTCCTGACCCTGCATGACTACTGGTACGTTTGTCCCAACAGCCAGCTTCTGCGTCCCGATGGCACCCTGTGTGACGGGCTGAGTATCGCCTGCGTCGACTGCGCGCTCTCTCGACTGGGACGCGCTCTGCCGCGCATAGTTCGTCCCCTTGCCGCCCTGCCCCTCTGGGGGCGCAATCTATATCTGCGGTCGGTGCTGAGGACCGTGGATCGCTTTGTGGCGCCGAGCGATTATGTAAAGCGCATCTATTTGGAGCAGGGCCTGCCCGCCGAGAAAATCTGCGTGCTGCCGCATGGGGTGAGCCCCGCCAGACTACAACCATCCGCAGAGCCGATAGCAGACGTCGATGGTCGGCCTCTCTTTGGATTTCTGGGTTCGTTGGCGCCTGCCAAGGGTGTGCACGTTCTCGTCGAGGCCTTCCGCGACATGCCTCCAGAGGCAGGCCTGGTCCTCTATGGCGATCCCACCGTTTTCCCTGCGTATGTCGAGCGGCTGCGTCGTCTGGCGACCCATCCGGGTGTGCGCTTTGCCGGGCCCCTGGACCATGATCATGTGGGCGATGCCCTGCGCCGGCTGGACTATCTAGTGGTACCGTCGCTCTGGCACGAGACGCTCTGCATGGTGATGGACGAGGCCCATGCCCTGGGCGTGCCGGTCATTGCCAGTCGATTGGGGGCTCTGACGCGCGTCGAGGATGGCGTGAACGGGAGGTTGTTCCAGGCGGGCGATGTCATGGCGCTGCGGCAGATTCTGATGGAGCTGGCCGCACGCCCCGGATTACGCGCGCACTATGCGGATCAGCTCCCGGCCGTTCCAACGGTCGACGAGCAGACGGAAGAGATGCTCGCGCTCTACGGCGAGCTTCTGGCTGGCTCCTAGCCCCCCTGCCCCGCCTATACCTCTTCGGCGAAACGCTCGCGGTAGCGGTTGAATATCCATAGCCCTACGATAAACGCGAGCGCTGCCGTCACCAGGGTGCGCGCAAAAAAGTCCAGGGCAGGCGCATGCGGGGGGCTACCCAGCGTGGAACCATACAGAATGGCACGATACGAGGCAATGATAGAGGCCATCGGGTTGAGAATGTACACCATACGCTGAACGGGCAATTCGATCCCTCTGACGACGGTCATCTCTGGCAATAGCTCGAGAGGATAGAACACTGGCGTCAAGAAGAACCAGGCCTGCATAAGGACTTCCATGATTACGCCGGTGTCTCGATAGAACACATTCGTCGTCGAGAGAACCAGAGCCACGCCGCCGGTGAACAGCAGCTGCGTCAGGATCACAAGAGGCAGCCATAGCAGATTTACGGTCAAAGGAATGCCAAAAGCAACGATCATACCAATCAAGACGATAAAGGCCAACAAAAAATTGACCAAATGCGCAAGGAGCGTAGAGAGAGGCAGTACCTCGAGGGGGAAATAGACCTTTTTGATCAGGTGCCCATTGCCCGAGATGGAAGGAATCGAGCTGATGATCGCCGTGCTGAAAAAGTTCCAGGGCAGCACGCCGCAGAGCACAAACACTGGGAAATTGGGCACGTGCAGATCGGGGATCATGATCGTGAATACGATCGTGAATACGATCATGAGCAACAGCGGGTTGATGAGCGACCAGAGGAACCCTAGCACCGAGTTCTTGTAGCGCAGTTTGAGGTCGCGGCTCACGAGCACGCCCAGCAACTCGCGACGGTGGATGACCTCCGCTACACGATCGAACAGCGTCGTCGCCGTCCTCTGTTGATCGGATCTTTCGAGCAACAAACCCCTCACTCGACTGCTACCTCCTCATGGGCATGCACGGCAGCGACATAATCGTCGACCACGACATCACAGGCGCCATCTTCTCTAAGCTGACCCTGATCGAGCCAAATGACCCGCTCACACAGCGCGCGTACCGTCTCGAGGGCGTGTGAGACAAAGATGATGGTGACGCCGTTCGCTCGCACCTGCTCAATACGCTCCAGACATTTCTCCTGAAAGCTCTGGTCACCCACGGCCAACACCTCGTCGATCAGCAGGATGTCAGGATTGACGCATATGGCAATCGAAAATCCCAGTCGCATGGTCATGCCGGAAGAGTAGAACTTGACCTGTGCATCTACAAAGCGCTCCAGCTCGGCAAAAGCCACGATCTCGTCAAAGCGGTGGGCGATCTCGCGGCGGCTGAGACCCATGAGTGCGCCATTGAGATAGATGTTCTCACGGCCCGTCAGCTCGGGATGAAAACCCGCGCCCAATTCCAGCAGGCCTGCCACTCGTCCCTGGATGTCGACACTGCCCTGGGTAGGCGTCAGGATACGGGTCATTAGTTTGAGGCAGGTGCTCTTGCCGGAGCCATTGCGGCCCACAATCGCGACCGCTTCGCCACGCTCGATCATAAAGGAAACGTCCTTTAGCGCCCACAGAATCTCTCGAGGCGTGTGCGAGCCGGGCCGCAAGGTACGCAGCATCAGGTCCTGAAAGGATCTGGCCCTGTCATGACCCATAACAAAGCGTTTGGACACGCTCTCAAAGAGCATTGCATACATGATGTGAGGATTCCTTGTGAGACGGGCTCTTGTTCAGAATCGAACCGAGTATAGCCGCGGGTAGCAGGTGATCCAAATCATGGCGATAGATCGATAACAGGGCTCGTCGCGATGCTCTTGACAAGGCCTCGCGATCGCCCTATCCTTGGGCCATTGTACGTCAGGCGCCGGTGCGGTCAGAACTGGCCGCAGGCCGGCGCCACAAAGGAGGAGCGTGTCCAGGTTGGCCCACCGTCTGCTGTTGCGGCTCGTCGCGGTGTCTCTGCTCGTTGTTGTCAGCGGCTGTCGAGAGCCTGCCGGTGATGCTACCTCGCTCGATCTGGGCGCCGCTCTGGCGGATCACAGTCCGACGTTTGCTCTGCGCCATACCGCAGGCGCGCATCCTGTGGAGCAGGCCGGCCACGCCATCGAGCTATCCCTGGACAACTGTGATGGCGACACCATGCGGACGTATCTCTACGATGAGCTTGGCCCACCCGCTGCCGACGGGTTGGTTGCTATCGATGAGCTGCCTGCCGAGCTGGCCGCCTTTCGCGGCGTGATGGCTGCCCTGGTGCGCGAGAAGTATCGTCTGGCGCAAAGCTACCCGCCCGCCCTCGCCGATCATCTGGAGATACCCATTGCCGCCCACCGACGTCAGGGCGTCCGTGTGCATGCGTCCGAGACCTGGGATGAGAATCTCGTCGAGGTGCGCATAGACGATGGCACCGTGGCCGAGATACCGGTACGGGTGCTCTTGCGGGTGGATTGGACGCTCGAGATGGGTACTGCCACAGTTTGCGACGGGGGCGCCCTGGACGCTCAGGACACCGTGCCGCTGGTGCTGGCTATGGGTCGCTCGCTGGAGGTCACCACCCCGGCGCCGCCCCCAGAGCCCACAGCCGCGCCCGAGATATGCGAGGCGCCCCTACCTGATTCGCCTGCACAGGAGCTGGTAACTCTCTATGTGCAGCACCTTGGCGCGAGGGATCATGCCTCGGCGTATGCGTTACTTGCCGAGAGCTATCAGCTGCGCCTGCCCTATCCGCAGTACAGCATGGGCTATGAGCCGGTGCGTCATATCGCTCTGTGCTCCCTGGAGACTGTTGCAGGCAGTGGCGGCCGAGAGACCCTGTTCGCCACACTGCGCATCACGTTGGAAGCTCAGGGGGCTGCCTCTGACGAGCCCTGGGTCGCCCAGTACACCGTGCAGACGGCAGCCGCTGGCGGGGCTCCCGGGGCCATTGCGTCAGTGTCGATGTACCGCGCTGCCCTGCATAAATAATAGGCTTTTGCCCTTGAGGCGCTCACCATAAGGAGACATTGATGCCACAAGAACTCGAGTTGCGCTATGGCGCCAATCCCCATCAAAAGCCCGCACGATCGTTTGTGTCGGAGGGCGAGTTGCCCTTTATCGTACGGAACGGTCGCCCCGGATACATCAACCTGCTGGATGCGCTGAATAGCTGGCAACTGGTGCGAGAGCTCTCCGATGCCCTGGGTTTGCCTGCGGCGGCCTCATTCAAGCATGTGAGCCCGGCGGGTGCCGCTGTGGCGGTGCCCCTCAGCCCCGTCGAGCAGGCCTCCTGTTTCGCCGATGGCCTGACCCTTTCGCCCCTGGCCACCGCCTATGTCCGCGCGCGTGGCGCCGATCGCATGTCCTCCTTTGGCGATTGGGCCGCCCTGAGCGAGCCCTGTGATCTGCCGACGGCCGAGTTTCTACGGCGCGAGGTTTCCGACGGGATCATTGCGCCCGGTTATGAGCCAGAGGCGCTGGAGGTGCTCAAGGGCAAGCGAGGCGGCTCCTACTGCGTGTTGGAGATCGACGCGGCTTACCGACCCCGGCCCGACGAGACGCGCCAGGTTTATGGCGTCTCTTTGCAGCAGCGCCGCAACGATGCCACCATCGGTCCCGAGCTGTTCGATAATGTGGTCACCGAGCGCAAGGAACTATCGGATGATGCCAAGCGTGATCTGATCGTGGCCACGATTGCACTGAAATACACCCAGTCTAACTCGGTGTGCCTGGCCCACAACGGCCAGGTGACAGGCAACGGTGCAGGACAACAGTCACGGGTGCACTGCACGCGCTTGGCGGCTGAAAAATCGGATCTCTGGTTTCTCCGCCAGCATCCGTCCGTGCAGGTGATGCAATTTCGTCGCGGTGTGAGCCGGGCCGATCGAAACAACGCCATCGACCTGTTCTTTATCGATGACCTCACGCCTGCTGAGCAGGCGATGTGGGAAGAGAATTTCGACATTGTCCCTACACGCCTATTGGCCAATGAGCGCCGAGAGTGGCTGGACAGGATCGAGGGCGTGGCTCTCAGCTCGGACGCCTTTTTCCCGTTTCGTGACTCGATCGATCGCGCCTCACGCAGCGGCGTAAGCTATGTGGCCCAGCCGGGCGGCTCTATGCGCGATGAGGACATTGTGGCAGCCTGCGACGAATACGGCATGGCCATGGCCATCACGGGCCTGCGGCTATTTCATCACTAGATAGCGGATTACCGCAGGCCGCCTATGTTAGCACGTTTCTTCCGGGAGGCTCTCTTGGTTGACATCTATCTTTTGCGACACGCTCATGTAGACTATACGCCCCCTAATCCGATCACCGCCCATAATGCCCTGACGCCCCTGGGGCACAAAATGGCCGGGCGCCTGGCAGAGCGCTGCCGGGAATTTGAGCTCGATCTGCTGGTGGCCAGTCCTTTGCGCCGCACGCAAGAGACGGCAGCAGCCATTCGAGCGACCTGCCCCAGCATACCGTATCTCCTGATGCCCGAGTTCGCAGAGCTCAGCATCACTGATATGGTCGCCTATGAGGGGGTACAGCCAGCCGATGATTTGTACACCTGGGAGGAGGGTCACTATGCATATGGCAATGAGCGCATGTGGGAACGGGTCATAGCCGGGTGGGAGCGGCTGCGTACTACCATCGAGGAACGGGGCGCAGAGCGCATAGCTCTGGTAAGCCACGGAGGGCCGCTGAATGTCATTGTGCGGCACGTGTTGGGCTGGGACAAGCCCATACGTCTGCGTACCGCGTGGATACACTTTGATTATACCGCAACCAGTTGCGTGCGCTATGTCGATGGCTGGCAAGGCATCGTCTGGCTCAACGACGCCAGGCATATCGAGGATCTGACGCCAGTCCGCCAGATCCCCGCATAGCAGCTACCGGTCAGCCGTCCAGAGGCTCCTCGTAGGTGGTCACCATGCCCACCGCCCAGCGGGGCAGCTTGCCGACCACATGCACGCCCTCGGGCGTATAGTCCTCTTCCTCGATGATGCCCTGCTCATGCCATAGGCTCAACAGATCGCCTGCCTTGTACGGCAGAACAGTCTCGACGTCCACCATGTGAGCAACGAGACCATCCTCGATCGCGGCCAGCAGATTCTCGAGCCCGGTCCCCTTCTCGGCCGAGATGGGGATGGTGTCCTCGTATACGTCGTCCAGTTGATTCACCAGGCTCTCTCGGCGCACAAAGCGGTTGCTCTCCTCGCCTAGATAGACCTCTGGATCCACCATGTCGATCTTGTTGAGGGCCATGATCATTGGCTTGCCGCCGGCCTCGATCTCACGCAACACCTGCTCCACGATCCGTACCTTTTCCATGATATGCTCATCGCTGACGTCCACCACATGGATGAGCAGATCGGCCTCCTGCACCTCTTCGAGGGTGGCGCGAAAGGCAGCCACCAACTGGGTGGGGAGCTTTTGGATGAACCCAACCGTATCGGTGAGCAGAACCTCTTTGCCTCCCGCCAGGGTGATACGCCGTGTGGTCGGGTCCAGCGTAGCAAAGAGCTGATCCTGCACCAGGACATCAGCGTTCGTGAGACAGTTGAGCAGGGTAGATTTGCCGGCATTGGTGTAACCGACAATGGCCACGGTGGGCAATCCTCGACGGCGGCGCTGCCTTCGGCGCTGGCTGCGCTGTGTGCGCACCTGTTCGATCTCCCGGCGCAGTTGCGCCATGCGCCGCCCGATCTCGCGCCGGTCCGACTCGAGCTGGGTTTCACCGGGGCCGCGCAGGCCCACACCACCCACCGCCTGACGCGACAGGTGGGTCCACTGACGCGTTAGACGCGGCAGGCGGTAGGCGTACTGGGCCAGTTCCACCTGTAGGGCGCCCTCGCGCGTGCGGGCGTGCATGGCAAAGATGTCCAGGATCAGAGCGGTGCGGTCCAGCACCGTGACGGACAGCTCCTGCTCCAGATTGCGTAGCTGGGCGGGCGAGAGCTCGTCATCAAAGATAACCAGCCCATAGTTCAGCTCGGCATGCTGTTGCTTGAGCTCCTCCACCTTGCCCGAGCCGATATAGGTGCCCGGGTTGATCTGGTTGAGAGTCTGCGAATCGCGTCCCACCACGATGATCCCTGCCGTCTTGGCCAGGAGAGCCAGCTCGTCCAGGGACGATTCCATATCAAAGACGCCGGATTTACCCCGCACGGTGGCGCCGATCAAAAAGGCGCGCTCAGGCTCGCGCCCGACGCGCGCCCTGTCTTCAAAGGATCCGTTTCTTATAGCCGTAATAACCTCTCTCCCGCTTCTCGCAAGCGGTCCGCTGATATGCAGATCGACAGCCGGAGATAACCCTCGCCATAATCGCCAAAAGCGGTGCCAGGGGTCATCCAGACGCCGACCTTTTCCAGTACGTCAACCGCAAACTCCTGGGCATTCACGCCCTCGGGCGTCTTGGCCCAGACATAGAGACCGCCCTTGGGGACCTCGGCACTCATCCCAATCGTGGGCAGCCACTCCATGATGATGTCACGTCGCTCCTGATAAATGGCATTCCGATCCGCGAGCCAGCTCTGATCGCCCGTGAGGGCCACCGTGGCGGCGTCCTGGATGGGGCGGAAAATGCCCGAATCGATGTTAGTCTTGACCGTCGTCAGCGCGTCGATCGCTTTGGCGCTTCCCAGAGCCAGGCCGACACGCCAGCCAGCCATGTTGTAGGTCTTGCTGAGCGAGTTGAACTCGATGCAGACGTCCTTGGCACCGGGCACCTGCAATATGCTGGGCGCCACATAGCTATCAAAGGTCACATCGCAATAAGGATTGTCATAGCAGATCAGCAGATCATGGGCGCTGGCAAAGTCTACGGCTTGTTGCAGAAATGCCATCGGAGCGATTGCTCCTGTGGGGTTATTGGGATAGTTGAGCCACATGATCCGGGCCTTGGCCAGGATGTCGCCAGGGATATCCTCGAACACGGGCAACCAGTCATTCTCCTCACGCAGCGGCATCGAGTACGCATCGCCGTTTGCCAGCAGGGCCCCCATCCGATAGGTCGGGTAGCCAGGGTCCGTGGCCAGCGCGATCTCGCCTGGATCGATAAAGGCGAGGTTGATGTTCGCCAGGCCCTCTTTGGAGCCGATCAATGGGCGCACCTCGGTGTCCGGGTCCAGCTCGACGCCAAACCGCTTGCCATAATACTCTGCGGTTGCCTTGCGCAGGGCCGGCGTTCCATAGTAACCGGCATAGCCGTGGGTATCCTCCTTGAGTGCGGACTCGTACAAGGCGTCGATGATGTACTTGGGCGGGGCCAAGTCGGGGCTCCCAATTCCCAAGCTAATCACGTCTACGCCCTTGGCTCGCTGCTCGGCGATGCGCTTCTCCACAGTGGCAAAGACATAGGGGGGCAGGTTGTCGATACGGCTCGCGATCTTCATTGTGTCCTCCAATTTGCGGTCGGTCACATCATGCAGATGGCTAACGGGAAACTGCGCGCGTGGCAAGGGGCTCCCCTTCGAGCCAAGTCTGCAACAGGCGGCCAACACGCTGGAGGCTCTGCGCATCGAGCTTGTCCAGAGTGTCGCGCTGCGTGTGCCAATAGGGATAGTCCATATCGATCAGAATGGCGGCCTCGGTCCCGGTCTGCAAAAAGGGCGTATGATCAGAGATTACATGATGCTTGAATCGGTGCACAAAGCGCTCTTCATAGCCCAACTCGTGAGCCAGTCCCCACAGCTTTTCCTGTAGCCACAAAGAGGATGACCATTCATAGTGAAAAGTGGGATCGGATCCGCCCACCATGTCAATGATGATGACATACTCGGGGCGCTGGCCCGGCTGATTGACCAGCCGCTGGGCCAGGTTCCGCGAGCCTACGGCCCATTCCCAATTGGCGACCTCCCCCGAGCATTTGGCATCGAAAAAGGCCAGCCACACCTGCATCCCCTCGGTGGCCTCCGAATCGAGCACGCGGGCCAACTCCAGGAGGACGGCGACGCCACTGGAGCCATCGTTGGCGCCCGGCACCGGAACGGTGCGATCATCCGGGTCCCGATCGGCAATAGGGCGCGTGTCATAATGGGTACCTACGATCACGATGGGACCCTCGCCGCGCTTGGCTATCACGTTGGCCAGCGGCACTCCAGCATAGGCAAAGCGCTCGGTGGTTACCTCCCAACCTTCCCGCTCCAGCTGGCTCCTGATATAATCGGCAGCCTTGACGCTGGCCTCGCTGCCCGGCGTGCGCGGCCCCAGGCGCATCAACTGGCGCGCATGAGCCATGGCTCGTCGTCCCGAAAACAGGGCCGCCCCATTGCCTCTGACGATAACCAGGGCGGCAAAGGCGAAGATCAGGGCTATGGCGCCCAGCCAGATGCCACGTTTCATTCAGCTACCTGTACGAGGTCATCAGTGATGCCGCTGTGGCGAATCATGGTGTCAAGCTCCTCCAGGGCGCGGTCCGCATAGGCCTGATAGCGTTGCCTCTTGTTACGCACCGGCGGGTCCAGCGGGGCCAAGAGCCCGAAATTGGGCTTCATCGGCTGAAAGCCATCCGATTCGGCATGGGAGACATAGTGCAGCAAGGCTCCGAGCATTGTGTTGACGGGCAGCTCTAATGCTTGCTTGCCGTAACACACGCGAGCGGCATTGATCCCCGCCACCAACCCACTGGCGGTCGAGGCCATATAGCCCTCGGTGCCCGTGATCTGCCCGCCGAAAAAGAGCCTCGGCTCTGACCGGCAGGCCATGGTCGCATCCAGCAGCGCTGGCGAATTCAGATAGGTATTGCGATGCATCTGTCCAAAGCGAACCCATTCGGCGTTTTCCAGCCCCGGTATGAGACCAAACACGCGTCGTTGCTCGCCCCACCGAAGGTTAGTTTGAAACCCCACCAGATTATAGAGCGTACCCGCCAGATTGTCCTGGCGAAGCTGCACGACGGCATATGGGCGCCTGCCCGTGCGTGGATCGCGCAATCCCACGGGGCGGAGCGGCCCATAGGCCAGAGCCTCGTGCCCTCGGGCGGCCAGCACCTCTACCGGCAAACAGGCCTCGAAAAAGCGCGGGTCCTCCTGCTCAAAGTCACGCAACGGAGCCCGCTCCGCAGAGAGCAGCGCCTCGACGAACCGATCATACTCTTCGCGGGTCATCGGACAGTTGATATAGTCGGCGTCGCTGCTCTCGTCCTCCCAACGGGAGGCCCGAAAAGCCACGCTCATGTCGATGGAATCGCGGGTCACGATCGGCGCCATGGCATCATAAAAGTACAGTTGCGACTCGCCCAGCCGCTGAGCCAAGTCAACTGCCAGGGCATCGGACGTCAGGGGCCCTGTGGCTATCAGAGTGACACCCTCATTGGGCACGCTGGTGACCTCATCGCGCTCTACGGCAATGTTCGGATGTGCCGCGA
>SLPC01000165.1 GCA_007132185.1 Anaerolineae bacterium | reverse complement strand
GCTGTTGGGCGTCGACTTGCCATGCGCCTGAGAATCGGGCACACTGTGCCCGCGCGTGCGGCTGCATACTTTATGCCAGGAGGTATCTGTGCTATGAAGATGACACGAGCTCTGCTCACAGGACCGCGCTCCTTTCAGATCGAGGAGCATGCGGCGCCCGAGGCGGGCCCCCAAGACGTGTTGATTGATATTCACACCTGTGGCGTGTGCCCCAGCGATGTGCGCTTCTACTCGGGGACGCGGGCCGGGGCTACCTATCCACGCACCCTGGGTCACGAGTGGGTGGGTCAAGTGATCGATGTGGGAGGCGATGTCAGCCGCTTTGCCGTCGGCGATCGCGTGGCGGCCTTTGTGCAGCGAGTATGTGGCATGTGTCGCAATTGCCAGCGAGGCATGTCGAACATGTGCCTCAACCGGCTGCCTGCGATTGAGGGCGGTTTCCAGACCGTGGGTCGAGCCGTATCCGACGCGCTCGAGCCAATTCCTGATGACACCCCCTACGAAGCGGCTGCCTTTGCCGAGCCGTTGGCATGTTGCCTCAATGGCATCTCCCGCACTCCCATTGTGCCGGGCGACACTGTGGTTCTCATGGGCGTAGGGCCCATTGGACAGCTGCTGTCCCAGTTGGCGCAGCTGCGCGGGGGGAGGGTGATTGCGGTGGACATGATCCCCGAACGGTTGGAGCTCGCCATGGAGCTGGGCGCCAGCGAGGGGCTGAACGCTGCCGATCCGGACCTGGTGAAAAAGATACAGGACCTTACGGGCGGCTTTGGCGCCGAGGCGGTGATCGTTGCCGTGGGCGTGCCCGCTGCCGAGCTGCAGGCCCTCGAATTGGCAGCCCCTGGTGGCTATGTGAACTATTTCGCGGGCACCTATCCCTCGGCGACCATCGCCATGGATCCCAACGTTATCCATTACAGACAACTGTGGGTAACCGGCAGCTATCACTTTACGCCGGGCGGCTTTCGCACGGCGCTGGACCTGATCGCTCGTGAAGAGGTCCAGGTGCAGCCCCTGATCAGCCATCGGCTGGGCCTCGACGAGATCGCCCACGGGTTCGATACGGTGATCGATCAGGCCGGCATGAAGGTCATTATCGAGATGGGCGATGGCGGGTGATTGTGTCCTAGGGCTTGACCTGGGCACTACCACCTGTCGCTGTATTGCATTCGATCTGCAAGGTCATGCCATCGCGGTAGCATCCAGGGAAGCCCCGCCCGAGCACCCCGCACCGGGGCTTGCGGTTGTGCATGCCGCGTCGTGGTGGGCTGCCGTGCGCCAGGTGTTGGGCGCGATGGCCGGACAATTGGCCGACCTGGGAGCGCGGCCTGTGGGCCTGGGCCTATCGGGCCTGCAGCATGCCATGGTCCCGTTGGACGGGGAGGGCCAGGTGCTGGCTCCCAGCATGTTGTGGATGGACCAGCGCTCGCGGGCCCAGGTCGAGTGGCTGAACGGCGAGGGCCGTTCATCACTGGAGGCCGCTCTGGGGCCTGGCGCGCGGGCCAGCAACACGCCCAGCCTGCCCAAGCTGCGCTGGCTGAGCGAGCATCAGCCCGAGCTCCTGGCGCATACCCAGGTCCTACTCCTGCCCAAGGACTATGTGCGCTATCGCCTGACGGGCCACATCGGCACCGATCCGTCCGACGCCGGAGGCACCATGCTCTATGACGCTCGCAGCGGAGACTGGGCGCCCGGTCTGCTGGAACTGGCCGGAGTGGGGCGCGAGCAGATGCCACCCATCTATCCGTCCGATGCATTGGCCGGCAAGATCACACCTGAGGCCGCCACCCAGACCGGCCTGCCTGCGGGGTTGCCCGTCGCTGTGGGGGCCGGCGACACCATGGCCACCATCCTGGGCAGCGGAGGGGAACACACAGGGCGCGCCTTTATCTATATCGGAACGGCGGCCTGGGTGCGGCGACCGGGGCCTCGCGATCGTACGCGTTTCCTGGCTACGGCTACCACCGGTGCGGCGGTGCGCTGGCTACGTGATCTGCTGGCCGGGGCGGGCGACCGAGTGACCTATGACGAGATGATGGCCGATGCGGCCCAGGCGCCACCCGGCTCCGAAGGGCTGCTCTTTTTGCCCCATCTGTGCGGCGAGCGCGGACCGGTGCCCGATCCCGATGCCCGTGGGCTGCTGGCCGGCCTGTCGATGCGCCATGGTCGCGGGCATCTGGTCCGTGCCGTATTGGAGGGCACATGCTGTCACCTGCGCTGGCTGCTCGATGATGGGGCCACCGTGGCACCCGACGCGATCTGGGTAGCGGGAGGCGCAGTCCATAGCGCCGTGTGGATGCAGATGCTGGCCGAGGTGTTGGGGAGGCCGGTTCATACGCCTCGGGTGGCAGAGGCCGGCGCCCTGGGGGCGGCAATCCTGGCTGCGGTGGGCGTTGGCCTATATGCAGATCGGGAGCGGGCCTTGGCCGCGATGGTGCACCCTGGGCCGGTCTACCGACCTGACCCCGCGCGAACCGACGCTTACGAGGACGTCTATATGCGCTGGCGTGAGCTGGAGGCGTGTTGGATGGGCCACTAGCGCCCTGGCCATATCACGGCCGAAAGCAGCCATGCGTAACGAGGGCGGGGTCTCACAGGAGCATCCCGCCCTCGTCCTGTTGTCGGCGTGTCTACCAGGTCAGGACGCCCTTGATGTAGCCGTCGCTCTGGTGCGCGGCGATCTCGAACATTTCTGGCGCCTGATCCGCTGGCATAACGTGGGTGACCAGCGGCTTGAGGTCAAAGACGCCCTTTTCCATGAGCGGCACCGTACGGCGAAAGATCTCGGCAAAGTGGGGCGAAATGTTGGGCGAGGCATTATAGACCTCGATGCCCATCATGTGCCAGGCGCCCAGGTCGACCCGGCGATCGCTGCCCTTGTGCCACGAAAAGATATTAAGGCGGCCCGCTTGGCGCAGGATCTCATAATTGAGGTCAAAGGCAGGCTGTGCCCCTGCTGCCTCGACCATGACATCCACCGGGTTGGCCTTGAGCGCCTCGACGGCCTGTCGGCCCTCAGGGGTGGCCAGATTGATAATCTGGTCGGCGCCGAACTGGCCGGCCAGTTCGAGGCGACGGGCATCGATATCCATGGCGATCACCTCGAGCGCCAGGGTGTGGGCCAGGGCCTGCATAAAGAGCAGCCCCATGAATCCAGTGCCCACCAGGGCGACGCGGTCGCCGGGCATGAGCTTGCACCACTCGATGCCATTCAGGACGCAGGCCACCGGCTCGGCAATCCAGTTCGGATAGTCCTCGACGTCGTCTCGCAGTTTAGAGGTCGCCGTCGCCGGGACGTTGGCAAACTGTCCGAACAGTCCCGCCTCGTTACCCATGGCCGTCACCTTGTCGCCGGGCTTGAACCCGGTCACCCGCTCGCCCACCTTGCGCACGATACCCACGCCCTCGTGGCCATGCAGGAGCGGGTGGGTCGTGCCATCGGGCAGGATGCCCTTGTAGATCGCCTGGTCCCAGGCGCAGAGGGCAGACGCCTTGAGCTCGATCTGCACCTGGTACAGATCGGGATCACCAACCTCAAACTCTCTCAGCTCGACCTGTTCGGGCGCCACATAAAAGACTCCGGTCGCTTTCATGACTCTGTCCTCCTCTGCAATAGTATGCAGCCCATAATCGGCTTATCTCGCGGATAGCCCTTCACAGTGATGCCTGCGCAAACCTATAGCGTCGTGCGTGTGCGCATTATAGCCACCTGCCAAGAGCGGGGTCAAGGGCCAGGCTGGGCCCAGTCTTGCAGAGGCTCGGCAGTGTGTGGGGTTATATTTCTCGATGGGGATCTGCTGATCGGGCTCGAGACGACAGAGACCGAGTCAACGGCATAGGTACGCACGGCAGTACGATCAGGACGTTGGCAGGCGAGTTGGTAGCGGCACAGGGCGCGCCACGCCAGACCCCCGGCCGCAACATCACCTTGGTGCCCAACGGCACGGTCGTGGTACTCGCCGCCGGTGATGACGAAATCATGGGGTTCGACACGACAGATCGAGAACGAGGCTGTAGACGTATCGGCCAACTGCATCTGGATCATGTGGGGGCAAAAGATCACAGGACGTGGCGCCATTTCCAGAATCTCTTTATTGTTGGTCATCTTCAAAGGTGCCATAGGGTTGGAAGGCATCCAGCGCTAGCTCGCGGACGATGACGCTGCTCATCGGTTTCTTTTCCCGGTTCTGGTGCCCCATCTATGGGACAGTTCGCTCGGTACCGGCGGACCGTTTCCGCCAGCGCGCAGGATTGTAGCAGAAGCTTTGGTCACTGGCGAAAATCCTGCTCAAAATCGTGTACCTACGTGACAGGATTATACCTGTGTTTGGTCTATGACTGTTGTCCGCTGTTTTGGTGGCCTGCGAGATCCACCGTCAGAAGAATAAGCGAAGCTGGTACGTTTTTGAGTGTCGGGCGTTGACAGGCGCTATCTGCTCCTCTATAATCTCCTGCAGATGCTGATCGCTCACAAAGGAGGGGGCCGATGTCAAGAGATAGCAAGGGGCCGAACCGCGCCCGTTCTAGCCAAGAGGGCTGGCCCAAGTGGATGTACTTTGCCGTACCCGCTCTGGTAATCTTTGTCGTTGTTGGCCTGTGGTGGGCGCTGTTCTACCCACCGTCAGACGCAGCCCAGAACGGCGTGTCGACACCTACCCGTCCTGTGGGGGTGGCTCAGCCTACGCAGTCGCCTACTGAGCAGCCCACGCTGGAGGCCGTTGCTCCCCCGGCCACAACGCTGCCCACGCTGCCGCCTCCGACGCCCGTAGATGTGGCCGCCGAGCCAGCGGAGGATGCCGAGGTGCAGGAAGCCCCCCTAGCCCCCTTGACGATTGGAGACATGGCCACCGTCTGTTGCACCGACGGCCATGGTCTGCGGATGCGATCCGGAGCGGGCACAGGGCATCCGGTGGTCAAGATGCTCACAGAGGACAAGGTCGTCGAAGTCGTCGGCGGCCCCCAAGAGGCCACCGGTTTCACCTGGTGGCAGGTACGTGATGAGGTCGGCACCTCTGGATGGGTTGCCTCCGAGTTCCTACGCAAGCAATAGTAGCATTTCCGTTCCCACGGGCACGCGCGAACGGATCGGCCTGGCCGATCCAGTTTCTGGGCGTGCCTTGTACCGTTGAGAAGGAGCCCATTCGCACCCATGACAGCCGATGCCGCCGAGCGAATCGCCGAGCTGCGCCGCGTTATTCAATACCATGCGCATCGTTACTATGCTCTAGATGACCCCGAGATCAGCGATGCCGAGTACGATGCGCTTATTCACGAGTTACGGGAGCTGGAGGCCCAGCATCCCGAGCTGGTGACACCCGATTCGCCTACGCAACGCGTGGGCGCCGAACCTCTGCCCGAGTTCAATCGCGTCGAGCATCCTGTTCCCATGACTAGCCTGGCCGACGCCTTTGATGAGGATGCGGTGCGCGAGTGGTTAGCGCGGGTGCGGCGCCTGCTAGGGGATGATACACCCCTGCAGTTTGTGGCCGAGCCCAAAGTCGATGGTCTGGCTGTGGCGCTAACCTATGAGAACGGCGTTCTGGTGCGCGGTGCGACCCGAGGCGATGGGCGCGTGGGCGAGGACATTACGGCCAACGTGCGCACCATCCGCAACGTGCCGCTGCGCATACCCGTCGACCCGGGGGAGAGCCTTGAGACTCCCGAACGCATCGAGGTGCGTGGCGAGATCTATATGCCCCGCGATCTGTTCGATCAGCTCAATGAGGAACGGGTCGAGGAGGGACACGAGCCCTTTGCCAACCCCCGCAACGCCGCGGCAGGCTCGGTGCGCCAGCTCGACTCGCGCGTCACTGCCCGGCGCCCCCTGCGCCTGTATGCCTATGCCGTCGGCTATGTGGAGGGACACAGGCTCGCCACCCAGTGGGATAGCCTCGCGTACCTGAGCGCCCTGGGCTTGGCCGTCAATTCCGACATTCACCTCTTTGACGATATCGACCAGGTGCTGGACTATTGCCAGGAATGGATGGATGATCGTGAAGGCCTCAACTATGAGGCGGATGGCGTGGTGATCAAGATCAACGACCTGGCCCTTCAGGAGCGTCTGGGTGTCGTGGGGAACTCGCCACGCTGGGCGGTGGCCTTCAAGTTTCCCGCCCGCGAGAGCACTACTCGCCTACAATCCATTGAAGTAAATGTGGGGCGCACCGGCGTGCTGACGCCCTATGCCGTGCTAGAGCCTGTGCGCCTGGGAGGCGTTGAGATCCGCCAGGCCAGCCTGCATAACTTTGAGGATCTCTTGCGCAAGGATATTCGCGAGGGCGATATCGTTGTCGTGCGTCGGGCTGGCGATGTGATCCCACAGGTTCTCAAGCCGGTTGAAGAGTTACGCAGTGGCGACGAGCAGGCTCCCTCCATTCCCACTACCTGCCCATCCTGCGGCGAGCCCGTGTCTCAGGAGCCAGATGTAGTGGCCGTCTACTGTGACAATGCCCAGTGCCCGGCACAACGCATACGGCGTATCGAGCATTGGGCCTCGCGGGGGGCTTTGGATGTGGAGGGGCTGGGCATCCGTGTGACCCACATGTTCGTCGATGCGGGGCTGGTCCGTGATGTGGCCGATCTCTATGCCCTGACCAAGGAGCAGCTGGTGGCGCTAGAAGGCTTTCAGGAAAAGCGCGCTCAGAATCTGCTGCGGGCGCTGGACGCGTCGCGCGAGCGGCCTTTGTGGAGGGTGATCACGGGGCTGGGTATCCGCGGCGTGGGCAGCCAGGTGGCGCAGATCCTGGCGAACCACTACCACTCCCTGAATGCTCTCATAAAAGCCGGTGCGGACGATCTGGTGGAGATCGAGGGCATTGGGCCCATCATTGCTGACAGCATTGTGGCCTTTTTCGAGCAGCCCCACAATCGCGAGATGATCGAGCGGCTCGGGGAGCGTGGCGTGCGTCTGGCCGAGGAGGCCCCTATCCAGGAGCCCGTGGAAAAGCCGCTAGACGGCCTCACATTCGTCATTACGGGGACCCTGCCGTCGATGACTCGTGATGAGGCGGCGTCTTTGATCGAGTCGCATGGGGGACGCGTCACGGGCAGTGTTTCGGGCAATACCGATTATGTGCTGGTGGGGGAAAAACCAGGTGCCAGCAAAACGCGACAGGCGAAAAAGCTGGACGTGCCCACCTTGGACGAGGATGGGCTGATGGCCCTGCTCGAGGGCCAGGCTAACCCCTGATCATAGCATGACGAGCTATTACAATACGCTGGCCACGATCCGGCAAGACCCTCGCTTTGCGCCGCATATCGTCGTCTGGCGCACGGTGCCTCCCACGCCCGGTCGGTACGCTCCAACGCCCGTCGGTCTGCACCCACGCTTGCGTGCGCTCCTGATGGGGCGGGGGATCGAGCGGCTCTATAGCCACCAGGCCCGGGCCGTCGAGCACGCTCTTGGCGGCGCAAACGTCGTGGTGGTCACGCCCACCGCCTCGGGCAAGACCCTCTGCTACCAGCTTCCGGTGTTGGATCGCCTCCTGCGCGAGCCTGCCAGCCGCGCGATCTACCTGTTTCCCACCAAAGCCCTGGCCCAAGACCAGTTGCAGGGGTTGAACAGGGACCTGGACGAGATCGAGCTGGGAGCGGCAGCGGTCACATATGACGGCGATACGCCCCAGCATCGCCGGCGCGGCCTTCGGGAGCGGGCTCAGGTGCTGATCACCAACCCCGACATGCTGCACATGGGCATCCTGCCGCACCATGTCCAGTGGCGGGAGCTGCTCTCTGAACTGGCCTATGTCGTGATCGACGAGATGCACATCTATCGCGGCGTCTTTGGCAGCCATGTGGCGCATGTCTTGCGGCGCTTGCGGCGTCTGTGTGCCTTTTATGGTAGCGATCCACGTTTCATACTGGCCTCGGCCACCATTGCCAACCCGGGCGAACTGGCCGAGAACCTGATTGGCGCACCGGTCGAGCTGGTCGAGGAGAACGGCGCCCCCCAAGGGGAACGCCATATCGCCCTCTATAACCCACCCATCGTCGATGAGCGCTTGGGAATCCGGCGTTCGCCCCTGGCTGATGCCGAGCATCTGGCTCTGGCACTGGTCCGCCGTGGGCAACAGATCGTATGTTTCACCCGTTCTCGTATGGCTGTCGAGCAGCTTGTCATCGCCCTGCGCCGGCGGGCGCGTGAGGTGAGCCTGTCGCCCACCGCATTCCGAGGCTACCGAGCCGGCTACCTTGCCACGGAGCGTCGTGACATCGAGGCGGGGCTGCGGGATGGCAGCGTGCGCTGCGTGGCGGCTACCAGTGCCCTCGAGTTGGGCATTGACATTGGCGGGCTGAACGCCGCGATTCTGGTGGGCTACCCGGGTAGCGTCGCCAGTACGTGGCAGCGCATCGGTCGAAGCGGTCGAGGTCAGGACACCTCGGCGTCGTTCCTGATCGCTTCGGCCTCGCCGCTGGATCAGTATCTGATGACACACCCGGAGCATCTGTTCGACGGCAGCGCCGAGGCTGCCCGCATCAATCCGGACAACCTGTATGTTCGCAGTGGCCAGGAGCAGGCAGCGCTATACGAGCTGCCGTTCGACGGCGGTGAGGTCGCGCAGGATGAGGACCGGAACGCGATTATGGGAGCGCTGGAGGCTGCCGGCCAGGCGCGGCTCAGCCGTGGCCGATGGTTTTGGGCGGGCCAGGGCTTTCCCGCCGGCGAGATCTCGTTGCGGTCCGCCGAGGCGGCTCGCGTCGCCATTGTAGCGGGCAAAGAGAAAGCAGGCCGCGCAGTGACCATTGGCGAGGTGGAGCGGCGCAGCGCCCCGCGCTGGCTACACGAGGCAGCTATCTATCTGCACGAGGGGCAAACCTATCTGGTGCGTGAGTTGGATCTGGAGGCAGGTCTGGCTCATGTGGAACCGGTGAGCACGGACTATTACACAGTGCCCAGCGAACGGGAAGAGATCGATATCGAGAAGGTGGTATCATCGACCGAGGGCGAGCGCATGACGGTGGCCCACGGTGAGATTCGGCTGACCCGCCAGGTGACCGGCTATCGGCGCCAGCGATTCGATACCCATGAGGTGTTGGCCTGGGGCACCGTCGATCTGCCAGAGCAGATGATGCTGACCACATCCTGTTGGCTGGGCGTACAGCCTGCCCTGATCGCCGAGCTGGAGGCGCAGGGCCTGTGGTCGGGTGATCGCGGCGGCGCGCGCGGGCCCAATTGGGATGTACAGCGAGAGCGCGCCAGACAGCGCGATGGTTATCGCTGCGTGCATTGCGGAGCGCCGGAACGGCCCGGTCACAGCCACGACATCCACCATCTTGTCCCATTCCGCGAGTTTGCTTGGCTTCTGGGCGTCAATGAGACCTATCGGGATGCCAATCGGCTTGCGAACCTGGTGACGCTGTGTCCGCGCTGTCACCGCCTGGCAGAGCGGCAGGTGGCCCTGGGAAGCACTCTGGCCGATGTGGGCCACCTCTTGCGCTATCTTGCGCCCCTCTGGCTGTTGTGTGACCCGGGTGACATTGGCATCCATGCTGATTCAGCAGGGCGTCGCGCCGAGCGACCGACGCTGTTTGTATACGATCAGATCCCGGGGGGAGCCGGCCTTTCGGACCGGTTGCCGGGTCTGATTCAGCCTCTGCTGCATAGTGCGGCACATGCGGTACGCTATTGCCCCTGCGAGGCAGGGTGTCCGGCCTGTATCGGCCCGGTACTGGCGCCCGCGTCGGAACGCAAGCCGAATGCTATTGGGCTATTGGACGCCCTGGCCGATCTGCGGTAGCGTAGTAACGAAATACCAAGTAAATACGGTTCCGGATGCGGTTTCATCTGGGTAGCGACATGCTATAATATATCGGTATCATGGGTGCGGCACGATGCGCATCTTGGGCGGGAGTTATATGGATATTGGCGAGATACTGCAGAGGCGTGCCTTGATCCAAAAACGGCAAATCTCTGGCCCGCAGCGCAGGCGCGTCCAAGCGGCTTTGCTCGAGCGCCTGGTTCCAGGACAATGGGTCGAATCGGATCTCGGGCGCTGCTTTGTAGCCGAGCAGGCCTTTCCATTGACACACCGGCACGGCGATCTTGCCCTGGGTCAGATCGCGGCGGCTGACATGTCTCTTTTGGGGCGTTTCTTTCGTAACGAGCCCTTTGATCTGGCCCAGGCTGCCTGGATCGATACAGAGACGACGGGGTTGGGTCGGGGAGCGGGCACCTATTGCTTTTTAGTCGGCATCGGCCAGATCGAGGCAGAGCATCTGGTGGTGCGACAGTATTTCATGCCAGACTATGGCGATGAGCCCTGCCTGCTCGATCTGATCATCAACAGGATCGCGTGCGGCGCCGGCCTCGTCTCGTTCAATGGGATCGGCTTTGATGTGCCCCTGCTTGATGCACGCTGTGTGCTCAATGGCCATGGTCATGCCTCGCTGGGGCAGCGCCCGCACTTGGATCTGCTGCCAGTTGCGCGACGCCTGTGGCGCCGCATGCTGGACTCGTGTGCCCTGGTGGCGTTGGAAAGAGATCTGCTCGATGTCCCGCGCCCAGGGGATGACGTGCCGGGCTATCTGATCCCATCGATCTATCAGGACTATATCCGTAACGGCGAGACAGAGGGGATCGCACGGGTGATGTTGCACAACCGGTTCGACATTCTCTCGATGGTGACTCTGGCGACGCGGGCTGCCCACGTGCTCGCGGAGAGTGCCCACGCTACGCCGGGGCCCTATCGAGATCCCGTGGCCATCGGGCGTCTGTACGAGAATGAGGGACAGGTCGATGAGGCGCTGGCCGCCTACCGGCAAGGGCTGCGATCAGGCCGTGGGGCGGCACGCGAGGAGTGTGGGCAGCGACTGGCCATGATGCTCAAGCGCATGGGGCATTGGCAAAAAGCCGCCACCCTCTGGGAAGAGGCTCTCGACGGGTCCTCGTTGCACCCCTTTGTGGAGCTGGCCAAGTACCTGGAGCACCAGAGACGGGACTATGAGCAGGCTCGGGCCGTGGTGCTCCGTGCGCTGGGGGGCGTGCGTCAGGGAAGGCTGCGGTGCCCCTCTCCAGCAACGACTCTCGGCGAGCTCGCGCATCGTCTGGCACGCCTGGAGCGGCGGATCGAGGCACAGACAGGTACCATGGAGGAAAAAGATGTCCGGTGAATCCAAGGACGTGAGCTTGTGAACCCCACCCGACAATTGCTGGCCACCATAGGTACGCTGCGTACCATGGGCGCCAAGAGTGATTGGACAGCGACCTTTGGCAATGGCTTTTTGGTGGCCATGATGCAAGAGATGAACGCTGTCAGAGGGGCCATCCACTGGCTGGGGCAGGGCCAGATCGAGTTGCTCGCGGAATGCCCGGTCGAGGCCGCGACGCTGTCGCAGCCGGAGCCAGAGTTGATTCGATTGCACAACACCGATCTCTGTACGCAGGCGCTTGTCGAGGACGCAGAGGACGGCACAAAGGCTGTGCTGGCCTGGCCCGGCGCGCCCGGAGAGCAATTTGTGCTCCAAATGGCCTGGCCGCGCGGAACCCACGTGGACCAGGATCGTCTCAGTCTGTGGCGCGCGCTCCTGGCGTGTGCCGTCGAAAATGGGCAACTCGCTGCAGCGCGCGACCGCGAGATGCGTCATAACGAGCTGATCTTTCGCGTCTCGCAAGCGTTCATGTCTACCGTCAATCTACGAGAGCTGGTCGATCTGATTGTGGCGCTGGTGGCTGACACGTTCAAGCGTGCCGATAACTGTATTCTGCATCTCCTGGATACAGACAGCGATCTCTTGGTAGCGATGAGCGTCTCTTCCAAAGCGTTGGCAACCCCCCCGCGCTCCGATGCAACACCCTTGCGAACGGGGGTCGGCGCTGCCGGGTTGGCGCTGTTGACTGGTCAGATCGTGAATATCGGCGACGTGTCCAAAGATGATCGGTTCCTTGCTCGCCCCCATTCGCGTCGCATTGCCTCTCTCCTCACGGCACCTCTGGTGGTGCGTACGCAAACGATCGGCACATTGACCGTTGATTCCAGCGAGCCGTATGCCTTTGACGAGGAGGACGAGCGGCTGTTGCTGACGCTTGCAAGCCTGGCGGCGACGGCCATCGATAACGCCGATCTGGTCAAGAATTTGCAGCAGAGCCTGAACGAGCTGCGTGATACCCAGGCCCAACTGCTTCAGTCAGAGAAGCTGTCGGCGCTGGGGCAACTCATCTCTGGCATCACTCACGAGATCAACAATCCTTTGGCAGCCATCTCTGGCTATGCGCAGCTCCTTCGGATGAGCGACGGCCTCGATCCTCAAACTCGTCAAGATGCCACGCGCATCTATGAACAGGCTCAGAGGGCAGCGCGCATTGTCCGCAATCTTCTGACCTTTGCGCGTGAGCACCGTTCGATGCAGCGTCCCACCGATGTGAACCGATTGCTCCAACAAAGCGTCGAGGTGATAGCATATCAGTTGCGCGTCGAAGGAATTGCTGTCGACCTCAAGCTGGCGCCCGAGACGCTGGGCGTGATGGGCGATCCCTACCAATTGCAGCAGGTGTTTCTCAATTTGATGGCCAACGCCCGTGATGCCATGGTGCAGGCTCATGGAGGAGGTCGGCTCACCGTGCACACCGAGTTGGATGGAGCCACGGTGCGCATACGCATCGTGGATACGGGGCCTGGCCTGACCCCAGAGGCCAAGCAACACCTCTTTGAGCCCTTTTTTACGACCAAGGAGGTGGGCAAGGGAACCGGCCTGGGCCTGGCCATCTGCTTTGGCATCATCTCGGCGCATGCGGGCCGGATCTATCTCGCCGATACCGACCGACCCGGGGCCGAATTCGTCGTCGAGCTGCCTCATGCGCCTCAGCTATCGCAGATCGCGCAAGACGAAGAGCTGACCGAGATGACGGGCCTGACCAACCGGCTCGTGCTCCTGGTCGAGGACGAAGAGCCGGTGGCGCGCATCGTCCAGCGCGTGCTGTCGCGAGAGGGCCATCGCACGGTGGTAACCCATGATGGGCAGGAGGCGCTCAACTACCTGAGGCGCGCGAGAGAGGGCCAGATTCCCTTTGACCTGATCATCAGCGATATCAGAATGCCCAACATGGATGGCGTCGAACTGTACGACGTGATACTCAACGAGTATCCCGACATGAGAGAGAATGTGCTGTTCATGACGGGCGATAGTATCAGCCCGACGACACGCGCTTTTCTGGATGAGCAGGGCGTACCCGTGCTAATCAAGCCGTTCGATCTGGAGGAACTGCGCCAGGCCATCAACGATGGCCTGAGCTAGGCCATCATCTGCCTCCACGTCTCATTCCTCTGATCGGCTATGAGACCTCTATCCGTTGCAGCAGGGCAAACATCCGCTCCTGGAACTGGGCCCGGTAGCGGATCATCACAGCTGCAACCAAGACGGCGCCGGCCATCAGCCCGGCCACAGCCGTGGGCCCGAGGGCCTGCGAGGTCGAGCCGAGCCAGTTGAGCAGTAGCACGCCAGGCAGGCGCCCCAGGACCGCGAGCACGAGCAGGCTCGCAATCGGTAGCGGTGTGAGGCCTGCGATAAAGCAGCCCACATCGGTGGGCAAAAAAGGCAAAGAGAACACGAGGAAGAACGCCCACAGACCGTGTCGTCGCGACAGACTGTCCAGACGCTGGATTATCTCGGCGCTGGCCACCCGTTCCACCAGGGGGCGTCCCAGCCGTCGCGCCAGCAGCATCGCCAGCCAAGAGCCAATTCCCAGGCCCGTCATTGAAAGCGCCGTGCCCCATAAAAGGCCATAGAGGTACCCTGTTGCCATGCCCAGATACTGACCCGGTATGGGCGCCACGAGCACCTGTATAGCCTGCAGACCGACCATGGCGATCGGCCCCCAGGCGCCCCACTCGCTGACCTGCGCATAGAACGCGGGAGGATCACGAAAGATGGATGCGAGGGCTGTATACGAAAAGTAGCCCTTGGCCGCAATGAGCAGAACAAGCAGGAGCAGGAACAGGTCGAATTGGATGCGTCTAGGCTTTATCATGGCGCACGAGCCTGTGATATCGGCCGGCACGCTGATAGCCTTCGCCGGCAAAGGCCCAGTACACACAGTTATCCGCAGAGCTATCGAGCAGCAAACCCACTTCGTCCAGCGCCGCCGATTTGGCGCGTTCCACAGCCGCCCGAGCCACAGCCCGCATGGCCGTTCGATCCCGCCACTGATGCTCCTCGATCCATATACCACTGTATGCTATCGTATGCACAGTGAGCAGGGCGGCGCCCCCGGCGAGACGGCCCAGCTCGTCGAGGAGCAGGACGAGGCAATAGCCGGGCAGATCGCGATAGGCCAGCAGCGGCTCGAGCCAGTTGGACGGGGCCTGGGCCTGCTCAGGGGACGCTACCTCGCGCCACTCTGGCGGCAGATAGGGCTGAGAGACGGTCCCCTGTATGCTGTAGGTCAGCATGTCGCACACGCCTCCTTGGGCGCGGAGGCCCCATCGTCGAAACACGGCCAGACTCGCGGCATTGTCGACGGCGACGATGGCTCGAAAAGAACGGATGCCACGCTCCAGGCCGTCGGCGATCGCCCGGTGTACGAGGGAGCTGGCGATGCCACGCCCGCGCCATCCGTTGGCCACACCCAGCATGTCCAGCTCCAGGCGCCTGCCGGCGGGCGCTGCGGTCTCGAACACCGCCAGCAGGCCCACGGTCTCGGGCCCCGCCTCGGCCAGGTACACCGTCTGATCGGGGCGAGCCAGCACAGCCCGCATCTCGGCGGCGCTCAGGTCGCTATCCCCGAGGGCAGCGGCCTCGAGGGCCTTGAGACGGGCGGCCTCTTCCGTCGATGCGCAGGCTCGTCGAATTCTCCATGCTTTCATCTCAAGAGGGCCAGGCTCCAAGCGGGCCTACTCCAAAAAGAGCCGATTCTGCTTTATTCTCCGCATCAGATGGCTGCGTTCGCATACAGACCCACCACGGCTAGCCCGTTGACCAGGGCGTGAAGCAGAATGGGCGGCCAGACCGAATCAGTAAGCTCAAAGAGCACCGCAAAGACTGCTCCCATCAGAATGATCGGGAAAATGACGCCGGGGGTGAGGTGTATGACGCCAAAGAGCACCGATGACACGACGAGGCCTGCGGTCAATCCCCAACGGTCGCGTAGCCCGGCATAGAGAAAACCGCGAAAGAACAGCTCCTCCGCCACCGGGGCTACAACACCCGCCACTAACAGGGCACTAAGAAACCCACCGATCCCTTCGCCGAACACGGGCACCAGATCGGGCTGGCCTTCGAGGCCAAAGCGCTCCATGACCCACGACCATCCCACATTGATGGCCAGGATAACCGCCAGGCCCAAAAGGGTCAGGCCGATCCCCCGCAGCCAGCGAAAGCCGCGCAGGCCAAGGATCCGAGGGCTGGTACCATACTTGCGTACCGACCACCACCAGACAGGCGGAATCATGAGCGCTTCCAGGGCAAACACGGCAAACACAACCAGGGCCTGTTGCTCTGGGTCCTGCACGTCAATGCCCAGAGCAAAGGCCACGATCGCCAGCAGGATAAAGCCAACGAGCATCAGGCCGATGGTGGCCAGTCCTGCGTACACCATATCACGGACGGTCCAGGGGACGGGCGTGCGAGGCGCCCCAGTTTCGCTATAGTCCACAGATGACTCCCTTGTTACGAACAGGCGACACGATTCGTTCTACTTTTTGACGATCTCGGGGCGTGTCTCTCCGGCGGCCTCCATACGGTGGAGCAGCCGCTCGCAGAGCTCGTCGGCCACAGCGCGATGCGCCGGATCGCCGATCAGGTTCAGCAACTCATCAGGATCATTCTCCAGATCGTACAGATATTGCTCCTCATATACGCCGCTGGCGGCGTCACGGTTGCCGTTCTTGTGCGGGGCCGTGACGCCATACTTCCAGCGGGCGGTGCGAATGGCACGGCCCACCTGCGACTCGCTGATCTGGATGAATACATCATCGGGCCAGTCATCGATCTCTCCATTCACCAACGGAAGCAGGCTGCGCCCCTGATAGTGCTCTGGCGTGGTCGCCCCGGCCACCTCCAGGATCGTGGGTGGGATGTCCACCAGGCTGACCAGCTCCTCCACCACGCGACCCCCTCGCAGGCCCGGGCCGCACGCCACCATCGGGATACGGATCGAGGCCTCGTGGCAGGAGCGCTTGTACTCGGCGTTGCGCGTCCGGAAATGGGTGCCGTGGTCGCTGGTGTAGAGGATGATGGTGTTTTCGGCGATGCCCAGCGTCTCCAGCTCGGCCCGTATGCGCCCCAGATTCTCGTCGATATTGGCGCAGATGCCGTAATAGTCCGGCAGGTTGTCCTGCCAGTCGCCGCCGTGGAACTGCTCCAGGTCGCCGGGCACAGCATAGTCCTCATAGCGCTCGCGGTAGCCCTCTGGCGCCACATAGCGATCCAGGTTGTTCTGGTGATGGGGCTCCAGGTACGAGAGAAAGAGGAAAAAGGGCTGCTGACCATCGCGCGTGCGTAAATAGTCGAGCACATGGTCGGTTTGCGAGTCCACTCGAAAGCCCTCAAAGGGCACGTAGCGGTTGTCGGCGTCATAGTAGCCGCCGCCATAGGCGGAGGAGCTAAACTCGAGCAGATCGGCCCCCAGCCAATAGTCCTCATAGCCGCCGCGTCGCTCGGCGGGCACCCACTGGGTCTCGTAACGGCCACGGCCCGCCAGGTGCCATTTGCCGATATAGCCCACCTCATAGCCCGTCTCGCTCAGCTCGTGGGCGATGGTGCGGGCGTCAGTGGGGAGCGGGATGCCGTTGCGGAAACAGCCGGTAACCGTGGGGTAGAGGCCTGTCTGCAGCATGGCACGGGCGGGGCCGCACACTGGCTGGGCCGTAAAGGCCAGGTCAAAGCGCACGCCTTCTTCGGCCATGGCATCCAGGTTGGGTGTCAGGCCCAGGGTATTGCCATAGCATCCCGCCGTGTCGGCCCGCTGCTGATCGGTAAAGAAAAAGATGATATTGGGCTGCCGGGTGTCAGGGCACATGTGCCCCTCCTTTCATAGCTCTAGGACTAGGTGACCAGGATTATGCCACAGATGGTCAAAGCGGTGCCCACCCAGACGTGGACGTTGACACGTTCCCGTAGCAGGACCGCGCTCAGCGGCAGAGCAAACATCGGCGACGTCGAGGTCAGGATCGCTGCCTGAGTCGGCCCCACCAGCGATACGGTTACCACAAACAGAATGCTGCCCAAGCCCCAGCCGAACAGGCCGCCTACCAATAGGAGGGCCCACTCTCTGGGGGTCAGCTTTAGCAGATGGTGCCAGGTGCCACGCACTGCCACGATGGCCCACAGAACGAGCGACAAGATGGGCACACGAATCGAGGACACAACAACTGCGCTGTGGCCCTCGATGCCCGGCGCCAGCATCAGGATCGATATGGTCCAAAATGCCGCCGCCCCCAGGGCGAATGAGACACCACCCGCGGTAGTCTGGTAGTGCGGATCGATCACCACGCCGGATGAGATGCGGCTGATCAGGACGACGCCGACGATGACGAGCATCAGTCCCGCCACGATGCCCAGACTTACGATCTCGGTGAGGATCAGTACGCCGAGCACCAGGGTGAGGGCGGGGTAGATGCTGGCGATGGGAAACGCACGGGCCACGCCGATGCGCGAGAGGCTCGTGACGTAAAAAGCCTCTCCGATGCCGCCGCCTACGAGCATGCTCCCCACCATGAATAGGATCTGCAATGGGGTGATGCTGGCAAAGCCTCCCTGCTGCCTGGTCATAAATACCAGCGCCATCATGAGCAGGCCCCCCACCAGGGTGCGCGGTGCATTCAGCGTAACCGGATCCAACTTGCGAGAGAGATCCCGCATCATGACAGAACCCACCGCCCACGAAAGGGCGGTCATGAGGCCAGCCAATACACCAAGCATGGCTTCCTTTCATCAGGCGCCGAGCCTCATGATCACCCGGCGCAGTTCTCGTTCCGCACAATGCGGATCGGGTTGCCGAAAATCCAACCGCGTTGGCGCCCCATGTAGCGCCGATATACCTCTAATCGGTAGACGCCGGGCGTGTCCACCTTGTACGCCAGTGAGCGCCCGCGCGAGACAGCAACCGGCGCCCCATTCTGCAGCAGTCTTATGCTGCCTCGGGCCGGGATCTGCACGCGGAACCAGATCTGGCCGGGTGTGTGAACTGTCTCACCAAAAGTATAGTCGTTTGTACCGTCCTCTGCCAGCAGTTGCGTGCCCTGTGTGGGCGCGAGCTGATCATAGCCGATGAACCCGCGCCCGTGGGCCAGCGCCTCGTACACCAGGGCCTCGTCATGGGCCAGGCTCCTCGACCAGGGCTCTTGCAGAAGGAGATGAGTGTTGGCGGCGCGCAACAGGTGACCATAGGAAAAGACCGTGCGTCGTATTGGCCCCATCGCATAGGACTTGGCATGGGCGTCGGAACCGGCGATGGCATAGATCATCTCGCGCTCCAATAGCGAATCCCAGAGCTGTAGCGTCTCGGGATAGGGGCCGCGCATAGCCAGGATAGGCCAATGGGCGAACAATAGGGCGGTGAGGCGCGAGCGAACATGGGACTTGAACTCGGACATATAGTTCCATAGCTCGAGGCCATGGAACCCATTGACGTCCCGATCTACCCAGTGGATCTCGGGCTCATCGGCATACGACCCGCTGCGGTCAATGGGATGCGCCAGAAACGCCAGCCCACCGGTCGCCCGCACGGCATCGATCCGCTGCTGCAGGGTGCCCTCGACGGGTGCCAGGTCGCGGCCCGCTCCCAGGGCGAGCAGATGGTTGGCATGGGGGCGGGCGGGGTCGTGCAGCTCTTCGCCCACCAGAATGAGGGTGCGGCCATACCAGCCGGCCTGCTCCGGGTGATAGGCGTTGTGATCGGTGATGATGGCAAAATCGAGGCTTGCCTGTTGGGCGGCACGGGCCACGTCGGCTACGCGGCCTGTGCCATCAGAATGGATCGTGTGGATATGGATGTTGCCGCAGACCTCGTGATACTGCATCTTGGCTCCATGACGGCTGTCCGGCATCGGCACCGCTCGCGCACCGTTGTCGGCCGTTTGCCGCGACTATTGCCCCTGGAGCAGATTCTGGGCAAAGCGCTCGCCAAAGGCCTCGCCCTGGTGCAGGTTCTCTTTGGTCGTTGCACCCGCAAACTCGAGGGTGTCCAGCCACTCCCACTTGAGCGGCTCGGTCAGCTGCTCCAGGCCACGCAGGGCGCCCTTGCTCCAGCCATAGCTGCCAAAGTAGGCCGCCTTGCGGTTCATGATGCGCTTGTGGACCGCCGTCTCGATGGCCTGGGCCACCGGCGGAAAGAGGGACACCTCGTAGGTGGGGGCGCCGACAATGACGCCGCTCTGGGTCCAGAGGGCGGGCAGGATGTAGCTGGGATGCGTGCGGGCTGCATCAAAGACCGCCAGCGGCACGCCGGCCTGGGTGACTCCCTCGGCCACGGCGTTCATCATGCGCTCGGTGTTGCCATACATAGAGCCGTATACGAGGGTGACGCCTGGCTTGGGAGCCTCAGAGGCATACGTGGCCCATTGCCGATAGAGCTCGATGATCTGGCCCGGGTCGCGCCGCCATAGCAGGCCGTGAGACGGAGCAACGACCTCGATCTCGACATCCTTGAGCTTGTCGATGGCACGCAGTACGGGACCACTGAAGCGGGCCACAATATTGACATAATACCGGAGAGACTCCTGGATATAGTAATCCAGGTCGGCGTGCTGGTCGTCAAAGATATCGCCGCGCATGGCGCCATAGCCGCCAAAAGCGTCACAGGAGAAGAGCACCTTTTGCTCCGGTGCATAGGTCACCATGGTCTCGGGCCAGTGCACAAAGGGCGCCATGTAGAATGAGAGGGTATGCGAGCCAAGCGAGAGGGTATCACCGTCATTGACCACACGTAGCCCCTCGGTGATGCCGTAAAAGTCGGACATCATGGCTTTTGCCTTGGCACTGACAACCAGTTCGGCCTGGGGGGCGAGGCTCCGCAGCAGGACGAGGGCGCCGGTATGATCGGGCTCCATATGGTTGACGACGATATAGTCCAACTCGGTGGGCTCGACGAGGTCCTGAATCTGCTCCAAGAGCCCCGTGGCATGATGCCCTGCCGCCATATCGATCAACGCCTTTTTCTCGTCCAGCACGAGATAGCTGTTGTAAGAAACGCCCTCATGGCTGATGGGCCATAGTCCCTCGAACAGGTCCGTGGTGCGGTCGTTGACGCCGATCCAATAGATGCCCGGCTTGACGGCGATGGCTGGCATGTATCTTCCTCCTGGTGTGGGCGCGCGGCAGGGTCTCGATGACGATACGATAGCACCAAACGCCAGGAGCGACAAGAGAGCACGAAGCCCGAGGATGGAGCCGCCTAGACGATGCGGGGTACCCGGGCCAGGATCTGGGACACCACCTCATAGTTGATGGTGCCCAACTGGCGCGCCACATCGTCGGCGGTGAGGGATTCGGCGCCCTGGCTGCCGATGAGCACCACCTCATCGCCCTCGCGCACGCCGGGGATGTCCGTCACATCCAGCATGGTCTGGTCCATGCACACGCGTCCCACCAGCGGAGCCCGCTGTCCCCGCACCAGGACGTACTCCCAGGTGCGCGGCGCGCGCCTGAACCCGTCGGCATAGCCCACGGGGATCACGGCGATGCGTGACGGGCGCTGGGTGCGGTAGGTGCAGCCATAGCCGATGGCGCTGCCGGTGGGCAGCTCTTTGACCTGAGCGATCTGGCACTTGAACGCCAGGGCGGGCGCAAACTCGGGCGGGCAGGGGGCGTCGGGGGAGGGAGAGAGGCCATAAAGCGCGATCCCCACCCGCACCATGCTATAGTGGCTCTCGGGCAGGCGGAGCGAGGCGGCGCTGTTGGCGATGTGCACCCGTGGTGGCAGGGTTCCCTGACGGCGCAGCGTCTCCACAACGGCTGCAAACCGCGCCAACTGCATGTGGGTATAGTCCAGCTCGCCAGCATCCGCGGCGGCCAGGTGGCTGAACAGGCCGTCCGCGTCCAGCCCCTCGATCTGCCGGAGCTGGGCCACAAAGGGCGCCACCTCGTCCGGCAAGAGACCCAGGCGCCCCATGCCCGTATCCACCTTGACATGCACCCGGGCTGGCTTGGCCAGGTCGCGGGCGGCACGGGCCAGCGCCTCGGCCACATGTAGCGAAAAGACCGTCGACGTCACATCGTGGCGCACGGCGTCGCGGGCCTGCCAGGGCGCGGTAAAGCCCAGGTTGAGGATGGGGGCCATGATGCCCGCCTGGCGCAGCTCGATGGCCTCTCCCAGGCAGGCGACGCCCAGCCAATGGCCCCCGCTGTTGAGCACCGTGCGCGCCACCTTTTGCGCGCCATGGCCATAAGCATCGGCTTTGAGTACCGCCAGCAGCTCGACGTCAGAGCCCACACGCTCGAGGATACGCCGCGTATTGTTGGCGATGGCGCCCAGGTCGATCTCGACCCAGGTGGGGCGGCCGGGCTGCCCGAGGCGTACCGCCTGCCAGCCGCGATTCTGGCGCGGGAGAACCGCCTCAGGATCGGCGCCATCGCCCAGCAGCTCGGCGGTGATCCGCTCCATGCGTGCCGTGGCGCTCCCCTTGATCAGCACCAAATCGCCGTCGCCCAGCTCGCCCTGCAGCGCCGCGACGATCTCGCCGTCGGTGAAGCTGACCAGCACGTGGTCGGCATCCATGCCGGCGGAGATCGCCTCACGGGCGACAACCTGGGCCAGCTCGCCCTTGGCCACCAGACGGTCGGCTACGCCGGCGCACAGCCGCCCGATCTCGCGGTGGGCGCCCTCGGCGGCGTCACCCAGGTCGGCCATGTCGCCCAGCACCACCCACCGCCGCCGGGCCGGTAGCGTCCCCAGGGCGTCGAGGGCCGCGGCCGCCGACTCGGGGCTGGCGTTAAAGGTATCGTCTAGGATTTGGGCGCCGCGATGCCCCGGCAGCGGGTTCAGGCGACCGGCCTGGGGCGGCAGGTTGGCCAGGGCGTCGGCGATCTCGTCGGGCGTCACGCCATACTCGCGGGCCACGGCATAGGCCGCCAGCATGGTGTAGG
>SLPC01000055.1 GCA_007132185.1 Anaerolineae bacterium | reverse complement strand
TCAGCAAGCGTTGGACGGGGCTGCCTAGGCGTGGTAGCATGGCCCGTGACACTGCTGGCGCAATGTGACGCTGGTGGTTCATCGTGATGCAAGGAGGATCCCATGCCCTCGACATACCCCTTTGGCAACGACCCGGCCAAGGTCGCCCGCTATCGCGCCTTTTGGTCCCGGGGGAACGCCGATCGGCCCCTGGTCGGCTTCTCTTATAAGACCTGGTTTCCCCTGCAAGAGTTTGCCGCCAGTGCGGCCTGGCAAGATCATGCGTATCTGACGCCAGAGATGGTCGAGCCCGAGGCCTTTGTCGAGGACCAGGAGCGCCTGTTGCGTGAGGGGGAGATCATCGACGATGATATCTTTCGTGGGGCGACCCCCTCGCAGGCCGTGCCCTGGCTGGACGGCATGTTGGGGGGCAAGCTACGTATCCTGCCAGGCAGCATCCTGGGCGAGGAGCGCTGCCTCCCCTGGGACGAGCTGGAGCGGCTGCGCCTCGATCATGACGATCCCTGGTTTCAGACCTACATGGCCTTTGTCGATGCGCTGGCCCGGCATGCCGATGGGCGCTATCCTGTAAGCCACGGCACGCTGCACGGCCCGTCGGACCTGGCGGCTTCACTGCGGGGCCATAGTCAGAGTGTGATGGACCTGCTGGAAGAACCCGAGCGGGCCCGATGCCTGCTGGAGAGGCTGTCCGACATCTTCCGCGAGATCACCGTCGAGGCGTGGCGCCGCATTCCCCTCTACCATGGCGGCTACTATGATGGCCAGTATCAGCTCTGGGCGCCTGGCCCCATCATCCGCATGCAGGAGGACGCCTCGGGATTGTATTCGCCCCGGCTCTATCGCGAGTTTCTGCAGCCCGTGGATTGCGAGCTGGCGAGCCATTTCGAGTGCGCGTTCATCCACCTGCACTCGACCTCGATGTTCCTGCTGGACGCCTTTCTCGAGATCGACGAGATTCGCTGCTTTGAGGTGAATTACGAGCTGATCTCGGGCGGACCGCCTGTGGCGGGCATGTTGCCCTACTGGCGGCGTATTCAGGAGGCGGGGCGGCCGCTACTGATCCGGGGCTCGTTCACGTCCGATGAGGCCCGCGAGCTGGTGGACGGCCTGGACCCCCGCGGTCTCTACCTGTACATCATGGTCGAGGATCAAGCCGAGATCGAGGCGCTGCGGCCGATCCTGGGGATGTAACGAGTTCGGCGCTTGGAGCCGGCTTCGCGAGGTGCACTGCGACGCAGGGTGACTTGCGGCATTTTGCGTTTAGAGTGCTGGACAGCAAGACCCGGATACAGTAGGATGGCGCCCGAGCATCGGGTCTTGGTGCCGCCGATGAGAAAGACCTCGGATCTATAGACAGCTCACAAATCGGGAGCATGCCATACGCGGGCGTGTTGAGATGCGGGTGAACGATTTGAATGCCGGGGACAAGTCGATGCGCAAAAGGGGGGAGAGGATGTTGGCAAAGAGATGGGTCGCCCTACTGGGCATTCTGGTGGCAACTGGTCTGGCTACGGCTGCCTGTTCCTTCATGGAGCTGGACCGCGCCGCAGAAGCGCTGACTGTCGAGGTCACGAGGGTTGTTGAGGTAGAGAAAATCGTCGAAAGAGTCGTCGAGGTTCCGGTGTCCGTAGAAAAGCTCGTCGAGGTCGAGGTGACACGGATCGTCGAGGTTATCGTCGAGCTCGAGAGCGTCTCGACCCCCGAGCCGGCTGAGACTTTGTCTGCGGGGGTTATTTTTGCCGATGACTTTCGAGATCCATCTAGTGGTTGGGATATCTCCGACAGGCCGCAGGGCTCGAGCCGATATCGGGATGGGTCTCTTGTGATTGTGAACTATACGCACAGCGACATGCGAGTCGAATCATCTTTGGCCGACCTGCAGGTAGATGATGTGGTCGTCGAGGTCGACATGGTATGGCTGGGCGGGACCGATGATAACTGGCAGAATGTCGAACTGCGGGATGATGGCCGGGGCAACGCATATACCCTTGGCATCAGCGCCGACGGTTACTTTGTCATCGAGACGGCGGTGGATGGCCATCCCCAGCCCCTGGTCGGTCCCACACGGTCGCCACATATCCGTGCAGAGCGAAACGCCGTCAACACGGTCCGCGCGACGGCTATTGGCAATACCCTTACCCTAACGGTCAATGGTCACTCGCTGGCCGAGGTAACGGACAACAGGCTGGCGAGCGGGCGCGTTGGCCTGTCGGTGTCATCGCTGGCGGGCGACTATAGTGAGGTGGCCTTTACCCGCATCGTCATCAGCCATCCGGAATAGCCTGCGCAAGAGACGTCTCTGGAAAGAATTCCTCTCCAGGCGCTTCTCCAAGACGGTATTGTGTCTGATTGTTACGTCATGAGAAGCGCCCTCGTCGCAAAAAGTGGCCGTGCGCAAGCGTTGGCATCTACAGCTGGCTATAGAGAGACAGATCACAGATGAGCACTCCAAGTGACATGGATCCCAAGGACACCAAACGGGCACTCGTCTGGTTTCTCGGCCTGACGTTCGGCCTCTCGTGGCCGTTGTTTCTGGCGCCGGTGGTGCTGGGCGGCGTCATCCCGGCGGGCCCACAGATTATCGCCATGGCGGCCTGGTCGCTGGCCATGCTCATGCCTGGTGTGAGCGCCCTGATAACCAATACCTATGTGATGGAGCGTGAGCTCAGAGGGTTGAACCTGGGTCGCCTGGGGCCCAAGCGGTACTATTTGTGGGCCTGGCTCCTTCCTATCGCCCTGGCGGTCGTCGCGCTTTTGTTTACCGCGCTGGTCGGTACCGGCCGGCTCGACCCCGAATTGACGGTGCTGCGAGAAGGTATGGAGGCGTTGCCGGCGCAGGAGACGATCCCGGCATGGGCGATCATGGCCCTACAGATCGTGGGCAGCTTGCTATTTGGCCCCATCATCAACACGATATTTGCCCTGGGTGAGGAGCTGGGCTGGCGGGGCTATTTGCTCCCCAAGCTATTGCCATTGGGGATGTGGCGGGCCATCCTGCTCAGCGGCGCCATCTGGGGTGTGTGGCACGCGCCGGCCATCGCGCAGGGGCACAACTATCCCGGCCAGCCTGTCCTTGGCATCCTGATGATGGTGATCCTCTCGTTGCTGCTGGGCACCATCCTGAGCTGGGTCTATCTAGAGACCCGCAGCCCCTGGGCGCCGGCGCTGGCCCATGGATCATTCAACGCGGCAGCGGCGCTGCCCTTGCTCTTTTTAGAGCCGGGGGTCGATATCGTATGGGGGGGCACCCTGGCCAGCCCGCCGGCCTGGATCGGCATGGCGCTGTTCATCGCCTGGCTGGTATTCACCGGCCGCCTGCCGCGCCACGAGTCGCAGCCACGCGCCAGCTAGCTATTCGACAGGCGGCCTCAAGTGCGCGTCGAAAAAGGCGATCATGCGCCGCATAAAGAGCTGGTCTGCCTCGCCCCGAAAGGTGTGAGGCGTGTTGGCATAAAGGAACAACTCGGCGGTCTTGCCCAGATCCTCCATACGGGCGGCCAGTTCCTCGGACCACTCGTAGGGCACGGTCTCATCATGGATGCTATGATGGATGCTCACCGGCGCGACAATGTCAGCCAGGTAGCTGGCGGGCGAGATGCGCACGAGATCCGCTTCGGGTGCGTCCATCTCGGGGCCAGGGCGCGTCCCACCCCAGCGCCGCAGTCGCCAGTTGCGGTTCTCCAGCTCGTCGGCATGCATCGAGCCATACAGAACCGCAGCGCCCACGCCCGGATCGATGGTGAGGACGCGCCAGGTGATGCCCCCGCCCATGCTGTGCCCCATGAGGGCGATGGCGCTGGCATCGGCCTGGGCCAGGGGCCCCGGCTGGCCCGCCTGCTCGCGCACCAGTGCCAACAGGTCAAGTACATCGATAGCCATCCCCACCCGGAACGTGTTCGGCCCGCTGTCTGAGGGCGGATAGCCGCGCAGGTTGGGGTGAATGACGAGATAGCCTGCCCGGGCCAGGGCATCGGCATAGCGCGTGGTGTAGGCCACGGTCTCGTAAATGGCGGGATCGATATAGCCATGCAGCACGATGGCCACAGGAAAAGGTCCGTCGCCCACGGGCACATTCATGAACCCATAGATGGTCAGGTCATCGCTGGGGTAGGTGATCAGGGTGCGGGTAAAGGCTGGCGTGGTAGCCAGCGTCTCCTCAATCACCAGCTCGCCGCCGCCATAGGTGCGATTGCGCAGGTCCTCGATCGTGAGACCTGCATATGGGTCTGGCGTCGGTGTCACGGTGGGCGTCGGAGAGGGGGACGCCGTCGCCGTTGGGCTGAGCGTCGGAGTGGAGCTCGGCGTCGCTGTCACAGAGGGTGTGGACGTGGCGGTTGGTGTGATGGTTTGCGTGGGCGACGGGTCGACCCGCGCGCTCTGCGCCGCCGGGGAGGGAGTCGAATGGAGCAGAGGAACCTGCTCCTGACAGGCCGCCAGCAGGAGCAAGAGCACGGCACACAGCAGATACGCTCTCTTCATGGAACTGTCTACCCATGTAAACTGTCAAACAGACTCTTGAGAGCACGCACTGTACGGCGTAACACTGGGGATGTCAATTCTCTCGGTAGAGGCCCGAGTCTGAATCGACAAACGTACCAGTAAGCAGGCTCTAATCTGCCCAAATAACTCGGCTCGGGCGCAACTCGCAGCGCTCTGGGGGGTTATGGTGCAAGAAGGCGTATAGCAGCGTTTTGCCTAGGGGGAGGACGGAATGAGCAACTATCGAATCGCCATTATGACCGACAGTACGAGTGATCTGCCTGCCGATCTGGCGCAAGAGCACGATATTCATGTCATTCCACTCTATGTGCTGTGGGATGGAGAGCAGTTGCGCGACGGCGTAGACATCGACAATGCGACCTTTTACAATCGTCTGCCCAAAGACCCTGCCCATCCCACTACGTCCCAGCCCACGCCAGCCGACTTTGTGAAGGCCATCGAAAGCATTGACGCCGACGAGGTCGTCGTCATCTGCATCTCGGAAAAACTCAGTGGCACCATTGCCTCGGCGAATGCGGCCAAGAGCATGCTCGATAAGCCGCTCCACGTCATCGATTCCGGCTCGGTGTCGATGGGCCTGGGTTGGCAGGTGCTGGCAGCGGCCCGAGCTCGCGATCAGGGCGGTTCTGTGCAAGAGATCATTGCGGCCGTAGAAGAGGTGCGCTCCAAGCTCGAGGTGGTCTTTACCGTCGAGACGCTGGAATTCCTGCACCGGGGAGGGCGCATTGGCGGTGCTGCCAAGCTGCTGGGAACAGCGCTCCAGCTCAAACCCCTGCTCACGATTCGCACCGAGGAAGGGGTGGTCGAATCGCTGGACAAGGTGCGTACCCGCAAGCGCTCCCTGAATCGCGTCGTCGAGATCATCTCAGAGCGTCTGGATACCAGCCGGCCGATACATGCCGCTGTTATCCATTCCGAGGCAAAGGCCGAAGCAGAGTCACTGCTTCAGGAATTGCGCTCGCGGCTCGGCAATGCCGAGCTAGTGATATCCACCATAACCCCGGTGGTGGGAACCCACGGCGGTCCCGGTGTCGTCGGTATTGCTGCATACACCGAGTAGCGTGCGCTGAGTAGCGTGCGCTGATTGGCGTGCGCTGACTAGCGTCCCCCAGTGAGTTCCCGAGACAAAGCACATCTCGGGAACTCGTTTCTCTTGCGGCTATCGCTCCACCTGGCGGATTCGACCCGAGCCCACGGCGCTGGCGTCCATCGTCGGCGAGCCGATATACTCGAGATCGCCGCTGCCAAAGAGCCGGGCCGATAGCTCCTCGATGACGCGCACACGGGCGCTGCCGCTGCCCATGAGGCTGGCCGTAACCTGAGCGCTTTCGAGATTCTCCGCCATATAGTCCCCTGAACCGGTGATGGTAATCTCCTGTGTGTTGACAACACCATCGCCGGGGTGCACCGAGCCCGAGCCCATCATGTTGACATCGATCCGATCGGCCTCAACGCCCAGAACGCGGATGTCGCCAGAGCCCCTGGATGCAATGTCGACCGTCTGGGCCTCGATATAATCCACGTTGATATCACCTGAACCCATCAGATGGATGGTGACGATTTTGCCCAGCATGTCCGGCGCGTCGATGTTGCCGCTACCCGCCGAGACGACGGCTACCAGATTGGGTACTGTGAGCGTGATGAGGATCGGCTCGTGACGGATGATACGGATGTTGGGGCGCATCGAGATGATGAGAGAGCGATTGTGCTCTTCCCACTCGACCAGATCGATGATGTTCTCCTCAGCCTCGATATGTATCGACGCTTCTGTCCCTAGCCGTATCGTCAGGTCTGCCGAGGTGGTCAGATGCACCCGATCCACATCGCCCAAGGGGAACTCGCGCTCGACGACCTGGCGCGTACCGCGCACGGTGGTCACGCCCGGAAGGATCGGGATGCCCGGCACAGTGCGGAACTCGGTCACGCCGGTTGTAGTGCGGTATGTGGCCATGCCCGCTGCCATGACAAGGCCGATACAGCAGCACGCCAATAGTCCCAGTACGACCAACAGGATCACAATCGTCCAAAGTGTTCGGTTCTGCATTCTGTCCCTCCTGATCACACAATCCGTTCCCTGGCATCCAATAGGGCTTTGGGTCCTTGCCTCTCCTGACCCAATCCGTATCGCCAATATGCGTGCAGTCAAGTCCATATATAGCGCTCTCTGCCTGCCATCTTTCTATACGCGTTGTGCCAAAGAGGGGTTTCGCTTTGCAGCCGGTCTTTTTGAATGTGCACGCTCATCTTGCAGGATACGAGGAACCGACCCGCGCCGTTCCTGTGAACGTCTGCAATCGCCGCTGGCTTGACGCCCCCGCCTGCCCGCACCATAATCCGCAGACGTAACCGCGAATCAGGGAGGCGTCATGTCTTTTCGAGCCATTCGGCGTATGGTAATTGGACTCTGCT
>SLPC01000076.1 GCA_007132185.1 Anaerolineae bacterium | reverse complement strand
ATGGCCAACGGCGCGGCCTGCTGCATCGGCGACCAGCTCCACCCCCGGGGCGCCCTCAGCCCGCCGGTGTATGACCTGATCGGACGGGTCTATGCCCAGGTGGAGGCCAAAGAGCCCTGGTGCATCGAGGCCGAGGCGCAGGTAGAGATCGGGGTGTTCAACGTGGAGGCGGTGGATGCCGACGATGGGCGCGTCGACACGTCCCACGCTGGCGTGCTGCGGATGCTGCTGGAGGGACACCACCAGTTCGATTTCGTCGACGAGCGCGCCGACTGGGGACGCTACCGGGTATTGATCTTTCCGGACAAGGTGCCGTTCGATGAGGCACTGGCCGACAGGGTGCGCGCCTACCTGGAGGGCGGCGGCAAGGTGCTGGCGACACACCGCGCCGGCCTGCATCCTGACGGAATCGGCTTTGCCCTGGACGAGTTAGGCGTCACGTTGGTGGGGGCTGCCCCCTACGTCGCCGACTATCTGCGACCGCTGCCCGAGCTGGGGGCTGATCTTGAGGATACTGAGTATGTGATGTATGAGCGTGGCCTGGCCGTGCGCCCTGCGGAGGGGGCACGCATCCTGGCAGAGACCGTCGGGCCTTATTTTGACCGGGCGTGGGATCACTTTTGCTCCCATCGCCAGACGCCCATGGACCCCGCCAACCCACAAGAGTATCCCGCTATTACCTGCAACGCACAGGGCAACGTGATCTATATGGCGCACCCGCTGTTCGTCGGCTATCGTCGCCAGGCTCCCCTCTGGTACAAGCGGCTGGTGCTGGCGGCGTTACGCTTGCTGCTGCCCGCGCCGTTGGTGACCACCGATGCCCCCAGCACGGCCCAGGTCACGCTTCTCCGTCAACCGCAAGAGAATCGCACCGTGCTGCATCTGCTCCACTATATTCCCGAGCGGCGCGGCCTCGGGTTTGATACCATCGAGGATGTCATCCCGATCCACAACGTGACCGTTCGCTTTCGCGCGGCCAGCGAGCCGCGGCGGGTCTATCTGGCGCCTCAGGATGAGACGTTGGACCATATGTATGAGGATGGCTATATCCATGTTACCGTGCCCCGCGTGATGGGCCACCAGATAGTTGTGGCAGAGGATTGACGCTGGACTGGCGTCGTCACCGGCTTGCCCCTGATCAGCTCGGTACTCGGCAACTCGGACCGTCTCGGCCATCACGCGGCCCATCAGAAGACGATACCTTTCATAGGAGGAAACGCATGCGCATCCGCTCGGCCGAGATCTATGACGCGCGCCCCAGGGACAACAAGCAGGGGCTCCACCTGGTAGTCTTGAGGCTGTGGACAGACGAAGGAATCTATGGTCTGGGCGAGGTGGCCCTGGCCTATGGGACCGGCAGCGCCGCCGGCATGGCCATGCTCAAGCAGTTGGTGGAGCGCTTTGTCATCGGCGCAGATCCGTTCCGCATCGAGAAACTGTGGTTCACCCAGTTTCGGCACTCGTTCTGGGGCCTGGGTGGCGGGCCGGTCGTGTATGGCGGGATGAGCGCCATCGATGAAGCGCTGTGGGACATCAAGGGCAAGGCCCTGGGCGCGCCCGCGTACGAGTTGATGGGTGGCCTGGTCAACGTGCGCCTGCGCCTCTATGCCAATGGCTGGTCGAACCTGACCGATTCCGATGGCCGCCCCCTCATATGCACGGCGGACGAGTATGGCGAGGCGGTGCAAAAGGTCATCGACGATGGGTACAACGCCCTCAAGTTCGATCCGTTCTATATTACCGCCGATCGCCGGCGCTGGCATCCCACCCCCCTGCTGGACAAGGAGATGATGGACCTGGCTGAGGGCCGGGTGGCCGCCGTGCGCGAGGCGGTCGGCCCCGATGTCGACATCTGCATCGAGGTGCATGGCAACCTCGCCGTCAATACCGCCATCGAGATGGGGCGCCGTCTGGTCCCGTATCGGCCCTTTTTCTATGAGGAGCCAGTGCATGCCCTCAACGTGGACGCCATGCGCAAGGTGACGGAGAACGTTCCGCTGCCCATCGCGGCCGGTGAACGACTCTATACCCGCTTTGGTTTTCGCCAGTACATCGAAAAGCAGGTGCTGGATATCTTGCAACCCGATGTCGGCCTGGCCGGGGGCCTCACCGAAACGAAAAAGATCGCCGACCACGCTGAAACGTACAATCTGCACATCCAGCCGCACCTGTGCGCAGGGCCGATCCACACCGCGGCCTGCATCCAGCTCGACGCCTGCCTCACCAATTTCATCATTCAGGAGTGGCGGCCATACGCTGGCGCGTCGGTGCTGGAGCTGGTGGAGGAGCCCCTGGATGACAAGGCGGTGGACGGCTATCTCACCGTGCCGGACAAGCCGGGCTTGGGCGTCATCCTGAATGAAGAGGTAATCCAGCAGTACGACTGCATCCGCATCGGTGAGCAAGCATGATGCGCGTGCCTTTCTCGATCCATCAGATCCAAAGGAGAGAGCCATGAAGATCACAGCCGTTGACATCTATGATGTCGCATTCCTGCCCAACTGGAACCCCATCTTTATCCGGATCAGCACCGACGAGGATCTGGATGGCGTGGGCGAGGTTGCCCTGGCATATGGCGCCGGCAGCACGGCAGCTGTGGGCATGGTCAAGCAATTGGCCGAGCGTTTTTTGCTCGGCGCAGACCCGTTTCGCATCGAGGCCATGTGGCACACGCTCTATCGTCGTACCTTTTGGGGGCAAGGCGGCGGCCCGGTGATCTATGGTGCCATGAGCGCCATTGATGCGGCGTTATGGGATATCAAGGGCAAGGCTTATGACGTCCCGAGCCATGAGCTGCTGGGCGGCCGGGTGAATGACAAGCTGCGTCTGTACGCCAACGGCTGGTATGCGGCTATGACCAACAGCGCAACTGCCACCTGCGATGCACCGGAAGAGTATGCCGAGGCGGCGCAGCGTGTGGTGGCCGACGGCTATACGGCGCTCAAGTTCGACCCCTTCTTTGATCTCTCGGGCCAAGGGCCTCGCCTGCCCGAGCGTGTGTTGCCCAAGCGCATATCTGATCTGGCCTATGAGCGGGTGGCTGCGGTGCGTGATGCCGTCGGCCCGGATGTCGATATCCTGGTCGAGGTGCACGGCAATCTGGGGGTCACCTCGGCCATCGAGTTTGGCAGGCGCATCGAGGAGCTGCGGCCCTTTTTCTATGAGGAGCCGGTGGACGCCATGAACGTGGATGCCATGCGCAAGGTATCCCAAAACGTCAACATCCCTATTGCGGCGGGCGAAAGGCTCTATACGCGCTACGGGTTCCGCGAGTACATTGAGAAGCAGGTGCTGGACATCCTGCAGCCCGACATGGGGCTGGCGGGGGGCCTCACCGAGGTGAAAAAGATCGCGGCGTATGCCGAGACCTATGACATGCACATCCAGCCACACAACTGCGCGGGCCCCATCTCGACCGCGGTGGCCGTGCAGCTCGATGCTTGCATTACCAATTTCATCATCCAGGAGTGGTTCCCTTACCACACGCCCGATTTCTACGAACTGGTGAAGGGCGCCCTCGAGCTAGAGGCCGCGGAGGGCTACTTGACCGTCCCAGACCGTCCGGGCCTGGGCGTGAGCCTGAACATGGATGCCCTGGTCCGTTATCCCAGCGTGCATGTAGAGTAGGTTGCAGGCCAAAGGGCCGCGAGGAGCTCCCCGCGGCCCTTTTCTCATGCATTGACGAGCCAGGCTGTCCTAGGCGAGCTCGTGCATGTCTCCCGTCATGGTAAAGACCACTCGCTCGCAGATGTTGATCACCCGATCCGCCGAGCGCTCCAGATTGTGGGCGACCCACACCAGGAGATTGGCCTGCTCCATCTTTTGCGGGTCTTGAAGCATCATATCCAAAAGGCTCTGGTTGACCTCGTTGTAGAGCGCGTCCACAATATCGTCTTCCGCGGGTATGGCTCGCGCAACCTCCACATCGCCGCGCAAAAAGGCGTCCAGAGCGCGATCCAGCATCTCTCTTGCCTTGGCCACCATCCTGGGTATCTGGGGAATCGGCGGCACCTGTTGCTCATTACCCAGCATCAGGGTGATCTTGGCAATCCCCTCAGCATAGTCACCAATGCGCTCCAGGTCAGCGATGATCTCCAGCATGGCCGCCAACGTGCGTAGATCGGTGGCCATCGGTTGCTGGCGCGCAATCGTCGTAAGAATATCGGATTCCATGGCATAGCGCTGATCATCGATGGCGCGGTCGGCGGCGATCAACCGCTCGGCAGCCTCCAGATCCTGGCGGCGCAAGATGCTCACTGCCTCCTCCAGGGCGTTGGAAACCTTGCTGCCCAGCGTCACCATCTCATCCTGCAGGCGTTGCAACTCGCGATCCAGTTCCGTTCTTATCATCGTGGCAGATCCTCTCAGAGCTTGTACACCTTGGATAGATGCTCGGTTGTGCTCTCCAGGCGAGCGACGATCTCTACGTGGGGAGCCAGAGTCGAGTGCTGGAGCTTGCGCTGCAACAGTTCATCCACCTGAAAGATGCCCGCCGTACCACTCAGGTCCACCACAATGCGCACGGGACGCTCGTCACCCCGCTCGATACGCACCTGCTCGATGGACTGGGCCGAGACCGAGTGAATGTTGACGGCACCGGCCTCAAAGGGAATTCGCGAGCGCCCCTGGGTCATGTCCAGGGCATCCGCTACCTTGACCACGCCCGCCTCCAGGGTGAGGCATTCCTGCTCCCAGTTGTGCGCAATAATGGCGTGAAGCACCTCGCTGACCATGGTGGTGAGCTGGGGCTCCTCATACAGAGTGGCCAGCAACTGGCGCGCCTTGGGATACGCGATCACCAGGCTCAGCATCTCGTGATCCTGCCGATGAACAACCATCCCCACATCATGGAGGCAAGCGGCCAGCACGACGACGAGTTCGGCATCGGCAGGCTCCAAGCCATGGTCACGTACGATACTGGGCGTGACGCCGGCATCGACGAGGATCCGCATCAGCCGGAGAGCTGCATTGGCCACGATGCGAATGTGGATCTCGCCATGATCATTGAGGCCCGAGCGATCCACTGCGTTGATATTGGTACAAACATAGAGCTGCGCCAGCTCTTGGTCGCCGTTAATGGCCTCCATGAGCATGCGCAGTTTATGATTGTGCCGAGTCGGGATATGGATATTCACGCAACCTCACGCAGTCGGTGCAAGAGTCGCTCTTGGATGGCGTCTCGCACCTCACGAAACACCTGGAGCCGCTCTTTGGGGCTACCCTCTGCCAGGGCCGGATCGGGAAACCCCATATGTTCGATCAGCCCCCCGCCCAGCCAAGCGGGACAACTCTTTTGCGCATTGTCGCATACGGTGATAACTATGTCAAACTCTTGCCCAAAGAAGTCGCGCATGCTCTTGGGCACCCTGTCCGAGATGTCTATCCCCATCTCGGCCATCACTTGCACGGCCAGGGGGTGTACCCGCTCTGCGGGCTTGGTGCCGGCCGAGTGCGCCTCCCAGGTATCAGATAGATGCGTGTTGATCAGACCCTCGGCCATCTGGCTGCGGGCCGAATTGCCTGTGCATAGCACCAGTACACGTCGCTTTCCGCTCATCCGAACCTCCCCGTAATATAGTCCTCGGTGCGGCTGTCCTTGGGCGTGGTAAAGAGTTGCTCTGTGGGCCCGGACTCGACCAGCCGACCAGCTCGGTCCTCACACATCATGAGAAAGGCCGTATAGTCCGACACGCGTGCGGCCTGTTACATTTGTGCGTCACGATGACAATAGTATAGCTCTTGGCGAGCTCTCGCATCAACTCTTTGATTTTGAGCGTGGCTACGGGATAAGGGCCAAGACAAGCTCATCCATTAGCAGAACCTCTGGCTCCACGGCAAGAGCCCGGGCGATGCATAGCCTCTGTTGCTGCCCCCCAGAGAGTGCCGTCCCTGATTGGTGTAGCTTGTCCTTGACCTCGTCCCACAGTGCGGCGTGAGACAGTGCCTATTCCACCATTTCGTCCAGGTCCTGGATGCGGCCACATTGTTATAGACGAATATGGAGGGAAAAGGATTGGGCTTTTGGAACACATGCCCACCCGACGCCGTATCTGTACCGGATCCACCGGGGGGCATAGATGTTCTCATTGCACAGCGTCACGGTGGCTCTCGCCCAGGCCCCGCGCACCTATTTATGCACGCGATTGAGGCACCGCAGAAAAGTAGACTTGCCCGAACCAGAAGGCCCGATAATGGCCGTAATGCCAAACAGCGCTACAGCGATCAGAAGAGCATAGGAGACTGCGATGCGGCTGCGGAAGCTACGAAAACGCATGGGTCAGCCCTCAAAGCGATAGCCGACGCCTCGTACCGTGAGGATACGTTGGGGATCAGAAGGGTCATCCTCGATCTTTTCGCGGATCCCACGCACATGCACATCCACAGTGCGGCTGTCCCCGCTATAGTTCCAATCCCAGACGCGCTCCAGAATCAGATCGCGCGTCAGCACGATTCCACGATTGCGCGCCAAAAAGAGCAGTAGATCGTATTCTTTGGGTCTTAGCGACAATCTCTCTCCACGCAACAGAACCTCACGTCTGTCAATGTCGATCGTCAGCTCGCCGAACACCAGTTTCCTGTGGCGCGCTACATCGGCCGTGGCATCCTCGAGGGCTGGCCCAGAGGCCTGGCTTTGCATGCGCGCCCGCCGCAGCAGAGCTCGAATTCGTGCTAGCAGTTCCCGCATCCCAAAGGGCTTGGTGACATAGTCATCGGCCCCGACTTCGAGACCCACGACACGGTCGACTTCTTCGGCACGCGCCGTCAGCATGAGGATGGGGACATCCGTCTCTTGCCGAAGAATGCGACAAACCTCGATGCCATCCATGCCGGGGAGCATGACATCCAGCAAGATCAGGTCGGGCCGCTGGCTACGAGCCACCTTGAGGGCGTCAAGGCCATCGGCCGCGGTGAGCACCTCATAGCCATCACGCTCGAGACTGTAT
>SLPC01000198.1 GCA_007132185.1 Anaerolineae bacterium | reverse complement strand
TGGGCGCTGGCCTTTGCACCCGATGGCCGCATCTTTGTCACCGAGCGCGGTGGCAACCTGCGCGTCATCGAGAATGGTGAGCTGCGTGCCGAGCCAGTGGGAAGCCTGTCGGTGCAGGCGGTGGGCGAGGGCGGCCTGATGGGCCTGGCCCTGGACCCAGACTTTGCTGACAACCAGTGGCTGTATGTCATGTACACGTATGCAGAAGGCGCGCAGACTCTGAATCGAATCTCGCGCTTTACCCTTGCCGAAAATGGGCTCACGGACCAGGTCATCCTGGTGGATGCGATCCCCGGAGCGCGCATCCATAATGGTGGCCGCCTGATCATCGGGCCCGATGGCACGCTTTATGCGACCACCGGCGACGCCGCCATACCCTCTCTGGCCCAGGACATGGATTCGCTGGCGGGCAAGATCCTGCGCCTGAACACCGACGGGTCGGTGCCGGATGACAATCCTTTCCCCGGCTCGTATATCTACTCGCTGGGGCATCGCAACGCGCAGGGGCTGACCTTTCAGCCTGGAACCGACGTGCTTTTCAGCACAGAGCATGGCCCTACGGGTGATCTCGATCTCTGTTGCCGCGATGAGCTGAACCGTATCGTGCCCGGCGGCAACTATGGTTGGCCGTACGTTTCGGGCACGGATGTCGTCAATCCTGAGCGAGCCGCCGAGCTCGACCTGATCGACCCGATATTCAGCAGCGGTCTGGATACCTGGGCTCCGGCGGGTGCGGCCTTTTATGATGATGGGCCCCTGACCCAATGGCAGGGCGATCTCTTTTTCGGTGGGCTGCGAGGACGACATATACGCCGCGTGGAACTGGGCGGGGCCGATGACGGCGAGTATGTAGAGGATTACATGCTCTATACCGACGAATATGGGCGTATTCGCGCAGTAGCCATGGGGCCTGACGGCTATCTCTACTTTACGACCAGCAACCGGGATGGCCGTGGTTCCCCGGCGCAGAATGACGATCGCGTGCTCCGGATAGGGCCTGCCCAATAATCCGAGACGCGTGATAGTGCGCCTCTCTGTAGCCTTTCGCGCGCGGGGAGGCGCTCTTGGCGCAACACGGCAATGTCAAAGTCAGGATTATGTGTAATCCCACCTTGCATGAAGCGCCGTCGAATTTCGCGAGGGCGAACACAAGGTTCGCCCCTACCAAAAAAACGTATTAAACAGCACAAGTACGGGCGAAGCTCCTCCTCGCCCAAAGTGAGTGCGAATCGGTATACACCGCTTTTCCATAATCACGACTTTGTCATCGCCCTACTTGGCGCAAGGACGCGTCTCGTCATCTGGTCGGCTTTACGCTATAATGGCCTGCATATCCGTGCGGCGTCGCACGCGATCTCGCCCCCTCGTGTCTGGGGGCGCCCCGACAGCGCCGTCCATGCCCTTTTATTTTCTCAACCATTTCTGCCTGTGTGTCTGCCTACGATTAGGCAGGGTTCATACGATGGAGCAAGCCCATGTCCGATCATCCTTTCCTAGAACGTCTGGAGCGCGGCGCGCTGTTGGCCGACGGCGCCATGGGCACCGAGCTGTATGGCCGGGGCGTCTCGCCCAGCCAATGCTATGATGCGCTCAACTTGAGCGAGCCCGGGTTGGTTCAGCGGGTCCACATCGATTATCTCTGCGCCGGGGCCGAGCTGATCGAGACCAACACCTTTGGCGCCAACGGGGCCAAGCTCGCTGCCTTTGGCCATGAGGACAAAGTGCGCGAGATCAACCGGCAGGGAGGGCGCCTCGCCCGCTATGCCCGTGACATTGCCGGGAGCACGGCGTTCATCGCTGGCGCCATCGGTCCCTTGGGGGCGCCCCTTGGCCCCTTGGGTGAGATCGACGAGGACCGCGCCCGCGCCCTGTTCCGGGAGCAGCTTGAGGGGCTGCTGGATGGCGGCATCGATCTGATCCTGCTCGAGACGTTCAGCGATCTCAACATGCTCTGTCTGGCGGCCGAGGTCGTGCATGAGACCTGCGACCTGCCGATCATCGCCCAGGCTACCTTTGACGAGGATGGCCGCACCCCCTGGGGCCAGTCAGTGACCAAGGTCGCCGCTGCGTTGATGGATCAGGGGGTCGACGTCATCGGCGTCAACTGCAGTGTGGGGCCTGAAGGTGTGCTGGCGGTGGCGCGGCAGATGATCGCCGCTGGTGTGCGGTACGTTTCAGCCATGCCCAACGCCGGCATGCCCACCCAGGCCGCCGGTCGCCTGCTCTATCTCGCCAACCCGACCTATTTCGCGGAGCGCGTCCCCGACTTTGCATCGGCAGGCGTCACGATCCTGGGCGGTTGCTGTGGCACGACGCCGGCCCATATCGCCGCCATGGGCGAGGCCATGAGCGCCCTCCAGGGCGCCGTAGTCGTACGTCCTCCGTCGCCTGCTATGGCCCAGGTCGTAGAGACCAGGACCCGGGCCGACGAGGCGCCCGAGCCTACAGGGCTGCAGCGCAAACTGGCCGCGGGCACCTTTATCACCGCCGTCGAGCTTTCGCCCCCCAAGGGCCTTCGCCCCGACGGCCTGCTACGCCATGCCCAGGCTCTGGCCGAGAGTGGGGTGGTGGATCTGATCAACGTCACCGATAGCCCCATGGCGCGGGTGCGTATGGATGCCCTGGCCTCGTGCCACCTGATACAGGCTCATACCGGCATCGAGACGGTGTTGCACTTGACCACCCGCGACCGCAACCTGATGGGGATCCAGGCGCACCTGATCGGCGCCCACGCCCTGGGCGTACGAAATATCCTGGCCCTGACGGGAGATCCTCCCTCCTTGGGCGATATCGGTCAGGTCACGGGGGTCTTTGATGTCGACTCGGTGGGGCTGGTACGGGTGATCTCGCAGATGAAGCAGGGCCATGATATCTCCGGCAGCGAGATGGGCCGGCCGGCCGGGTTCTGCGTGGGTGTGGCCGTGGACCCCACGCGCGCCGATCTGGAGACCGAGGCCCGGCGCCTCCGAGACAAGATCACCGCCGGGGCCGAATTCGTCATGACCCAGCCGATCTATGACTTGAGCATCTGGCGGCGCTTTCTCGACGCCTATGGCGAGCCGATCCCGATTCCGGTGCTGCTGGGGCTCCTGCCGTTGCTGAGCCAGCGCCACGCCGAGTTCCTGCATAACGAGATCCCGGGCATCACCCTGTCCGACGAGGCGCTGGCGCGTATGCGTGCAGCGGGGGCCCAGGGGCGCGACGAAGGCGTTCGTCTGGCCCAGGAGATGCTGCTGGAGGCCAGGGAGCTGTTTCAGGGCGTCTATCTGATGCCCTCCTTCAATCGTCATGATATGGCGCTGGACGTGCTGGCCGTGTTGCACCGCGACGAGGCGCAAGGGGAAATCACGACATGACTCATCGAGAGACACGCGTCGCCTCCAGCAAGCGCGAGGTGATCCTTGGCGCCGATAGACCTGTGGTGGTGATCGGAGAGCGCATCAACCCCACCGGCCGCGCCTCCCTGGCCGAGACTTTGCGGCGCGGCGACATGTCCATCGTGCGGCGCGATGGCTTGGCCCAGGTGCAGGCCGGGGCGCAAATCCTGGATGTGAATGTCGGCATCCCCGGTGGGGAACAGGCGACCCTCATGGCCGCCGCTGTGCGGGCGCTGCAGGAGGTGACCGATGCGCCTCTATGTATCGACAGCACTGATGTTGCCGTGTTAGAGGCGGGGCTGGAGGCCTACGAGGGCAAGGCGCTGGTGAACTCGGTCAACGGCGAGGAACGCTCACTGGGTGCCGTGCTGCCCCTGGTCAAGGAGCACGACGCCGCCGTCATCGGCCTGACCATGGATGACGATGGGATCCCTGAGACAGCCCAAGATCGGCTGCGGGTCGCCGAGGCCATTCTCTCGCGGGCTGTCGCCTTGGGCATCCCCATCCAAGACGTCATCTTTGATCCACTGGCTCTGGCCGTGGGCGCCGACACAGGCGCCGCACACATAACACTCGAGACCATCCGGCTCATTCGTGCGCGCCTGGGCGCCAATGTGACCCTGGGCGTGAGCAACGTCTCTCACGGGCTGCCGGCGCGCCCCGCGCTGAATGCCACCTTCTGCGCCATGGCCCTCTATGCCGGAGTCAACTGCCCCATCGTCAACCCGCTGGATACGAGCATGATGGTCACGATCCGGGCGGCGAATCTGCTGCTGGGCCAGGACGAGTGGGCTGGAGAGTGGATCCGGGCGTACCGCGCGGCACGCGGGCGCAATACTTGCTAGGCGCCAGGCATCCTCTGTCAATGACAAGCCAGGTTGGCCACCGGCTTGTGAGGGGCCTGATCTGCATGACATCATACCTTTGCTGGAGGTCCTGATGCACGAGTACCACGGCCTGGATGCCGTCCTGTACGACCAACTCTACGGGGGCGGTGAGGAGGATGTCGATTTCTACACAGAGCTCGCCACCGAGTCTGGCGGGCCCGTGCTCGAGTTGGCCTGCGGCACGGGCCGCATCACCCTGCCGGTGGCCAGGGCGGGTATCGAGATCGTGGGGCTGGACCTCTCGACGGATATGCTGGCTATCGCTCGCGAAAAGCTGGGTGCGGCAGCTCAGGATGTACGCTCGCGCGTACACCTGGTGCAGGGCGATATGCGTGATGTGGACCTGGGGCAGCGGTTCCGTCTGATCATGATTCCCTTTCGCGCGTTCCTGCATCTGCTCACGCCCGAGGATGAGCACAAGGCGCTGCGCGCGATTCATCGTCACCTGGTCCCCGGGGGCTGTCTGGCGCTCAATATCTTTGATCCCCGGCTCGATCTGATCGCAGCCCATGGCGGCCCCCTGGGCTCGGCCATCATGCGGTTCGGGGACGCGCTGACACATCCCGAGACGGGCAACCGCATCCTGGCGTACAGCACCCGCCGTTATGACCCCGAGCGGCAACTTGTTGACGAGTATCGCGTCTTTGAGGAGATTGATGGCGAGGGCCGCGTGGTAGACAAACACTATGCGCCCCTGACGCTCCGCTATATCTACCGCTACGAGATGCAATATCTGCTGGAGCGCTGCGGGTTCGAGATCGAGGCGCTGTGGGGCGATTGGCAGAGGGGGCCGTTCCGCTACGGTGGCGAGCAGATCTGGCTGGTCCGACGCCCCACGGATGAGGTGCGCGACGCGTGAAGCTCGCCATCGACCGCCGCATGATCATCCCCAAGGTATTCTACCTGTTCTTTTATGGCTCTATGGCCGCTCTGAGCCCGTTCCTGACGCTGCACTATCAGGATGTGGGCCTCTCCGGCAGCCAGATCGGCATCCTGATCGGTCTGGTGCCTCTGGTGCGTTTGTTGGGCGGGCCTCTCTGGTCGGCGGTAGCCGATGTGACCCAGCGCCACAAGCTGATGCTGCTCACGACCATGGCCCTGACGATGACCACGGTCTATGGTATCTCCCAGGCGACGACCTTTGGGGGCCTGATGGCGGCCAGCGTGGCAATGGCCTTTTCTGTCGCGCCCATCGATGCCCTGGTGGATAGCGCTGTGCTCGACATGCTGGGGAGCCGGCGCGAGGCGTATGGTCAGCAACGGCTGTGGGGCGCCCTCGGATGGGGGCTGGCCGCACCGGTGGTGGGCCAGATGGCCGAGATGTACAGTCCCGCCTGGCATTTTTATGGTCTTTACCTGCTGATGGCCATATCTATGCCCCTGGCCTGGCGCCTCGAAATGGCGCCCATGGCCAAGAGGGTTTCCTTTTGGCGTGGGTTGGGCGGCATGGTGCGCACCCGTTGGTGGGCCCTCTTTCTCATCACGGTCTTTATCGCCAGTGTGGGGCGCTCGGCCAGCTTTGGCTTTATGAACCTGCACCTGGACAACCTGGGGGCCAGCCGCCTGCTCATCGGGATGGCGGTCACGGTGGCTGGCTTTTCCGAGATCCCGACCTTTTTCTACTCGGGCATGTTGCTGAGGCGTTGGGGCGCGCGCATGCTGGTGCTACTCGCGCTGGGCACCAGCCTGATCATGCTCCTGGGCTTTGGTTGGGTGACGACTCCCGAGGTGTTGGTGCTCCTGCAGCTGTTCCACGGGCCGGCGTTCGCCGCTATCTATGTGGCCGGTGTCTACTATGCGGGCCTGGCAGCACCCCCCGGCCTCGAGGCCACCACCCGCGCCATGTATGGAGCGGTCGGCGCCCTCGCCATGACCATCGGCGGCTTTGTGGGCGGGTACCTGTATGATACAGTGGGGGCGCTGGTGCTGTTTCGGCTGGCCGCGCTGTTGGTGGCGGCCGCAATGGTATTCTATCTGGCTACCCATCGGCCCAATATGGAAGGAGATCCAAGTTGAGTGACACAAGCTGTGTCTTTTGCGATATCGTTGCCGGCAACGAGCCAGCGGCCCGCGTCTATGAGGACGAACGTACACTGGCGTTCATGGATACCCACCCCAAGGAGCCGGGGCACGTTCTGGTGATCCCCAAGGCGCACGCGACGATGATCTATGATATGGATGCCGAGACGGCCGCCGCGGTCGCGCAGACGGTAGTGCGGGTGGCCCGGGGCATCCGCGAGGCGCTGGCTCCCCCGGGGCTCTCGGTGATCCAGTCCAATGGCCGCATCGCGCGCCAGGTCGTGATGCATGTGCACTTTCACCTGATCCCACGCGGTGTCGAGGGCGAACCGAGCGGGCGCAGCGCCGAAGAACGGGAGGAACTGGCCCAGCGCATCCGCGCCGGGATCGAGGCCGCGGGCTAGGGGGCTAGGGGCCTGGCGGACTAGGCCTTGCGCACAATCAGCAGCTCGCGGTGTTCGTTGCTGCGGATACCGCACGGCACGGTGCTGCTGCGCACGATCTCTAGCACCTGGGGCCAGTGGGTGTCCAGATCGAAATCGACGGGAATGCCCACGCCCTGGAGCAAAAAGAGCAGCGAGGCCACGTCGAGGAAATAGTATGCGACATCGTACTCGGCGATGGCCAGCACGGTGCCGCCCTGCGCCCGAAAGGCATCCGCCAGGCGATAGATGGTCTCCTGCGGATCATGGGCGTATTCACCGC
>SLPC01000172.1 GCA_007132185.1 Anaerolineae bacterium | reverse complement strand
GATCGACATCCTTGTGGCGCCGGCGGACGGCAGCGCCGATCACGTATGGGCGGACGTCAGGCCTCGCTTCCTGGTCGCCGACCTGTGCTACCCCGGCGAGATCCAGGCGCCCCAGCTCAGCATCCGCCCCGTGCAGATCGGGTCGCCACGCAGAGACGACGCCCGCTGGTTTCTGCGCTATCTCTTTCGCAAAGATGACTTTTGGGAGGGGCAGTGGGAGGCCGTGGAGCGGGCACTGCGTGGGCTTGATTCGGTGGTCCTGCTGCCCACCGCGGGCGGCAAGTCAATCGCCTTTCAGCTCGCTGCCCTGCTGCGGCCTGGTCGCTGCATCGTCGTGGACCCGACCATCTCACTGATCGACGATCAGATCGACAATTTGCGCAGCTTTGGGATCGACCGCTGTATCGGCATCACGAGCCAGTTGAGCGCCCAGGAGCGCGATAGGGCCCTGCAGGGCCTGCGATCGGGGCATTACCTGTTCAGTTATGTCGCGCCGGAACGCTTTCAGACGCCTTCGTTCCGCGATGCGCTGCGGGCCCTGACGACCCACACACCCGTTTCGCTCATTGCCATCGATGAGGCGCACTGCGTCTCTGAGTGGGGGCACGATTTCCGCACGGCCTACCTGAATCTGGGGCGCATCTCGCGCGACTATGGCGCCTCTCAGGGCATCATCCCGCCTCTCGTAGCGCTCACGGGCACTGCCAGCAAGATCGTGCTCAAGGATGTGCAACGCGAGCTGGGCATCACCGCGTTCGAGGCCATCATCACCCCCAGGAGCTTTGATCGCGCCGAGCTGCAGTTCCGTATCATCCCCAGCCTGTCGAGCGAAAAGCTGTACCGGGTAATAGGACTGCTGGAAAGCCTGCCCGGGGATTTTGCCGTAGAAAAGGGACGCTTCTTTGCGGCCGGGAACGGTGGCACCTATGCGGGGCTGCTCTTTTGCCCACACGTCAACGGTACCTACGGCGTCGTGGAGCAGGCGCGGAGCCTCAGGCAGGAGATGAGGATACCGGTCGAGGTCTACAGCGGAGGCGCGCCGCGTGGCTGGGATGACGACCGGTGGGCGGCGGAAAAGCACCGCATCGCCCACGAGTTCAAGCGCGATGGCATCCCGTTGTTGGCCTGCACCAGCGCCTTTGGCATGGGCATCGACAAGGGCAATATCCGCTATACGATCCATATAGGCCTGCCCCGTTCCATCGAGACCTTTTACCAGGAGGCGGGTCGCGCCGGCCGTGACCGAGGCCCTGCCGCGTGCGCCATCATCCTTTCCAACGATGATCCCGTCCGCTCTCAGCGGTTGCTCAGCCCCGAGACGTCGCTGGAGGAGATAGATCGCCTCGTAAGGGCGGCTCGTTGGGATGATGCGGACGATATCATTCGGGCGCTCTGGTTCCACACAAGCGCCTTTCGCGGGGAGCAGGCCGAGTTGGACGACGTGGCCAGCATGCTCCATCAGCTCGGCGACACGACAACACGCCATTACATCAATGTGACCTGGCGCGATCCCCGCTGGGCCACGGAACGGGGCGGGTTTGCCGATGCACGGCAGCGCGCCGAAAAGGCGCTCCATCGGCTGGTGCTCCTGGGCGTCGTGGCGGACTACTCGGTGGACTATGCCTCCCACGAATTTGGCGTGCAGGTCGCCGGCGTTACCCAGGAGGCGATCGCCCGTGCCTTGGGAGCGTACGCCACAGCCTACCAGTGGCGGCTCGGCGAGCAGTGCCTCCAGAGCGCCCTCGCGCTCCGGCGTGATTCACACAATGAGTATGTGCTGGAGGTGGCCAGACTGCTGATCCGCTTTATCTATGAGCACGTCGAAATGGCCCGACGCCGGGCCCTCAACGAGATGCTGCAGGCGGCGGGCCGGGCGCGTGACGGCGACGACCTGCGGAGGCGCATCGTGGACTATTTGCAGCAGTCCGAGTGGGACGAGCGCCTCGAGGCGGTGCGCGCCTCGCCCCGTGGCGGCCTCGAGTGTCTTGCGCCACTGCTCGACGATTGCGTCTCGCCCAATGATGCCGCTGCCCTACGTGCGGCCGCCGGGCGTGCCCTCGCGTCCTACCCCGATGTGCCAGGGCTGCTGCTGTTGCGTGGCCTGTCCGAGGCGCTCTGTCCCGATACCGATCCCGAGGTGGTGCGCCAGAATGTGGTGGCTGCCCTCGGGTTTGCCGCGCAGCCGTTCGGGCTCGATGAGAACGAGCTGGCCCGCTCCCTGGCCCAGATGGTTACGCGGGCCCAGGACAAGGTCGGCGCTGCCGAGCTCTTGCTGCACGCCGCCCTGCCCCCCGACCGCGCGAATCGGTCGCTGGCGCGGTCGCTCCTGCGGTACCTCCCTCACGACCTGGCCACCTGGCCCGCCCGGTGGTTGCTCCAGCGATTGTTGATGCAATGCGCAGCGCTCAAGCTGGCAAGGAAAGGAAGCAGCAATGACGGTAACGAGCGTAGATGACTTTTTGCAGGCTGAGGAGCAGGCTCATCGCCTGGTAGAGCAACTCGACCAGCTCGCCCAGGAGATGGCCCACTACAAGGCCGCTCACGAAGCATTGGATGACGCGGGCGCCAACCTGGGCGCATTCACATCCCACCTGGGGTCGCTCACAGAGGATGTGGGTGAGGTGATGGAAGCCTTGCGTAGCATTGGCACCCCCGAGATCCTGCGCGCTCAAAAGGAGATCGCGCGGGCACACAGCCAGGAAAGCCAGAATCTACATAACGCTCTTCGGGAGCAGGCCGATCAAACCCGCGCAGCGCTCCGCACCCTGCGTCACTTGGCTGCGGGTGGGTTGGCTCTCTCCGTGTCCGCCATTGCGCTGCTGGCTTGGCTCGTGCTGCGTCTGGCAGGCGGATGAGCCGGGCGACCCTGATCGCCCCGTCAAACGTGCCCTACGGGACGATAATCGCGTCCGGCAGCACCAGACTCGACTCGCCCGACACAGCATCGAGGCGCTCGCCGGTGGCCGGGTCATAAAGCCCCACGTGGATCAAGGCCATCCCCCCATATTCAGGATCGAGCCAATGCAACGAGTGCTCATCGGTGATAAACTCGCCCCGCACCCAACCCGTCGTGGGACGGCTGCCCTGGACCGGGACGCCATCGTGTTGGGCGATCAAACGCCCGTCCTCACTCACCAGATGTACAAAGACAACGAGGGGCTTTTCGGAGGTTGCCAGCGCCTCCCAGTGCAGCGTCACCGTCAGATCGCTCCCCGCAGCTATGACCGTGGCTGGTAGATCATAGCCGATCAGCGTCGCCTGGTCGCCGAGCGTCTCATCGAGGCGCTGCTGCACCCGTGGCCGCTCATAGCGGCGTGGGACGGCATGGATCTCGACCTCGTCCAGGATCACCGGTGCATCCCCCGGCACACGCACGACGACCTGCGCCCGCCCTGGCACCGTGTCGAGCGGCACAACCAGCTCGCGCCACTCGAGAACAATCTGGCCCGGCGCCCAACGGTCGGTCGGGTAGGCGCCATCCACCGGCGCCCCCTGCTCTGAGGCCAGGACCCGGCCGTCGCGCACCAGCTCCAGCGCCGGCAGCAGATCGGGCAGGCCCTGGCCGGACCTGTTCTGCCACTCGAGAAGGACAGAGAGCCTCTCGCCGGTTGCTACCTCGTCGCGCTCCAGACGGTACGCCGCCAACCAGAGTCCGGGAGCGTCCTGGCCAGCGCCCGGCAGGGGTACCAGCCCACGGGCGGCCCGGTCCACCGGTCGTGGCTCGTCGGCGTATGCGGCGGGCGCCAGCTCGACCGTGCAGAGCGTGGCCGCCCTGCCCAACGGCGCACCATCCGCATCCCACACCTCCAGGGCAGTCAGGTCCGCCTCGTGATAGACAGCCCCCTGAACAGAGTATGTCAGCGGCGCTAGGCCAGCCGGCAGCATTAGCCCATGGTAGGTCACACCCGCCTGATAGGGCGTCCAACGCGACGTGCCCGCCCCCCGCACATCTCGCAGGAAATCGTCGTGCTGCACCAACATACGCCCCCGCAGGTCGAGAAGCGTCAGCGAGACCTTGAGGTCGTCGGCGACGGGGCTCTCGAGTCTCCAGTGCAGAGCCACCGTCAGGACGCCGTCGAGGGGCACCTGCTCGCCCAGCTCGGCCCCAATCAATGCCAACGCACCAAAGCGCACATCGACCGGACACTCTCGCACCAGGGGGCTATCGCTCGACGTGGTGTAGAGGGTCACATCGTAGGCGGGAAACTGCCGCTCCGACAGGAGACGCCCCTCACGCGCCAATGTATAGGCGATCTGGCCCGTATGATCGGTGTCCGACTGCCGCCAACGGACATACGCGGCCTGCGGCGTCTGGTGCACCAGGGCCGACAGCTCATCGGTGATCCCGCGGCGAAACGCCTCTGGGCCATAGAACCGGATGCTCAGATCGCTCGCCTGCAGATAGTACGCCAGCTCCCAGCCGGTATAGGCTGCGACGACCACCGAGCCGGGCTGCAACTGCTCCATCAGGTAGGCTGCCGTGCTGCGCGCGTCGTCGCGCCACGGATTCGTAGCCGCAGCGAGACGACCGCCCAGCAGGCTGGCTCCCAACCAGACCAGCAGGATACCCAGTGCGCCTGCCCTGCCGATCCATGTCCGGCGCTGTGCCAGGTCAGCCACCAGACGCGCCACCACGAGCAGCAACGGCAGCAGGATCATGAACAGGTAGCGCGGATGGAACCCGGGGCGCACCAGCATGAGCAGGTACACGCCGGCCATCGTGATCAGAATCGATGCGGCCAGATAGCCCATCTCGCGCGCCTTTGTGTCGCGCCAGAGGGTCCGCAACAGGCCGGCCACCACGAGGCCCAGCGCCAGCATGGCAAGCGCCGCATACAGAGGGTGCGGCCCCAGGAGATCGATCTGGCCGGCCAGCAGGAACGACCAGACATCCATCACATACAGCAACAGGGGCGGGGTATAGGTGCTGGCGGTGACGTGGCCCCTGGCGGTTCGCACCATGACGGGCATCCAGGGCGCCAGGGTAACGGCCACCAGAAGCTGGCCGCCGATCCAGTTGCGCAGGGGACGCCGGGCGCCGTCTCGTGCCTCTGACGCCAGAGCCACCACGACCCAGGCCTGCAGACCAAGCACCAGGAAAAAGGCAATAAAGTGCGTGTACAGCGCCAGCGATTGTGTGACAATCAAAGCCACCCAGTGGGGCCAGCCCCACCTGTGGCGGCGATATGCGTAACGGTGGCATAGCTCGAGGAGAACGACCGTCAACAGCCCCAGGAGCGCATACATGCGCGCCTCTTGCGAATAGGCTATGTGGGCGGGGGCCACGGCAACGAGCATCGCCGCCACCAGGCCAGTTTCACGATCAAAGAGGTGACGCCCGGCATAGTACATGGCAGGGATGGTCAACACGCCTGCGGCCACGGAAAAGGCGCGCGCCGCCCCTGCCCCGTGGCCCAGCATCCGCAGCCACGGAATGAGCACCAAATAGTAGCCGGGAGGATGGGGATCGGCATGACGAGCCGCCAGGCGCAGCGTCTCGAGGGGTCCGGAGTGTGTGAGATAGAGCGTCCAGCCCTCATCGTACCAGATGCTGAGCGCGTCGAGCCGGTGCAGCCGAAGCGCTGCGCCCAGCACCACGGCCAGGCCCAGAACGATGACGATCCACGATTCCAGGCATTTTCGACGCATCGTGATCATGATAGGTTCCCAAGACCATTCGCTCGTGTGACGTACACTATGGCGCACCCTGGTGTATGTCAAGCGAGCAGAATAGCCGGGCCATAACCCTCGCATGGTGGACTCGTCACCCGGGTTCACTCAATCAGAGCGATACGCCCGATCGACATCAATCCTGGTCAGCAGATCTCTGCAGCAGGGGGGGCATCCCCACGATCTCAAAGGTCGACGAAGCCACGCTTACATCCGGTGTGGCCTCGAATATCTCCAGGATATCGTGATAGAGCTTTTCCTGGACCTCGCGCCGTCTGCGAGCCTCCACAACATAGCGCAAGGTGAGCTCGATCCAATTATCCGTCATGCGCAGGTAGACGGTAGACTTGACCTCTGTCGCCTCGATCGGATAGCGCCGAGCTAGAGCATCAAAGGCCGACTGAGCCATTCCCTGGAACTCGCTGCTGTACTCTTCCCCCTCGGTCAGGACGATCTCGACCGCCCGGCGCCAGTTGTCGGTGTAGGGGATCGGCAGCATGATCTCATCCCACAGATATTCGTTATACTTGGTATAGTTGTAGATCGGCGTGATAAGCGCATTCCGATTCGAGACTGACACCAGGCGCCCGCTGTACTGATCAGCGTTGACCCAGGCCCCAATCTCCATCATCGTTGTCCGCATGAGGTTTAGGTCGACTACATCTCCCACTACATCACCAACCCTCACTCGATCGCCGATGCGGTAGAGATTGGTGGATACGATAATGAGATAGCCTGCAAAAGACCCGATCACCTCTTGTGACGCAAAGGCGACACCGGCGCCAACAATGCCAAGGGCCACTGCCATGTCTCCCCCGGCCCCCAACCAGATAAAGAGGATGAACAGCCCGCCCAACACCAAGACGAAATTGCGCACCAGCATGAGCAGCATCCTGCGATTCGGCGCACCCCTCAGACGCGTGCGGATCTGGGATCGGATGATGGCGCTGAACAGCATGAGCAGAACGACAACGATCAGTGTGCTGATGCCGCGGTTGATGAGCCGCATGAGAGGCTGAGATATATCAGAGAGGCCAAGCAGTTCTGCCATTCTGCCTCCCTTTTATCTGCCCGAGAATCTTCTCATATCCAATCTGTGTATTGATACACATACCGATAAACAGTTACTCCCTATGAGGGCACGAGGCCCTGGTGTGTCACGGGGGCACGTGGATCTGTCTCGTGCCAAGTCGATACCCTATATGATAGCAGTCGAGAGCCTGATGCACAAGAGGCCTCGAGATGATGGCTCTACGTCAAGAAGTGTGGTGAGAGTGCCTCCCCAGTGGTAGATGTGAGCGGATTGGTTAGCATGATTCGTTGGGTCAGGTTAGCTATGTTACGGTATCCATAGCCAGCCCGGAT
>SLPC01000109.1 GCA_007132185.1 Anaerolineae bacterium | reverse complement strand
GTCTACTATCACGTGTTTGGAGAGACCAAGGAAGAGCTGATCCAGGGGTGCATCGAGGCCCGCGATCAGGGCTTTACCGCTGTAGGGCATCTCACGCCATTCCTCGACGAGCCCCGCGATCAGCCCTATTTCGAGACCCATGCGGCCAAGATGCACGAGGCCATCGAGACCGTTGCACGCTACCGCTATGCCGTCGGGGACGAGGTGGACCTGTGCATCGAGATCCACCGTCGGCTGAGCCCGGCCGAGGCGATCGTCCTGGCGCGGGGCATCGAGCCCTATCGTCCCTTTTTCTATGAGGACCCGATCCTGCCCGACAACTTGGACGCCATGGGGTTGGTGGCCGAGCGCATCCACATCCCTATCGCCACGGGCGAGCGCCTGCACACTATTCAAGAGTTTGAGATGCTGCTACGGCGGGGGGCCGTGCAGTATGTGCGGCCCGACGTCTGTCTGGCGGGCGGGCTGAGCCACTCGAAAAAGATCGCGGCCCTGGCCGAGGCCCACAATGTGGGCGTGGTACCCCACAACCCGCTCAGCCCGGTCAGCACCGCCGCCTGCATCCAGCTTGCGGCCTGCATCCCCAACTTTAGCCTACAAGAGTACCCCACCGGCGAGCACGAGCCACCCAAGAGCGAGATCGTCAAGAGCGCCATTCGGATGGAGGCTGGCTATCTGATCATCCCGGATGCGCCCGGGCTGGGCATCGAGCTCGCCGAGGACGCGGCGGAACGCCACCCCTACCGGCCCCGGGACGTCCACACGCGCCTGCACGTCGATGGCTCGGTGGTGGATCAATAGCGGGTGCATAGTGCCACACGGCTCGGCTGTTTCCTTGTCCTCAGGTTCAGGACTGGACGACCCAAGGCTCTCTGACCATACCTCATCACATATTGGAGTTACCCTATGCGTCTGTGGTTGATTCGTCATGCCGACCCCGACTATGCCAATGATGCGTTGACGCCCAAGGGGCATGTGCAGGCCCGACTGCTGGCCGAGACGTTGCTGGGCGCACCTCTGGACGCGATCTATCTGTCGCCGCTGGGGCGTGCGCAACTCACCGCGCGGTACACCCTGGAGCGGCGGGGCGAGTCGGCCACGACGCTGGATTGGCTGGCGGAGCTGCGCGGCGGCTATCGTCCGGGGCACGTGGCCTGGGATATGCACCCGGCAGACGTACTGGGGAGCGAGGCGCCGATCACCGCCGCCGGGTGGCAGGATCAGCTCGAATATGGCATCCATCTGACGCCGGTGCTGCAAGAGTTCTGGGACGCATGGGATCGGTTCTGCCTGGACCTGGGCTATGAGCGGCAGGGTGCGCGGTATCGCATCGTCCAGAGCAATGAGGATCAGGTGGCCATCTTTTGCCATGCAGGCGTGATTCTCTCGCTGCTGTCGCACTTGCTGCACATCCCACCGCCGCTGGTGTACGCGCATTTCGGGTGCGATCCCTCCAGCGTCACCGTGCTGGAGACGGATGAGAAGGATGGCTGGGCGACCTTTCGCCTGGTGGTGCTCAACGACATGTCGCACGCGCCCGGCCTGCGCCGGAGCCCTCGCCAGCACACCCGCTACGGGTTCTAACGGCCGTGGCCTGTGGGCGCTAGGCGGCCTGGGGAACGAGCCTGAGCTCGCCGAGCAGGCGCAGCAGCGCCAGCAACTGCTCGCGCCAGCCGTCCTGCAGGGGAAGCCGCACGCGCCGGCCACGGGCCCGCGCCACGGGAAAGCGCGCCAGGATCTGTTCCGAGGTGCCGGGCGCCAGCGGCAGGGGCAAAAGCGCCACGATCTCGTTAGCATCCCCTCGGAGGTTCTCGAGACCTGCCTCGGTGGCCAGAATGCGGACCCGTAGCACATAGAGTAGGTCCAACACCGGCGCGGGGGGCGGGCCAAAGCGATCGCCCAGCTCGATAACCAGAGCATCCAGCTCATTCTCGGTCTCGACGCGGGCGATGCGCCGGTAGAGGCGCAGGCGCAAGCCGGTGTCGGGCAGATAATCCTCTGGCAGATAGGCTGATACGGGCAGATCGATGCTGGGCCCCATCTCTATGGATAGCGCCTCACCCACGGTAATGTCCTGGGCGCGCCGCGCCGCCTGGGCGGGGGTCCTGTCCTCGAGCTGCATCTCTTCGATGGCGCGGCGCAGCAGGCGGGCATAGAGATCAAAGCCGATGGCGGCGATGTGGCCGTGCTGCTCGCCTCCCAGGATCTCGCCCGCGCCGCGAATCTCCATATCGCGCATGGCAACGCGAAAGCCCGCCCCCAGCTCCGAGGCCTCCTGGATGGTTTGCAGGCGCTGCCGGGCGACCTCGGTGAGAGGGGGCCTGAAGAGGAGATAGGCATAGCCGCGCTCGATGCCGCGCCCGATCCGCCCGCGCAACTGGTAGAGCTGCGCCAGGCCAAAGTTCTCGGCGCGGTGGATGATGATGGTGTTGACATTGGGGATGTCGAGGCCGCTCTCGATGATGGTGGTGCATAGCAGCAGATCGCCCTCGCCCTGGGCAAACCCCAGCATCACCTGGGCCAACTCGTCTTCGTGCATCTGGCCATGGCCGATGACGATGGCGGCCTCGGGCACGATGCGCTGCAGCTCGGCCGCCACCAGCTCGATATCCCGCACCCGATTGTGGACGAAATAGACTTGCCCGCCGCGATCCATCTCGCGCAGGATGGCGGTGCGGATCAGCCCCTCGTCATACTCGGCCACGGTGGTCTTGATGGCCAGGCGATTCTCGGGCGGCGTATCGATGACGCTCATGTCACGGATGCCGCTGAGAGACATGTGCAGCGTGCGCGGGATGGGCGTAGCCGTCAGGGTGAGCACATCCACCTCGCTGCGCAGGCGCTTGAGGCGTTCCTTGTGGGCCACGCCGAAACGCTGCTCCTCATCGACGATGACGAGCCCCAGGTCCTTGAAGCTCACGTCCTTGGAGAGCAGGCGGTGGGTGCCGATTACGATGTCGACCTGGCCACGGCGCAGGCCACGCAGCACCTCTTCCTGCTCGGAAGGGCTGCGAAAGCGCGAGAGCATCTCGACCACGACGGGAAAGCTGCGCAGACGGCGGCGAAAAGTGTAAAAGTGCTGCTGGGCCAGCACCGTGGTGGGCACCAGCACCGCCACCTGCTTGCCGTCCATGGCGGCTTTGAAGGCCGCACGTACTGCTACCTCGGTCTTGCCATAACCCACGTCGCCCACCAGGAGACGATCCATGGGGCGTGACTGCTCCATATCCTCCTTGACCTGCGTGAGGGCGCTGAGCTGATCCTCGGTCTCTACGTAGGGGAACGAGGCCTCCAGCTCGTACTGCCAGGCGGTGTCGGGACGAAATGCGTGCCCCTCGGCCACCTCACGCTGGGCATATAGCTCGAGCAGTTCGCGGGCCATGTCACGCACCGCTTTTTCGGCGCGGCCCCGCGCCAGCGCCCATTCGGTGCCGCCGAGGCGGTGGATGCGAGGCTCACGATCGTCGGCCCCCAGATAGCGACTGATCCGGTTGGCGTGGTGGATCGGGACAAAGAGGCGGTCGCCTGCATCGTACTCGATCTCCATATACTCGCGTTCGAGGCCAGCGATGCTCTTGCGGGCCATGCCGTGATAGCGCCCGATGCCGTGGTCGATATGGACGATATAATCACCCTCTTTGAGATCGGCGATGAGCACCTCGGGTGGAGCCGCGCGTCGTGCGGCAGGCCGGCGTCGTTGCTGTTGCACCCAGCCCAGGATCTCGGCATCGGTGAGCACCGTCAGGTCGGCGGGCAGCAATCGGAACCCTTCAGAGAGAATGCCGTTGACCAGGGCCACTCCGCCGGGCGGCGGGGGCTCTGTCAGGGTCTCGCCGGGAGTTACATAGAGATGCTGCTCGCGCAAGAGATCGGCCATACGCTCGGCCTGTCGCGTGACAATGACCAGCCGCTGCCCCTCGTCACGCAGCTCTACGATGTGGGTCAGCGCCTCCTGGATCTGGCCGCCATAGACGGGAGGTGCGCCAAAGGCCTCGCCCAGGGCGCGCTCCTGCTCCTGATGGGCATAACCCAGGCAGACGGTGTGGACGCGCCGCAGTCGCTGCATCAACTCGGGCCAGTTGAGGTAGGGCAGGGCAAAGTCGGGGGGCAGATCGCCGTCGCGCTCCATGTTGGTGCGCAGGCTCGTGGCCTGGTTCTCGAGAGCGGCGGCCGCCGATTCGAGGGCTGTCAGGTCGTCCAGCAGCACCAGCGCGTTGGCGGGCATATAGTCCAGGAGGGTGGCAGCTCGAGGGTACAGGTAGGGCAGATAATACTCGAACCCGTCAAAATAGTTGCCCTGGCCGACGGCCTCGATCTGTTCGGCCATCTGCTGGCGGGTGCGGCTGTTGCACCGTTCCAGATCCAGCGCCCGCAACCGCTGATAGGCGGCGGGCCCCCACTCGGGCAGTGCTTCGACGGCCGGCGCCCATACCGCCTCCTGCAGCGTATCCAGCGTGCGCTGCGAGCCGGGATCAAAGGTCCGGATGCTGTCGATCTCGTCCCCAAAAAAGTCTATGCGCAGCGGATGGGGGAGATTGGGCGGGTAGATGTCGATGATACTGCCCCGGTGGGCAAAGGTCCCGGGCTCTTCGACCACCACCGCCGCCTCATAGCCTGCCTGCACAGCCTGGGTGAGCAGATCGTACATGGGCATGGTCGTGCCGACCCGCAGAACGCGCATGGCCCGACGGATGGCCATGGGTGGCGCGGTTTTGGTCATCAGCGCCCATACAGAGGTCGCCACCAGCGTACCCCGGCCCGCCTCGGGCGACCCGGCCAGGTTGCCAAGCGCGGCCAGCAGGCTGGCTCGGGCATGCAGGGTCTGGCGGTCCCACGGGGGGCGGTCATAGAACAGCGTGTCAGGCGCCTGGAAATAGCGCACGGCATCCTGGTTGATGGTAAAGAGGTGCAGTTGCTCGATCAGATGCCGCGCCCGCTCGGGCCGCCCCGACAACACCAGCAGGGGCCCGGGCCAATCGCGCTGGAGGGCTGCCAGGACACAGGGACGCACAGCCGCCGGCAACTCGAGGGCAAAGGCAGGCGGGCGATAGTCGCCCGGGCGCTGGCCGCCGGCAAGGGCCTGGGCGCGTTGCAGAGCCTCCTGATAGGCGGGGCTCTCCTGAATGAGAGGCACCAACGTCTGGAGCGTCACGGCGTCTCCCTACTTTTCGCCCAGCGGAAGCTGGTCCGAGCTGTTGTGGACGTTCATCGCCTCCCGGACGCCCTCGGCGATAAAGGTCTGCACGGCCTGGGTCACCCGATCGCACAGGTCGGAGACAAAGGGCGCCTGCTCGCGGTCAAAGGCATTGAGCACGTAATCGACAGGATCGCCATGCCGGGGGCGCCCAATGCCCACGCGGATGCGGGGGAACTCTTGGGTGCCCAGCGAGGCAATGATGGACTTGATGCCATTGTGGCCGCCGCTGCCGCCGCCGGGACGCACGCGGATGCGCCCAAAGGGCAGATCCAGGTCGTCATAAATGACGAGGATCTGCTCGGGGGGGATCTTGTACCAGCGGCTGAGTGGGGCTACCGCCGAGCCGCTGTCGTTCATAAAGGTCTGGGGCTTGGCCAGAATCACACGCGTTCCATCCAGGCGCCCCTCGCCAAAGATCGCCTTGAAGCGGCGCTTGTTCAGAGTCAGGTGGTGCTGTTGAGCCAGATGGTCCACACAGCGAAATCCGATATTGTGGCGATGATCCGCATACTCGGCGCCGGGGTTGCCCAGCCCAACGATCAGGATCCACTCGGCCCTTGTGCGCGGGCGCTCTCTCTTTAGACGGCCAAAAAGCTTGTGTACCATACATCTATTCCAAGTTAGAGTGCGCTCTAGGTCCTGCGCAACACAAACAGAGGCTAATCACGATGACTAGCCCCTGAGGACCGAGGGGGCTACACAACAGGTGCGCCCTGTATTCCTCTAGATGCTTGCCTAGAGCAAGCGGCGAATGCCGAACACGAGGCCCAGCAGAACAAAGACGGCACCCATGGCCACCGCACCAAAGACAAACGAGTTCCCGAGGGTCCCTGTCTCGATGGGCAACCGATCCTCGGCCATCACAGGGCTGGCCCGCGGCGTTACCGTTGGCGAAACGAGCTCTTCCGCGGGTGCGATAATCTGTATATCCGGCGATGGATCGGGGGGAGCCGGCTCTGGCTCGGGTGGTGCCTGCTCGGCAGGTGGTTGCTGCTGCTCCTCCACAGGAGTAGGTAGCATCTCTATATCAGGTGTGGGTTCTTCCTCAGGCGTAGGAGTGGGTTCTGGCTCGCGGTTGGCGACCACGAGGTTGCGCACATAGAACTCTTCCCAGTTACCGTCTATCCTGACGCCCGTAAGGCGCAGGGTGTAGACATCATCGGGCAGCACCGTCGTGTCCCACACGATTAGCTGGCCCGCGATGACCGGCTGCTCTTGGAGTTCGCCGATCACAGCCCACTGGCCGGGATTGGGTCCAATGCCCCACTCGACCTTGTAGAACTGGAAATCAGGCACCTGCGCTGAACCGATGATCGGCACTCGGCCCCGTATCCGTTCTCCGACACTGGGCGACGTAATCTCGAGTCGAAGCTCTGCGGCCAAAGCCATGGGCAGAGCCATAGCCAGCAGTATCAAAGCGAGCGAAGCGATCAAGACAGTACGTTGACGCATTCCAACTCCTCGAATTGTCTGGTTGATCACGGGCCGAGTGTACCACAAGTCCACAAGCGCTCCAAAGGTTCTGTGGTGCGAATCAGTCAGGATACGACAGGCCCCTCGACAGGGCCTCTCTGTAGGCTATAATCAGCGCACGAGTCTAGGCGGTTTCTGTGATCGTCGTCTGTCAGTCTGCCCGGCGATGGTCTCATACGCTCGCATGACAGAGAAGGAGGTTCGATGTCGCCCATCCGTATCGGATATGTGGGTTGCGGTTTTATGGCGCAAAAGGTGCATCTGCCGAATCTCACCGCTCTTCCCGAGTGCGAGGTATTGGCCCTGGCTGAGCTACGCCAGGACCTGGGCCGTCGCGTGCAGGCCCGTTTCGGCATCCCTCGCCTTTACCCCGATCACCAGGCTATGCTGGCTGATCCTGACCTGGACGCCATTGCCGTGTCGGCGGCGTTTGCCGTGCAGGG
>SLPC01000178.1 GCA_007132185.1 Anaerolineae bacterium | reverse complement strand
GCTCCTTGACCAGCACGCTCACCTTGCGGTAGATCCCCGAGCCGGTGTACCAGCGCGAGTCGGCGGTGTGGGCATGCTCCACTCGCACGCTGACCTGGTTGTCCTCATCGCCAAAGCGGGCGGCGTGGGAGATGTCATAGGTAAACGTTGTATAGCCATAGGGCCACTTGCCCATATAGTAGCTGTTGACCCACACCTGAGCGTCGTTGTAAACCCCATCGAACACGAGCCAGACCTTTTTGCCGCGGGCGCTCTCGGGCAGGGTGAAGCGTCCCCGGTACCAGCCCACCCCACCGGGGAGATAGCCGCCGCCGCTGGAATGCTCCTGGCTGAACGGCTCGGTGACCGCCCAGTCGTGGGGCAGGGTGACATCGACCCACTCGCCCGACCAGGCGCCCCCTTTGTCGAATCCCCGGAACCAGGCGTTGGGGCAATCCCCGCGATGAAACAGCCAGCCCCGGTTTATGGTATTTTGCGTTCTACCCATGATCGTCCCTCCCAACCATATTGGCCTGCGGATGCCTGAACCTACAAGTGACCCATTGTACGTTGCCTTGTATCGCCGGGAAAGCCCATCCCGGTGCCGAGACTCTATTCACGCAGGCCTGGCAATTTGGCCCAGGGCCAGGCGCACGCCTATACTGGGCGGTACAGGCGTTGGATGATCGCTGTGAAGGAGACTGATAGCTGGTGCAAGAGGGAACAGATCGGGCAGATTTGGCCCTGGTGTTTGCCGAGAGCCAGGATGCGCTGGATGCGGTCCGACAGCTCTTTATCGAGTACGCCGACTCGTTGCAGGTCGATCTGTGCTTTCAGGATTTCGAGCGAGAGTTGGCAGCGTTGCCGGGCAAGTATGCCCCGCCGGAGGGCGCCCTGATTCTGGCTCTGGTGGGCGGACAGGCTGCGGGCTGTGCGGCGTTGCGCAGGATCGACCAGGATGTGTGCGAGATGAAGCGGCTGTACGTGCGCGATGCTTATCGTGGACAGGGCCTGGGTCGGGCGCTGGTGGCCCGCATCATTGAGGAGGCCAGAGGGCGGCGCTACCGTCTGATGCGCCTGGATACGCTCTCGCGTCTGACAGATGCCTTGGGCCTGTACGAGGCCTTTGGCTTTGTGCCCACAGAGCCCTATATCCACAATCCCATCGAGGATGTGCGCTATCTGGAGCTTGCGCTATAGCAGTATGAGCCCTGGGCCAGTCCGGCCAGCGTCCTGGCAGCAAACGAAGGGGTCCATAGGGACCCCTTCGTCGGCAAGCGTGGAAACTAGCGGATCAGATGGCGCAGATAGCCCACCGAAAAGGCGGTGCCGATATCCGAGACGCCGTTTTCGCCCCGGGTGAATGTGCGGTACGTGTCGGTCGGCAGGTGCTCGGAGCGCACATAGCCGTCATACCCGCCCGCCTTGAGGGCCGCGATAAAGCGCGGCAGATCGACATCTCCCTCGTCGAGCCAGTACTCTTTTTCGCCCTCGCCCTCTTTGACGTTGCGCACATGCACGAAAAAGACCTTGCCGGCCTTGGCCAACTCATAGGTCGAATCGTACATCTCCTCGCCGTCACCATGAAAGATGTTGCCCGAGCAGAGCGTGAGCCCATTGTTGGGGCTGGGCACATCGTTCATGAGTTGCCACTGGACCTTGCTGGGCATAAAGCGGCCGTGGCCATGCAGGCCCACCCGGACGCCAAACTCGTCGGCCAGCGCGATCAGCGGCGTGTAGTAGGCCACGACCTCATCCCACGGGGTGTCGGGCCGGCCCGGAGGGAACATCACCACAGTCTCGGTGCCGACTGCGGCCATGACCTCGAAATTCTTGCGCAGGTTGGCGAAATGCTCGTCGGCCTCGGCACCCTGGGGCAGATCGCGCGGCGCCCAGGCCACCATCGGCCCCCACTCAACATCCGCCGCCAGGATCTCGTCCTTGATGGCCTGGACGGGCTCTAGCTCGAGGTAGCCCTTTTCCCGAACGCTCGGCACATAGGCCCAGCCCACTGACAGCGCATCGATACCCAGCGTCTTGACATACTTGATGGCCCCTGCCACCGACCCGTTGCCCACGCCTCCCACATCAGAACACCACTTCATCTTGACCCTTCCTTTCTGCCTTGGATTCGCGAACCTGCGCGTCCCGACGCATTGTACGCAGGGCAGTGCCGGTCCTTCTCATAGCACATGCATACGCTACGCCAAATGGACAACGTTGTCAACAAGCGCACATCTACCGATGGCGCCATACAGCTGGTACAAGTCTCTTGTGGAGGTTGACATGCCCGGTTGATCGCGCTAGGCTGGCGATGCTGCACGCGGGGGAGCGTTCATCGACAGAAACCAGGGGGCAAGCATGGCCAAGGGGTACAGGGGCGAGTCATGTAAGGACGCGATCCGCGATGCATTCCAGCCGGGGCGCGTCCTGACGGCCTCGGAGCTATTCGAGGCTGTCAGGCAGGCGGGCGATTGGAGCGAGAGCACCATCACGCAGCATATGATGGCCTGCGTCGTGAACCTGCCGCCAGCCAGACGCCACTGGCGTTCGACGGTACCCTTTCTCTTTATCCGCGGCGACGGTCGCTACGAGCTGTATGATCCGCATGTCCATCCTGCGGTGCAAGAGGACTCGGCCGCAAAGCAAGCCGCCGCGGGAGCAACCGCAACCCGCACCTCCATCCCCGCGCCGACCTTTCGCTCGCTCGGCGTGCGTCCGTTGATCAACTGCAGGGGTACCTATACCATTCTCACCGGCTCGCGCGCCCTGGACGTCAGCGCCGAAGCCATGCGTCGGGCTACCGATCACTATGTCAGGATGGAGGAGCTGATCGCTGCCGTGGGACAGCGCCTGGCCGAGCTCACCGGCGCCGAGTGGGGCTATATCGCCAGCGGCTGCGCCGCGGCCCTGACCGAGATCACCGCCGCCTGTATGGCCGGGGGCGATCCGGAAAAGATGGCGCGCTTGCCCGATACGGCTGGCATGCCTAACGAGGTGATCATGCAGAGCGGCCACCGCAACACATATGATCGGTCGATGCGCCTGGCGGGCGCCGTGATGGTCGAAATCGAGACGCTGGCTGAGCTGGAGGCAATGATCGGTCCACGCACGGCCATGCTGGCCATCACGGGCGATCAGTCGCACCTGGGGCGCATTCCCGTTGCCGAGATGATCGCCGTGGGCAAGCGGCGAGGCATCCCGGTGCTGGTGGATGCCGCCGCCGAGCGGCCCGACGTGCCCAACTCTTACCTCGAGATGGGCGCCGACGCCGTGGCCTACAGCGGCGGCAAGTGCCTGCGAGGTCCGCAGGCCTCGGGGCTGGTGCTGGGCTGCAAGGCGCTGCTGGAGGCCGCCTGCCGCAACAGTGCTCCGTTCCACGGCGTGGCCCGCCCCATGAAGGCCGGCAAAGAAGAGATCATGGGACTGTTGGCCGCCGTCGAGGCCTGGATCCTGGGCCGTGATCATGAGGCCGAGTGGCGCGATTGGGAGGGTTACTTGGAGCGGATCCGCGCGTCGGTCGCCGATCTGCCCACCATGGCCAGCACCATCCAGCAGCCCGGGATCGCCAACGTGGCCCCGACCCTATACCTGAGCTGGGATGCTGGGGCCCTGGGGCATGCGCCCGAGCAGGTGCGACGCGCCCTATGGGAGGGCGATCCACGCATCGCCGTCTTTAGCACCGATGATGGTATCCGGGTCATGCCTTACATGATGGAGACGGGCGAGGACGCCATCGTGGCGCGCCGCCTGCATGAGGTGCTGACGACGCCCGCCGAGGCCGCGGGTGCGGGCGAGCCCGCGCCTGTGGAGCCCCAGGCGCCCATCGATATCGCTGGCGAATGGTTGCTGTCGTTGACCTTTGTGTGGGGCTCGGCGGAACATGCCCTGCGCCTGGAACAGTGCGGGGAGACCCTCTCGGGCATCTATCACACCCCGTACAACACTGCCACTCTCGAGGGGCAGGTACGAGGAGACGCGGTATCCTTGGGCGTCACGCTGGGATACGAGTCCAACCAGGTCCGCTATGCCTTTACGGCGACCTGCCAAGACGGGACCATGGAAGGGGAGGTCGATCTGGGCGAGTTTGGCCAGGGCCGCTGGCAAGCCCGACGCATAAGCGCGCCGCAGGTCTGAGCGAGGCGGTATCGAGATCAGGTAGCGTAAGGAGGTAGGCATATGGCGTTCAATGTCAAGACACGAGGCAAACTGACCTACTATTATTCGGGCGATGAGCCGGTACTCTCGTCGCTGGTCACGGAGCAGCAGCCCGACGGCGACCTCAAGATCTATTTCGCCGGGTTGACGGGCGGTTACTCGGCCAAGGGCGTCCTGGGCCTGGACGAGCTGGTCAGTATGGATCCCAAGCGCGAGATCCCGCTTGTGTTTGACTGCTGGGAAAAGTGGCTGCGTGATGCGGGTATCTGCGAGTCCATCGGCGAGGTGGATTTCATCGAGGTTCACGCCTTTGGCTGCCAGCCCAAGGCCCCGAGCCCTCTGGCGGACCCTGCCGGGTACGCCGCCGAGCAGGAACGCTTGCGACGTGAGTATGCCGAGGCCTACCGCAAACTGTTCAAGGAGCGCATGCCCGGGCGCGGCGTGCCGGCCCGCTTTACCGTGCATGTCGTGGACGTGCCTGATACGGCTGCGTCCTACGAGTTCTATGGCGTGGCGCTCTTGCAGCGCTCACTCTCGGAAGAGTAGGACCGCTTCGGCTGGCGGGCACCGCCATCTGAGTACGCAACAACATGCTTGACGCGGGCGCCTCTATCAGCCTGATCGGGGCGCCCGCTAGTCTTTTACGATCGTGATACTCAGGATCCGGTCGGCGGGCGGAAGCCAGGCCGAACCCACACTCGGATCGCGCACCGTCAGCCTGTCGGCTACGTCCATCCCCTTGATGACCTGCCCAAAGACCGTGTGTTTGCCATCCAGCGTCTCTTGAGGGGCGTAGGTGATAAAGAATTGGCTCCCGTTTCGGTCAAGCCCCGAATTAGCCATTCCCACGACGCCGGGCCGATCGAAACGCGCCCCGGGCACGATCTCATCGGCAAAGGTATAGCCCGGTCCGCCCATGCCTGTGCCGGAAGGGTCGCCCGTCTGGACCACAAAGCCAGGAATCACGCGGTGAAACGGGGTCCCATCGTACCAGCCCTCGCCTGCCAGATAGATAAAGTTGTTCACGGCAAGCGGCGCCTGTTGCGGCAGCAGTTCGATGACAATATCGCCCTGGGTGGTGTGTAGGGTGGCCAGATACTGCTTGCGCGGGCGCAGCATCTGGGGTGGGCATTCGGTGAACTGACTTTCTTTGAGCCTGATCAACTCCACATAAGCCCCCAGCGTCCAGGCATCCATGGGACCCTGATAGTACTGGCCGTTGATGACCAGGCTGGGGGTGCCGTCGAGGCCCAGGTCGATGGCGCGATCATAGGCGGCGGTGATGGTGGACGCAATCTGTTCATCGTCAAGATCCGCCTCAAAGCGCTCGGGATCCAGGTCCAGCTCCCAGGCCTGATCCACTAGCCAGTAGGCAAAGAGCTCGTCGGGGATCTCGGTCCAACCGGCCTGTGCCTCGAACAGCCTGTCGTGCATGGCCCAGAACTCGCCCTGCGCGCCGGCTGCCTCGACAGCTTGCGCCGCCATGATGGCCTTGCTGTGCAACTGTTCCAGAGGCAAGTGCCGGTAGACGATGCGCAGGTCATCAGGGTAATCGGCACGTAACCGGAGCAGGGCCCTTGCCAACGTGGCCGAATGGGGGCACTCCAGGTCCATATATAGGATGAACGTCACCCGCGTGTCGGGCGGTCCCCAGGCCCATTCTTCCTCGCCCACCGGCGGAATGGGCGAGGGGCCGTCGGGGATGATGGATCCCTCAGCAAGGGCACAGTCCATGGTGCGGCGTGGGCTGAGGACACCCCAGCCCACCAAACTATACAAGAGGCCAACGGCTGCCACAAGGCTGAAACCTAGGAGCAACCAACCGCGTCTTGGCATCAGAGTCACTATCGGACCCAGCGCCGAATCAGCGGCAGAAGCATCCGGAACCATTGAGGAGCCGGTTCGAACAGGGCGAATCTTCCCATCTGTGTGAGCTCGCAAGTCATTGTGTCGGCGTTGGGCTGTACGTCACAGTCAACGCCTGTCGTGCCCCAACCCGCGGCTGTCTCCCACCTTCGCAGGTGAAGGTTCTCTGCTTCCTGGTCAAGCAGGCACGTCGGATCATAGATCAGGACCAGAGAGAGAGGCGACGCCGGCTGCACCGGGTTGCCGGCCGAGTCCAGCGCGGTCAACGACCAGTGGCTGCCAGCAAAGCGCCAGGTTGGTAGGTCCAGGACATTGTTGGATGCCTGCAGGAACTGGACGCTGGCGCCGGTCCCAAAGGCCCCAACGGGGATGGTGACCGTGATCGCCGTCGCGCAGCTTGGCAGCGGCAGATCGGCCTCCAACACCGTGGGCACATCGGGCGGCAAGGGGTCCGGCGGCGGGGGCGCCACCCGCAGCGCGATCTCAGCGCGCCGCTCCAGCAGGCCGCTGTAGGCTACAAAGGGCAAGGTATAGTCGGCTGCGGGTACGCCAGGCGCGACGCCAACGGCAGCATGGACCAACAGGGTCGTCGTGCCGGAGGATGCCTGTGCCTCGACGCCTTGTGCCTGGGCGCCTTGCGGCGCTGGCATCAGGCGCGAGGGCGCCGGGATGTTGCCCCAGCTCTCGAGTTGCGCCAGCGCACCACCCTCGCCCTGGGGCTCGTAACTGCGGCTCTCAAGAGAGATGCCCGCTGGGAGATGGTGCGTATCCAGCGCTACATACACATCGGAGAAGAGATCCTCGGTCATTGTCAGAAGCAGTGTGGCCGTTATCCGGTCGTGTCCGGCCGGCAGCTCGATGGCAGATTGCAGCGCCACCAACTGTATATCACCCTGGGGCACAGTAAACGTCTCTGTCTGTGACCAGGAGGCGAGATCGTGATCCAGGTCGAGTGCCGCTATGCGCACGGTGTAGGTACGCAGCGGACTCAGGCCGCCAAAGTGCGCATAGTGTATGGGCGCCTCGTCGGGCTGCTCATTATAGTCAGGGTAGTGCACCGAGAGGCCCGTTGTGATCACGTGCGTGACCCCGCCCTCTCTCACCTCCAGAAGATAGGTGTC
>SLPC01000126.1 GCA_007132185.1 Anaerolineae bacterium | reverse complement strand
GGCTCGGGCGACATCAGCCGGATCGACTCGGCGCCCAGTATAATGCCCAGGGCAAGCTGTATGCCCCTGACAAGGCTGACGGGGGTGATGGCCACCACTCGACGCATCAGGCCGGTGGCCGCCAACACAAGCCAGATAACGCCCATGCCCAGGCCCGAGGCCACCACCATCTGCGCCGGCCACACCTGGCCGATAGCCGCCACCGAGATTACCTTCTTCGGCTCGACCGGCATGGGCAGCCGGTAGATCAGCCCCAGGGCAATGTTGGTCAACCCCATCATGACAAAGAGCGCCGTGGGGTCCATGCGGTTGATGGCGATCAGGCCCACCGCCAGCGGAAAGAGCGTGCCAAAGTCGCCCATCGAGCCGGCGAGTTCACGCAGGTTGAACTCGAAATCAGGATAGGTACACGGGTCGCGTTCCAAAGTGCAGTCGCCTCCATTCATTGCTGTATAGTGCCAGCTTTGACATTTCGTCGTCGACTGGTGATTGCGGTATCAAACCGCAGGACGTTCGTACTCTAGAGTTCGCGAGATTCCAAGAGCCAGACTGTGAGCCCCAGGAAAGCGAGGCCGAAAAGAAAGAGGGCTCCCAGGTCGCCCATGAATCGCTCCCAGCGAACCGAGCTGGTGAGCGCCTGGCGCATGGCGCTGACTCCATAGGTGAGCGGCACCAGACGCGATACCCAGGGCCACGACGCCCACGAGGCACCGATCTCGCGAAACGTCCCGGCGGCGAATACCAGCAGGATGCGCACGACGGTAGCCGGGGGCATGGCCTGTGGCACATCTCGAAACGGAGCAGCCATGCACAGGCCAAAGGCTGAGAAACAGAACGAAGCAAAGAGAGCGGCAAGCCCATACACAACCAGGTCTGGGCTTGTTCCTTGGTAGAACAGGGCCACCAGCCCATAGATCAGCGCCAGGAATAGGCCGAACATCACCCCGGCCAGTGCTTTGCCCAGGACAAGCATAGATGGCGTAACCGGCGCTGCCAGCAAAGTGTAGATGGTTCCTGTTCTTCTTTCGAGAGGCAGAGATACAGCCTGGATCGCCCCCGCGCCAAAAAAGATCGCCAAAGCTACAAGCCCCGGGATCACGATCTGCGTGTCAATGGGCCTATCAATAGCGAATGCCCAATAGATTACCAGCGGCAGAAACAGCCCAAACGTCAGGTTGGGCCCCTTGAAAAAGTAGATCCGGGCGTCCTTTTCCGCGATCAGATAGATCCTGACCATCCACGTAACGCATTTGGCAATAGGCCCCTGTTCGCCTCTATCCATCGGCCGCCTTGTCCGCGAGCATAACCTCGGGGTGCAGCCCGGTAAGCGTAACAAAGGCATCCTCCAACGTGGGCTGGTTTGTGTTGAAAGACACGACGCGCGCGCCGCTCGCTGTGACAGCCTGGATGAGAGGCTCCACTATCTCGGATATATCCTTGACATACAGCCTTGCCCCACTGCCAGAGATGATTACCCGCTCCACTTGATCGAGCGATTGCAGTCTGGCGCGCAACTCGTCCGCCGGCCGATCGAACGCAATCTGCACAAAGCACTCTTGTTGCACCAGACTCTTGAGGTGATCCGGCGTATCTATGGTGACAATTCTGCCCTGGTTGATGATGGCGACACGCTGGCATAGCTGCTCGGCCTCTTGGATATAGTGAGTCGTGAGCACTATCGTGACGCCCCGGCTGTGCAGCTCTAGCATCAGAGATCGTAGATCTCTGGCGCTCTGGACATCCAGGCCGGTCGTTGGCTCGTCCAGAAAGAGAACCTCGGGCTCATGGACAAGGGCTGCGGCGATCATGAGCCTCTTTTTCTGTCCGGTCGAGAGGGTGCCGACCGGCTGGCGCTTGCTGTCTATCAAGCCAAACAGATCCAGCAGGTCGCCAATGCGTTCGCTTCTTTTATTCCTATGCAAACCGTGGAGGCGGGCTATAAAGGTCAGGTTGTCCCACACGTTCATCTCATTATAGAGGCTCGCGACGTCTGACAGCATCCCAATATGTTCCTTGACCTGGAAAGGACGCTTCACAACATCCTGTCCGGCCACCATCGCGGAGCCCGATGTCGGCCTGGTAAGCCCCGTAAGCATACAAATGGTCGTGGTCTTGCCCGCGCCATTAGGACCGAGCAAGCCAAACAACTCGCCCGCCCGCACCGCAAAGCCCACCTGATCAACGGCCACGAGTTCGCCATAGACCTTGGTGAGCCCCTCAACCCTGATTGCGTCTACCATCCGTGATCTTGCCTCAGTCTTGTGTCTCGGCCGCGCTCTCGGCCCACTGCCGCTGATACAGCCGCTGGTACACCGGATTGCTCTCGATCAGCGCTTCGTGGGTGCCCTCGCCCACCAACTGGCCGTCCTCCAGCACCAGGATACGGTTGGCCGAGCGCAGCGTCGAGAACCGGTGAGCGATCACGATCATCGTGCGATCTCGGCCGATGGCGGCCATGGCCTGCTGGATCAGCGCCTCGGTGTGGGCGTCTACGTTGGCGGTGGCCTCGTCCAGGATCAAGACCCTGGGCTCGACCATGAGGGCACGCGCCAGAGCCACCAGCTGCCGCTGCCCGCCCGAGAGCAAGGCGCCTGACTCACCCACCTGGGTATCATACCCCAAAGGCAGCCGGGTAATAAAGTCATGAGCCTGGGCGCGCAGGGCTGCCTGCTCCACCTCCTCATCGGTGGCCTCAGGCCGGGCATACCGAATATTCTCACGGATCGTATCGGGAAACAGGAACACGTCCTGCGACACGAGGAGCACATTGCTGCGCAGGGCATCGAGGGGCAGATCGCGCACATCCACGCCGTCGAGCTCGATGGCGCCTTGCTGCACGTCGTGCAAGCGGGTCAGGAGTGCGGCCAGCGTGCTCTTGCCGGCCCCCGTCGCGCCCACCAGTGCCACCGTCTCCCCCGGCTCTATGGTTAGCGATAGCTCCTTGAGCACGGGCTCATCCGGCTCATACCCAAAGGTCAGATCCCGCAGAACTACGCGCCCCTGGAAACCCCCCTCGGGCAGGCGCGGCGACTCGGGCTCGCGCACGTCGGGCTCCCGGTCCACATAGTCCACGACGCGATCCAGCGCGGCAGCTGCCGCCTGCAGATTGTTATAGATCAGGCTCAGCTCGCGCAGCGGCCCGAAAAAGCGCTGGATATAGGCCAAAAAGGCCAGTAGCGTGCCCACGGTCGTCAGGCCCTGAATCACCCGCAGGCCGCCAAAGCTGAGCACGAGCGCTATACCCAGCATGTTGGTAATGGTCATAGTGGGAAACACGGCGGCAAAGAGCAGGCTGACCCGCAGGTTGGCCTTCATGTTACGCAGGCTCAACTCTTGAAACTGCTCGACAGTAAAGGATTCCTGGCCGAGCGACTGGACCACCCGCATGCCCGACACCCCTTGCTCGACACCGGCGTTCACACGAGCGATCTCTTGCTGCACGTCGCGATAGGCGCGACGCATCTGCTTGCCGAGATAGGCCATGCTGAGCATCACGATGGGCACCGCCACAAGAGTGACCAGGGTCAGCACCCAGTCGATGAGGGCCATGACAATGACGATACCGACCATGAGCAGAAGATCCCCGACGAGGTTCAGCAGGCCTGCCGACACGGCGTCCGACAGCGAGTTCACATCGTTGGTGAGCCGCGACGCGATCTGTCCCACCCGCTCCTGCTCCACAAAGTCGGGCGACTGGCGCATTACCTGATGCATTAGGTCGCGGCGCAGATCATAGATCACCTGCTGGCCGACCCAGGCCGACAGGTAGCCCTGCCAGTACGAGCCCAGCCAAAAGAGCCCATTGAGGGCCAGATACAGCACCGAAAAGAGGGCCAGCCCCCCAAGATCGCCCACGGCAATATACTCGTCTACGATCACCTTGCTCAGGTAGGGCAGCAACAGAGATGTGGCGGTTACGCCCAGCATGGCCAGGCCAGCCAGGAGCAACCGCGTCCGCCGTGGCCGCAGATACCGGGCGATCAGCGCAATGGCCCGTCGGTCCAGGCTCCGCAGGTCATACGTTACCTCGTCACCGCTCTGCAGCCGACCCATGAATCCGCCTCTGATTGTCATATCGCCTCCCCCAGAGCCAGCTTTTCACCCTGGAACTGGAGCTCGTACAGCTCGTGGTAGAAACCGCTCTGCTCTAGCAGAATCTGATGGGCGGAGCGCTCGGCGGTGCCACGGGCGCGCTCGACAATGCGCCCGTCTCGCAGCACCAGGATCTGATCGGCCTGTTGCACCGTCCACAAACGGTGGGCGATGACAAAGGTGGTACGGCCGCGACGCACCTCAGTCAGAGCCTCTTGCATGCGCCGCTCGGTGTCGGCGTCCACTGCCGAGGTAGGCTCGTCCATGATCAGGATACGCGGATCAGTGAGGAGCACGCGGGCCAGGGCGATGCGTTGCTTTTGACCGCCCGAGAGCCGCACGCCTCTCTCGCCCACCGGCGTGCCATACTTGAGCGGCAGGCTGTCGATAAAATCGTGCATCTGGACGACCTGGGCCGCCCATTCGATCTCCTCCTCAGTGGCATCGGGCCGGCCATAGGCGATGTTCTCGGCCAGCGAGGCGTCAAAGAGAAAGACCGACTGCAGGCCGATGCCGATGGCATCGCGCAGACTCTTGAGCGTCACCTGACTGCTGTCATGCCCATCAATGGTGATACGCCCCGACTGGGGCTCGTAAAAGCGAGGCAGCAGGTGCACCAGGGTAGTCTTGCCCGACCCCGAAGGTCCCACCAGGGCCGTCATTTCGCCCGGCTGCGCCTCCAGCGAGACCCCGCGCAGCACCTCGTTCTGCCCATCGTAGGTAAAGCTGATCTCCTCGTAGCGCACCAGGCCCTTGCCCACGGGCAGCGGCTGGGCGTTGGGCGCGTCGCGGATCTCTGGCTCAATGTCCAGCACCTCGAACACGCGCTCGGCCGCCGCGATAGAACGCATAGCCACATTGAGCATCATGCCCGTCTGTCGCATAGGCCGTAGCAGCATGCCGATATAGCTGATAAAACCCACCAGCATGCCCAAGGTGATGATCTCCTCTATGACGGCGATGCCGCCCAGCCAGAGCACCAACCCGGTGGCCAGCCCCATGAGCACGGTGGCATAGGGCATCCAGCGCGCCGAGATGCGACTGGTCTCGATGTTGGCCTCGCGCAAGGCGACACTCTCTCGATCGGCGCGCGACTCTTCCAGCGCCTCACGCCCGAACAACTTGACCACCTGCATGCCGGTCAGCGTCTGCTGCAGGCTGGAGGTAAGCGACGCGAGCCGGAGTCGCACCTGCCCCATCGCGGGACGCACCTGCTTGGCATAGATCATCATGGCCTGGGCCATAAAGGGCACAAAGAGCAGAAACAGCAGGCCCATGCGCCAATCCCAGATCGTCAGGGCGATCAGGATGCCCAGCAAGGTCAGAATGTTGCCCAGGGCCAGCACCGCCGCGCGCCCGAAAAAGTCGCTCAACACATCAATGTCAGCGGTCACCCGCGACATCAGATCGCCGGTGCGGGCCTGGTCGTAGAAAGAAAAGGAGAGGCGGCTCAGGTGCTCGAACACGGCGTTGCGCAGGTCAAAGATGATCCCCTGCCCAACGACGGCGGTGGCATACAGCCGCACAAAATCGACCAGCCCCTGGATCGTGGCCAGGCCCACCAGGCCGACCCCCAGCCAAATGAGCGCCTGCTCGCGCCCGTCCAGGATCAAGCTGTCGATGGCATAGCGGATCACCCAGGGCGGCGCCAACTCGACCAGCGTCGTTGCCAGGACGGCCAATAGAATGCCGCTCAGCTTGAGGGCATGGGGCCGCATGTAGCCCAACAGCCTGCGCAGTGTGGGGCCCGCTGCCTTGGGCTTGGGCGGGCCGCCCGGTCGTCGCCCGCCTGTATCGCCGGATCGTTGCTTCTGCCCAGCGCCAGTAGGACCTTCTTCAACCGACTGGCCGCCCTGCCCTGGCTCAGAACGCTCCTTGGCTTTTGCGCCAGCTGTGGATCCTGTCCCTTCGCGCTCCGTCGATGGCATGGCTCTCTCTCCTTTTAGCCGCCCGTTCGCCCATCAGCAAATGAGGGAGCCCCAAGTTGGGCTCCCTCATTTTATGCCACGGCTGCTCTTATTCGCCTTCCTCGTTATCAGCGGAGGCTGCCTCGGCCTCTAGCTCGTCAATACGTTCTCTTACACCCTGGGCCTCGGCCTCGAGGGCGTCCAGATACTCTTCCAGCCAGGCAATGCGCTCGGCGCGCGAGATAAACCGCCGGCGAAAGCCGACATCGTGGCAGGGACAGGTGCAATCCTCACCACATAGCCCCTCTTCGCAGTCACACGTGCCCACCCGCTCATAGTCGTGGCAACTGCATGTGCAGCCGCATGTACAGCGGCGTCCATAGTGCCCGCGGTCATGGCACCCACAGGTGCAGCGCTGTCCATAGCCGCCCCGGCCGTGACGGCCACGATCGTGGCAGCCACAGGTGCAGCCCGGTTCGGGGTGCTGGGGGCTGTGACAGCCGCAGCCAGATGCCGAGCCGTGGCGCCGGTGGCCATAGCCCTGCGTCGATTCTTCCAAGCCACATGCTTCTTGCATATGACGACGGCGATGACGATATTCACGCTCGCAGCTCATATCACTTCCTCCTGTTTGCGATCCTCAAAGCTCTTCTCATACTGATCCAAAAACTCGCTCAGGCGACGCTGCGTCTGAGTAATGCGTGCCGCCCAGGCGTGTAGCATCTCGACGCCCTCAGGGGTAACCTCATAGCGCCGCCGGGCCGGCCCCTGCCCCTCCGTATCCCAGGTCGAACGTACCAGATCGTGGCGCTCCATCTGGCGCAGGGTGCGATACAGGAGCCCCGGGTCTACCCCGCCTGTGCTGCCTTCACTGCTGAGACGCTCCAGCAGGGCATAGCCATAGTCGGGTTGTTGCAAAAGTAGGAGCAACAGCCGTGGCTGCAAAAAGCCACGGACTCGCCCACCGGCAGCGCAACAACCGTTGATCCTATCTTGATGATGGCCGCTCTGGTCCTGATGCCTCTGACATGGCCCTGAACACATCTGTCATTTCTCCGCGATTGGCTAGTACATCTATATGACATAGTCATATATAGCACAAATGTCGAGCATTGTCAAGGGTGCACGAACGTTGATC
>SLPC01000190.1 GCA_007132185.1 Anaerolineae bacterium | reverse complement strand
GCTGCCAGGTGCTCGACATGCATGTCATCGCCTCGGACCCCTTTGTGGAGCCATCAGTCTTTGCCGAGGCGGGCGTCGAGTCGGTCAGCCTCGACGAGCTGGCCGCCCGCTCTGACTATGTTTCCTGCCATCTGCCCCTGGGCCCCAAGACGCACGGCATGATCGACGCAGGTTTTTTCGCGCAGATGAAGCCCACGGCCTACTTTATCAACACCAGCCGTGGCGCAGTGGTGAACGAGGCCGACCTGATCGCCTGCCTGCGCGAGCACAGGATCGCCGGCGCGGGGCTGGATGTATTCGAGACCGAGCCGATCGACAGCGACCACCCGTTCTGCTCGATGCCCCACGTGGTGCTGACGCCCCATACCGCCTCGTATTCCTGCGCGACCATGGAGACCCAGCGCCGCCGTATCGGTCGGGATGCACTCCAGGTGCTGAAGGGCGGTCTGCCCGATTTCGTCGCCAACCCAGAGGTGCTCGCCCATCGCCGCGTATGAGTGCTGTGGCAATGCCCTCGGCAATGCGCTATGATAGGCGCGCAACGCGGCCACAAGGATCGGCCTGTCTGGCATCTACCCACACGCACTCTAGTTGCAGAGAGAGGAACAGACCATGAAGACCAATCGCCTGCGTCATCTGCTCAACGAGGGACTGCCCTCTATCGGCACCCGCATCGAGACCTCTTGGCCGGTGATCACCGAGATCGTCGGCGCAACAGGCCATTTCGACTATGTCGAGTTTGTCGTCGAGTATGCGCCCTTTACCGACTATGATCTCGAGAACATTGCCCGGGCCGCCGAGCTCAACAATATGGGCACGATGATCAAGGTGGACTTTCAGAACCGCGCCTATGTGGCCCAAAAGGCCATGGCCGCCGGCTTTCAGTCCATCATGTTCACCGACCACAGGAACGCCGACGAGGTGCGCGAGTCGATCTATGTGGTGCGCCCCGACACACCCCAGGACCAGGGCCGCTTTGGCTACCCCAACCGGCGCTGGATCGGCTACCAGCCCAACAACCCCCAGATGGACTATGCCGCCATGGTGCGCGACACCGTGCTGATCTTTATGATCGAAAAGCAGGTGGCCATGGAGAATATCGAGGAGATCTGCTCGGTGGAGGGTGTGGACATGGTCCAGTTCGGCCCATCGGACTATTCCATGAGCCGGGGCTGGAACTCGTCCGAGCACTTTGACGAGTTCAAGGCCGCCGAGCGCGAGATGATCCAGGTGGCCCTGGCCCACGGCGTGCAGCCGCGCTGCGAGATCAACGCCCCCGACGATGCCCAGTATTATATCGATCTGGGCGTGCGGCATTTCTGCCTGGGCGACGAGCTGCGCAACAACACCATCTACTGGAACCGCCAGGGCGGCGCTTTGCGGTCTATCGTAAGCGACCTCTCCTGATCGCAGAACTCGGGGGTTGGCTGGCACAGGGCCTCACTTGCGCCGGCCAGCCCCCCCCGGCAACGTGCAAAGGACCGCGCTGCCGTTGGGCCGTGGCTCCCAGTCGTTACCAAGCCGCCATCCCCTCGCGCTGCATCCAATCAGCCATCTCGCGCATGCCCTGCTCAAAGGGCACCCTGGGCCGATAGCCCAGCTCGCGCTGTGCCTTGGCGATAGAGTAGCGCTGATCCACCCCCATCACCTCTACCAGCAGGCGCGTGAGCGGTGGGCGCTCATTCCGCCCAGAGAGCTGATAGAACGTCTCCCATGCCCAGGCCATCGCCATCGCCCGCCCGCGTGCATAGCTCTTGCGGGGTGGCGGAACCTCGACCAGTGTGGCCAGCGCCTGCAGGTAGGCGCTCCAGGTCACATCCGAATCATCGTTGACATTATAGGCCTGACCGACCGCCTGCTCCGACTCTGCCGCCAGCAGCATGGCGTCCACCAGATTGCCCACATAGGTCAGGCCGGCGACATGGCGCCCCTCATCGACCAGGACTATGCGCCTCTGGCGCAGGCGCTCGATCAGATCCATGCCAAACTCGCGAGCACCGGGACCATAGACCGTCGTGGGCCGCAAGGTCACCACGGGGAGCTGTACGCGCCGGGCCCGCTCCCACACCAACAGCTCGGCCCGCGCCTTGGCGTCGGCGTAAGGCAGCCCCGGCGGGGCTAGTTGTCCGCGCTCATCCACGGGGCTCCCTGGAAAGCCATAGACATCGGTGGTGCTCAGGTAGATCAGCCGCCCGATCTGGTTGCGGGTGGCGGCCGCCATGACGTTGCGCAGGCCCCGTTCCGCCGTCTGCTCTGAGAGCTCCTCGACGCCCCAATCGCGAAAGCTCCACTCGCAAAAGAATAGCCGCTCGATGCCCTGGGTGGCGGCCATCAACCCCGCATTGTCGGCCAAAGAGACGGTGCGCACCTCGACATCCAGCTCGTCCAGACGCGATGGACGCCGCCCCGGCTGTACCAGAGCTCGCACCTGATCGCCGCGCACCAGCAGCGCCTCGGTCAACGCCATAGCGACAAAGCCCGGTGCCCCGATCACCAGATTGCGCATGCCTCATCACCCCTCTCATACAGATCGGGTCGCAGGAAGGGGGCCAGGGCCAGCCCCACGGCAATCTGAAAGGGCAGCACCCGAGGTACCAGGCCCTGCGTCAGATAGCCAGCCGCCCCCTCCTTGTGCTTGGTATTCTCCTGATCGGTGTACCGGTCGATGAGGGGGCCCAGCTCGACCCCATCGCGAATCTCCTCGGCCATGGCGTCGGGCAGCGGAAAGCGCCCACCGCAGGCCAACCCATAGCGTCCATCGCGATGGACCACCGCCGCCCAGTTGACGACGTACAGTCGGCTCTCATCCTCGTGCACCGCGCCCTCCATGCCCACGCCATAGTCGGCATCAGCCTGCTCACGGGCGACGCGGGCCCGCTGCCGCGCCCCCCGGCGACCCTCCGCGTCGCTGCGCGGCATCTCGTCCACCCCCGACTCGACCGCCAGCGCCTGAATCTGCGCATCGGGCCACACCTGCTCCACCGCCCAGCGCACCGCCTCGATCTTGGCGGGGTTGGTGGATCCGATGGCGACGGTGATGGCTTGTTGGGTGCTGTTGGTTTCCATGGTGTAGCTATTATAGCGCGGGCCGCTGTGGAGCGGCAAGGGAGAGGCATACCAGCCCCTGCTGCCAGAGACGCAGAGCATGGGCCTGATGCCTCTACAGAGGCTGACATCCCGCGCAAAAGTAGATACTGCCGCCCAGGTACGACGCCTTTTCCAGGATGGCGCCGCACGAGGGGCATGGTGTGCCCACGGTGTATCGACTCAGGATCGTGCGATAACCCCCGGGCTCGCCAAAGAGGTCCTTTTCCGTATCGCGGCCGCCCTGGGCCACCATGGCAGCCAGCACCTCCCTGACGGCGGCATACAGGCCCTCCACCGACGCCTCAGCAAGGTTGCTCATCTTGCGCCTCGGGTGGATGCCCGCCGTCCAGAGAATGTCCTGCAGCACCCCGTTGCCCAGCCCGGGGATGCGCTGCTCGGTCGCCAGGAACGCCTTGGCCGATACCTGGGGCGTGGCCTCGGCAAAGAGCGTGCCGAAATAGCCACAATCAAAGGCATCGGTCAGCGGCGACGGCCGCGCCTGGGCCTGCTCCCAGTCGACAAGCCCGGTGGGCTCGCCCTGCGGAAAGCACATAAAGGCGCCCCACATCTGGGCGCTGGAGGTGATGGCCGTGCCGTCGTCAAACTCGAGCAGGAGCTGGTGCTTGGCGGGGCGCCTGGCCCCCTCTGGGTGATAGCGGATAGGCGCACTGATCGACAGCCGCATGTCGTCAGCCATGAACTCGATGTGGCAGCCGGCATAGCTGGCCGCCCCGATGGTCTTGCCGGCCAGGCGCTCATTGTACGCGGCAGGATCGCCCGAGTACCAGGCGAACTTGTGAGGTGAGGCCCCGGCCACTGCACGCGAGATGCGCTTGCCCTGCAATGTCTCGTCAATCTGCTGGGCTACCACCGCCGCTTCCGGAAGCTCGATCATCGCTCACCTACCTTTTGCCGGTCTCTGATGGTCACTTTTACGCGAGGACCCATCTACCGCCATGATAACCTAGATCACGATACGGAGCGCATCTCCAGCATGCACACCATCTCTACTTGGCCGGCTCCGTCGACAGGCCCCGTAGCAGGATACGCAGACCCTGGGCGGCGGCCTGCTCCCAGTCGGCCGCCTCCGGCGCCAGCAGCGCCTGCACCAGAAGCCCCATCACCAGCGCCAATACGACACTGGCCGTGGCCTCGGGCGGTCCGCGATGCAGGCTCCCCTCGTCCATCCCACGCTGCACGAGCGCCGCTACACGCTGATGGTACCGGTAGAACGGCGCTCCGGCAGCCGCCAACAGATCGGGGTCACGCAATGTCTGGGTGAGAAACTCGAGATAGATGGGCAACTGACCGTCCGCGGCAGAGAGCACATGCCCCACGATCCCTGTCATGGCCACGAGTTGCTCGGGCACGCTCTCGCCCTGTTGCTCGAGGGCGTCCAGACGACGATCGAGCCCATCCAGCCACTCGGACAGCAACTCGCGAAACAGCGCCTGCTTGCTCTCGAAATGGTGGTAGAAACCGCCCTTGGTGATGCCAGCCGCACGACAGATAAAAGAGACGCTGGCGCGATCATAGCCCCGCTGAGCAAAGGCGACCTGGGCCGCCGCCATGATGCGGCTGCGGGTGTTACTGGGATGCCGATGAGGGCTTGCCATAGCGCCTCCTTGGGAGCGGGGCTTGCCGGGCGGGCAGCTAAGAGCACTCTAAGCCAGGTGCAGGTACGTGTCAATGGCGTAAACAAGCCCGCATGCCGGGCATGTGGGCTCTGCTCTCGCCCGATCCTAGCGGTTCCTCATGACCCGCCAAAGGACGCCCTGTTGTTCCAGAACCCAGGCTTCCTCCAGCTCCTCACGATAGGTGGTCAGATAGATGGGCCGCTCTTCCAGCCGTTCGATGATCAGGGAGCCAGCTTCTGCAAAGCGGACATCCGCCAGATCGGGGTATCGTTTCATAAGCTGGCGCTGATACCAGGCATAAGGCAACAGCTCGGCATCCACCACCACCAGCTCGGTACGCTCGCCCTCCACCCACTGGATATAGTCCAGCGCAAAGGTATGCCCATCATCGCCACTGATCAGGATCGCTCCCGGCAGGGCCTCTTGCTGCACCGACGTCGCCCATATGGCCACCTCATTATCGCGGCGCAGGTCCAGATCAGAATAGTTGGCCCCCACCAGCCACAGCGCCAAAAAAAGGGGCATCAGCGAGGCCGCCGCGCCAGGCACAGACGTCCGCGACACGAACCACTCTCGCACAGCCAGGGCCCCCTGGGCCAACCAGGTGACGCCCACCAGATAGGCCGGCAGCAGGTACACATACGAGTCAACGGTATTATAGCCGATGGCATAGGCGCTGGTGAGCACCACGATCAAGAGCCCCGCCAGGGGCCAGCCGCGCGGCATGTAGCGACGGCGCGTCTCCAGGCCTACCAATGCCAGCCCCACCCCCAGCAGCGTCAATTGCTCTCGCCAGAGGCCGGCCCAGACCGCCAGCCGCCGGGGTAGCTCGGGCAGGGGCAGCGCAAACAGATAGACACGATAGGGCTGTCCGCTGACCAGCCACCAGAAACCGGCCCAGTTGCGTGCGTCCCCCCAGGAAACCGGTGGATCGCCCCGGGCGGCCAGCGGGATATAGAGATAGACCAGGAGCCCCAGAGCCAGACCACCCAGGGCAGCGCCAAGGCGGCGAGGGCGTGCCATCGGCAGCAACCACAAGGCCACACCGGGCAGCACAAGTGTCAGAGTCAGGTGATTGCTCAACCCTAACCCGGTCGCCAACCCCAATCCCAGCCAGGCACGGGGGCGCTCCAGGGCCTCGGTTCGAGAAGCCAGGTAGATGATGAGCGCCACAAACAGGGCATGCAGCGCATATACCTCCGCAATGATGGCCTGCGACCAGAGGGTGGGCCCCGCCGCCCAGACTAGCGCCGCACCCAGGGCAATCGGCTCTACGGGTAGCCCGTCCTGTTGTGTGCCCAACAGGTTACACACCAGCAGGAACACCAGAGCCACCGATACCGCGGCCGCTACCGCCGAAAAGAGGTTGAAGCGAAAGGCGATAGAGCCCAGGGGCAGTTGCGCAAAGAGGCGCCCCAATAAGCTATAGAGAGGGTAACCGCTGGGATGCGGCACGCCCCCGGTCATGGCCGCCGCAATGAGGTCACCGCCATCGGCGCCGTCGTGGGCCCAGGTGAGCCAGGGAGCCGCCGTGGCAGCATAGAGAGCCAGGCTCACTCCGGCTGCCAGTAGTGCCAGCCCATTGCGTCTCCGACCGGTTTGCGGATGCTGTGCAGCGCTCATATGACCGATTCTACCCGGAGCCGAGCCCTCTGCCAAGGGCCACTCAGGCCTTTTTGAGGTTGGCCATGCCGGCCATCAGGCGTTTGAGACCGGCCTCTTGAAAGGCCACCGTGATCTCATAGTCGCCCGCCGCCGGGCGGCTACCGATTACGACGCCGCGCCCAAACTCGGGATGGATCACGCTCTCGCCATCGCGAAAAGGCGCCTCGTCCGCCGCGTCGGACGGTGCTGGCCGGCGGATACGCCGCCGTGATCCAGCCCCGGCCGGCTCGCCGGCGCCCCGCGCCATCTGTGCACGTCGCTCACGCAGCCGATCGGACCGCTGGCGGCGTTGTCCGAACAGCTCGCGGCGGTCACGCGGAGACGAGGCAGGCGTGGTGGGCACCGCCTTGCGGACCCCATTGCGCACCAACAGCTCCTCGGGGATATCGGCCAGAAACCGCGAGGGCTCGCGCGGGTCGGTATTGCCAAAGATGGTGCGCCGAAAGGTATAGACCAGATAGAGTTGCTGCTTGGCGCGGGTCATGCCCACATAGCAGAGGCGTCGCTCCTCTTCCATCTGGTCAGGCTCAGGCAGCGAGCGGGAGTGGGGGCAGAGCCCTTCCTCCATACCGACCAGGAACACGGTATGGTACTCGAGCCCCTTGGCGGCATGCAGCGTCAGCAGGGTAATGGCGTCTACCTCGCCGTTCATCTCATCCACATCAGCCACCAGGGCCGCCTCCTCCAAAAAGCCAGGCAGGGACGCGCTGGCCGGCTCGCTCTGATAGCGCTCCACGGCGCTGAATAGCTCGCGTACGTTGGCGATGCGCTCTTCGCCCTGCTCGGTGCCGTCGCGCAGGTAGGCCAAATAGCCGGTCCGCTGGACCAGCAGTTCCAGGATGTCGGCCAGGGTTCGCT
>SLPC01000074.1 GCA_007132185.1 Anaerolineae bacterium | reverse complement strand
TGACGGCCTTTCTCATCACCAGCGGGTTCGCCCTGGGCTGGCTGCTCTCGGTCATCACCGAGATCGACCTGCTCACCGCCGTCATCGGCTGCGCCCCGGGCGGCGCCACGCCCCTGATCATTCTCTCGGGCGAGCTGGGCGCCGACGCGCAGTTGGTGGCCGCTATGCATGTCTCCCGCATGCTGATCCTGATGGTCCTTCTGCCGGTGCTGATTCGCGGCACCGCACGGCGCCTGGATGCGCGCACAGCGGCCAAGCCCTCGGCGGTGTAGCCACTGGCATAACCTTGCGGATTGAGGGGCATTGCCCCCTACAACGGCTTGATGCGCGGAAGCAGCTCGTGGATGTAGGCCTCGTTCCGTTCCTCGCCGCCATCGATATTGGCCGACACGAAATGCTGCGGCTCGATGCCGCGATCTAGCAGCTTGCCGGCCACCTCCGCAACAAGCATCTGCAGGATTGCGACGCCGGTCGCTGTCGAGGTGGGGCAGATCGGGTTGCTCAGGCCGGGGAGCGTCAGGGAGGCGTCGCCCAGGACGCCATGATTGTCCAGCACCACGTCGGCCACCTCGTACAGTTTTTTGTCTATCGAGTTACGAGGCTCTACCTGCGTCGAATGGGCCATGCTGGTCAGCGCGATCACGCCCACGCCCATCTCCGAGGCAGACAATGCCATCTCCACAGGCACGGCGTTGCGCCCCGAGTTGGAGGCAATGAGGAGGACATCGCCACTCCGGATAGGGGTGTTCTGCAGGATGACCCGGGCGAGGCCCTCTACCCGTTCCATGTCCGAGCTCTTGCGCGCCCCATTGTGCAGCATCAAGCTCTCCTCGAGGATCGGGTAGACCGAGACCATCCCCCCAGCCCGGTAGAACAGCTCCAGAGCCATCATGTGCGAGTGCCCCGTTCCAAAGAGATAGAGCAGTCCGCCCCCCTGCAAAGCATCGGCGATCATCGTGGCCGCCTGCTGCAGCGCATCGGCCTCCTCTTCTCGAATCTCTCGCAGAATCTGTTGCAGGTTCTCTAGATACTGCTCGGCGTATCGCATGGATTGTTCTCCTCGCTCTGCTCTAGCAGGATGAGCGCCCCCTCGGCGGCACTATGGCGTGGCAGGTGGGCGCCGATGTGCGGTTCATCGGCCAACCGCTGCAAGACCCGGTCGCTCAGGGGCTTGACGTTCTGCAGCATGCCACCGCACAAGCCCAATGACACCTGCTCCAGGCCCAATCTGCTCACCAGCGTTACGGCCAACCTTGTCAGCCCGTCGGCGGCCTGGTCCAGGATCTCGTCCGCCACGTCGTCGCTGCCAGACAGGCCGCTGACGCACCCTGCCAGCCGAGCGATGCGGTCGGGGGTGCACTCGGGCGCATAGAGCCAGTCCAATAGAGCATGCATATCAGCAGCGCCGACTGCCTCGAGCATCGCGGCGCCGATGGCCGTCGGCTTGCCCCGGCCGTCCATGGCCTCATAGGCAGCCCGCAGGCCGAGAATGGCAGTGCCGTAGCCGGAGCCCGCATCATCCAGCTTGTAGCCCCAGCCGCCGACGCGCACCACCCCGCCCTCGCGGTCGATGCCCAGGGCGATGCTGCCGGTGCCCGAAAGCACCATGCCGCCCGACAGGGTACCGTTAGCCCCTGCCAGCGCCGCCAGCGCATCGGAACACACCAGCAGACGTCCGTCACAGCCCATCTCCCGCAGCCATCCGGTCACCAGCCGCGTGTCTGCGTCACTATCGATTCCGGCGCCGGCGAAACAGATGCCCTCCAAATCCCCCGGCTCGATGTCTCCCTCGCGGCAGAGCATCGCAATCAACCTGGTGATCCGGTGTTGTGCGATATCGGGCGGGCATGAATGGTGGTTGGTGTTGCCAACCCGGGCCTCCCAGCGCTCTGACCGGCCGTTATCTATGGCCTCCAGAATGCCGAGCGTCTTGGAGCCGCCGCTGTCGATGCCCAACCGATATCTCATCGGATCTCCCCTGCCTGGATCGCCTCGATCAGACAAGAGGCCTCGTATTTCATCACATCCATGGCGTCGTCCAGATAGGCTGTCAATGCCTCGGCGCTGCCAGCCTGAACATCGCTCTCTACCGCCTGGCAAAAGGCGATGGCGCTCTCCCGCCAGGGACGGGATTCGGTCAAAAAGAGATGGTTCGGGCAGCTTGCCAGCGATTCGAGCAGCGCACGTGTGTCCCGCGCCCAGGCGATCAGGTCGCCCGCGCTGCCCTGTGCGATCAGACTCAAAAAGATCTCGTGGTGGCCCGAACCGGAACCATGCTCGGGAAATTGCTCGCCATGACGGGTCAACACCGACTTGTAGCACATGTCATTCAGGGCCTGTAGCGCGGAGATATACTTGGCGCCCAACACGTCGGCAATGGCGCGGGCATGGCTGGCCGCGCTGTCATAGCCCTCGGGATCGGCCAGGTACTCGCCGATGGTGTAGAGAGAGATCATGGACGATTCAATGTACTCCATCGGGTTGACCACCAGACCCTCGGCGTGCTGCCACAGATCGGGGCTGCGCCCGATGATGGGGGCAATGTGGAACTCTTGGGTCATCTTGGCATCATTGACAGGATAGTTGTCCCAGTAGAGCGGCTTTTTGCCGGTCAGCCGGTAAAAGCGCAGCGCGTTCTCGGCGTCCAGCGTGTGGGCGCAGATGGTGTCGCCCGTGTAGAACATGGATACGTCGTCAGGGATATTCTGCCCCAGAGCACCCAGATAGCCATGCCGCCCATCTCCCCAATACTCGGTAGGGCATACGATGAGCCGAATCTCATCGCCCATGGCCTCGAGTGCCCGGTAGACCCGGTTGGTCAGGTCGATATGGGCCTCGACGAGGGTGCCATAGGCCGCCTCATCGGCAGGATGCTGCAACGTTACCGGTATATCATCGAACAGGAGCCCAAAGGTCGTGACGCCCAGGCCGTGCAACTGCTGGTATTTGCGCATCAAGGTGTCAAACTCGGCCTCGCTCGAATACTCGATGGAAAAGGCGGGGGCGAGTAGATACCAGAGCGCCATGTCACAAGCATCACAAGCCCGCTTGAGGTCTCGCAGATAGGCCAGTTGCTCCTCGTCATACAACAGGCGCCAATTCTCGAGGATGTACGCATCATCCTTGGGACCATACACAAAGACGTTGTAGCCATAGCGCGCCAGACGCGGGATTACATCCAACCTCTGTTGGGGGCTCCAGGGATTTCCGTAAAAGCCCTCGATCACACCCCGTACCGCAAAGCTACCCATAATTGCATCCTCCCCTACCAGCCATACATCTCGGGGCCCCAGGGCCTTTCTTCCAGCTCCTGTTTGACATAGATCATCGTGCGATCGGGCACATCCTTCTGGACGATGGTGCCAGCGCCAATGATACTGTAGCAGCCTATACGCTTGCCGGGCGCGATGGTGACATTGACGCCGGTGCGGCAAAAATCGCCCAGGTAGGTGGCATTGGAGAAATAGCGTGGTCGCTCCCGGCGTCCCTTGACCCGGATGGTGGTCACGCCATCGTCAAAGCGCAGCGTGCCACAGGCCGTGCCGGCGCCAATGTCGGTGTGCTCGCCGATGATGCCGAACATCTCCATATAGTGGTACAGAAATACGCCATCAAAGAGCACGCCGCCAAACTCGGCACAATGGTTCAGCACACAGTCATGGCCCACCACCGAGCCCCCTTCCAGGTAGCAGTAGTTGGTGATGGTGCAACGGTCGCCGATGACATTGTTCCCCAGCAGGATGGCGCCATTGTCGATCTGGGTATCGTCACCGACGATGCAGCTCCCCTCGATCACGACGTTACGCCCGATGCGGCTGTTCTTGCCCAAGACCACATGCCCTTGGATTTGGGCCGTCGGGTCGATCGAGGCGCCCTCGGCCAGCTCGTTCTCCGTCAGCGCCCCACACATGCGGCCGGCCATGACCCGATTCGCGATCATGATCTCCCAGGGGCGGTCAACATCGATGGCTTGCTCAGTAGCACAGGTCATAACGGGAACCGGTTGACGCTTCGCCAGCTCGGCTACGGACATCTCGAGAAAGGCCTCGCGCGGGCTCATCATGCCCACCTCGACATGGCGAAAGTAGCCCGGGTTTGCTTCAAGATAGGGGAATATATCGCGCGTAAGAGCCAGGCCGCCAAACCAGTAGCCCCCACCGCCCCGCGGATGCCCCAGCACCTCGGCGACGTGGCCCTCGTCATTCACGCGCAGGCATAGCTTGTCCCTGCTATCGCCCGCCTCGCTCTGCACCGCCAGTACCAGGGGTGCCTGGTCCTGTGCCCGCTCGACAAAGGCACATAGCATTTCGGGCGCGATCAGGACGTCGCCGTACAGCACCAGGAACGACTCGTCCTCTGCGACGTCGCGCATGCGGAGCAGCGTCTCGGCGCTTCCGCGAGTCTCGCCCACGGCCGTCACCCTCACCCGATCATCCCCCAGGAAGCAGCCTCGCAGTTGTGACGCCCACATATCGCCAGACGCAATATGGATCCGCTCGATGCCAGCCCCAAAGAGGCTTTCCGCCAGCAGAGCCACCAGAGGTCGCGTACAGATCGGGACCGTCGCCTTGGGGCGGATAGTGGCATAAGGCCACAGTTTGGTGCCTGATCCGGCGGCCAGAATGACGGCGGTCTTGATCATCGCTCACTCCTTGCAACTCTATAGATGTGCACCCTTAATGCCGCGTCAGGCTGCACATGGATGCTGCCCGTGCAGGTCCACCCATACGATCCAAGGGCATAGTAGCGAGTCTTGGCCCTCTGGGCAAGAGCACCTCTCTGTCGAGGGCGGTCTAGCTCTGATACAGATCGTCGGCCACGTCGGCCAGCCCGAGGGTGACCAATCGCCGCCGGGAGGGCCTGCCCGTAGAGCGATCCCAATCTCGGGCCTCATAGTACTCACGCAAGAGCGTCTCTTTGTCGGGGACGAACCCCTCGGTGCCGCCTTCGGCAAGGGCGCGGCAGAGCAGCTTGGGCAGACGCTCCCCGGCGGGGCTGTAGCCAAGCCTGATGTTGTAAACCCGCTTGAGGTTAATGATGCGCTCGCCGATCCGCAGCGCCTCATCGCCATCCAGGTCCCAGCCGGTGGCGGCGCTCAGCAGCTCGATATAGTCGGTAGCAGGTGCATTGGAGAAGATGCACGTGACCAAGGCATTCAAGACCGCATTCCAGTCCTGATGGCGGGCCACCGAGACGGCCTTGCCCAGATCCTGATGCCGGCCTAGCGCGTCAATGCCCAGCTCTTCAATGACGCGCCCGCTCTCCACACCATAGTAGGCCGACTGGTTGTGGCTGCCCCCGATGGGCGAGGTGGTATAGGTCAGCGCCATCCCCGAGTAGGCGCGCGGATCGTGCATGGCGGGCGACATGCCGTTGAAATGCACAGCCAGTTCCTCCGCGCCATAATGCTGGGCAACGCGCCGCACACCCTGGCTCAGGATCTCGCCCAGGTCGCGGCGATGAGCGATCTCCCGGATCAAAGTCTCGACCAGATCGGGGTCGTTCCATCCCAGCGTCAGCCCTCCCGTTTCCGCAGGGCCGATGACCCCTTCCTGATAGAGGTGAACGGCCAGGGCGATCACGTTGCCTGTACTGATGGTGTCTAGCCCCAGACGATCACAGAGATGCCCCAGGTGGGTCACAGCGTTCAGATCGTCGATCAGCAAGAGTGACCCCAGTGCCCCCAAGGTCTCGTACTCGGGGCCTTTGATCTCTCCCTGGGTCGCATACTTGCCCTCCGGGATCGAGACCTTTCTTCCACAGGCCACCAGGCAGCCATAGCAGGCCTCTACGCCGGTCAGGATAGTTTCGGCCATGGTGTTGCCACTGATGGTCGCGGCGCCATCCCAAGCGCCCTGGGTATAATAGCGAATGGGCAGAGCGCCAAGATAGTGCAAATAGTCCAGGTTGCCGCCCGTGCCCGTAGCCCGCAGCACCTGAGAAAAGACGTCATCGCGAAAGATGCGTCGCATGCGCTGTACAACGTCCTCAAAGCGCGACGCATCTGCCAGGGTTAGGGGAATTGTCCGCGTCCCCCGGACGGCTATTGCTTTCAGTCGCTTGGCCCCCATCACAGCGCCCAAACCGGTTCGCGCGGCCATGCGGGCGTTGTCATGGGCGATGCCGGCATACAGCACCTGATTCTCGCCGGCGGGCCCGATACAGCCTACACGCACCCGTCTGTCATCCAGCGCGTCATGAATCTGCGACTGGGTCTCAAAGGTGTCCTTGCCCCAGAGGCCCTGTGCCTCACGCAACTCGGCATGGCCATCACAGATAAAGAGCCACACAGGCATGTTGGACCGGCCTACAAGCACGATCCCATCATAGCCGGCATGTCGTAACTCGGCGCCAAAAAATCCCCCGGCATAGGACTCGCCCAGCAAGCCGGTGAGCGGCGAGCGCGCGACGATGGCATGCCGCCCAGAGAGGGGCGCATGGGTGCCCGTGAGGGGCCCCGTCATGACCAGGAGGGGCTCGACATCATCGTCAGAGTCAGCATCGCTGGGCAAGAGATCATACAAGTACCGCACGGCCAGGCCGCTGCCCCCCACCAGATCGCGGGCGTATCCCTCCTTTAGCGGCTCGTCACGCACCTGGCCCGCCGCCAGGTCTACCCACAGTAGCTTGCCGTGATACCCGTGCATATAATGCTCCCCTATTCAGCACGAACTCGGCCAATGGGTAAGACTAGAAATCTATCGGTTGGCCGCTATAAGCATAGCGAAAGAGCTGCTGCATCTCGGCCTCTGTAGGCGCTCGCCGACCCAGAACCGCGCAGCTATCGCACAGGGCGTTCTCCACAAGCTTGGGCAAACGCGCCTCGAAATCCCAGGCTGTGATACCGGCTTGCTGCAGCGATAGAGGCTGGCCCACTCTCTCGGCGAGCCGACGGATCGCCGCCACCAGACGCGTGCATGCCTCGGCCTCGCTGTCCGCCGAAAGCCCCAGGAAGCGGGCCAGCTCCCCGTAGCGTATGGGGGCGTCCCACTGCGCGGTAAATTCAATGGTATAGGGCAGGAATAGGCCCACCGCGCGCCCATGGGGCACCGGGAACACCGCCCCCAGGGCGTGGCCCAGAGCATGGGCCAGGGCTGCCATCGAGTTGCCAAAGCCAAGGCCGGCGATACAGGCCGCGTTGTGCATCTTTTCCCGCGCCACCGGATCGGCGTCCCCCCTGGTGCAGGCGCGCTCGAGATGCTGCAACACCAGTTGGGCGGCGATGAGACAGAGGCCGTCGCTATAGTCATTGCTCCAAAGCGATGTG
>SLPC01000084.1 GCA_007132185.1 Anaerolineae bacterium | reverse complement strand
TTCGTTCTCGACGTACCAGCGCACTGTCTTGTACAGGGCAGCATCGAAATCGTTACGCGGCTCCCATCCCAGCGCCTTGATCTTGTCCACATTCAGGGCATAGCGTCGATCATGGCCGGGACGGTCGGTGACAAACTGCAGCAAAGACTCGGGCTTGTTCAGGAGGGCCAGTAGCTCCCGCGCCATGTCAATGTTGCGCGTCTCGACGCCGGTGCCCAAGTTGTACACCTCGCCCATGACGCCGCGATGCAACACCACATCGATCCCCTCGCAATGATCCTCCACATACTGATAGTCCCGCATCTGCTGGCCATCGCCATAGATGGGTAGAGGAATATCGTCCAGGGCATTGGTGATGAACAGCGGCACGACCTTTTCGGGGTACTGGTAGCTGCCGATACTGTTCGAGCCACGGGTAATGGTGACGGGCAAGTCAAAACTGGTGTGATACGCCAGCACCATGAGGTCGCCGCCGGCCTTGCTGGCCGAGTAGGGGCTGCGCGTCTCGATGGGGTCCGTCTCCACCGAAGCGCCCTCCAGCACCTGGCCGTACACCTCGTCGGTGCTCACCTGGTGGTAGCGCTGGAGCTCGAGATCCTTGGTAGCCTCCAGCAGCACAAAGGTGCCATATACATCGGTCATGACAAAGCTGCCCGCATCCGATAGAGAGCGATCCACATGGGTCTCGGCGGCGAAATTCACGATGGTATCGATGTCATAAGCGCGAATCGTCTCGCGCACACGCTCCGCATCGCAAATGTCCCCCTGCACAAAGGCATAGCGCGGATCGTCGGCCACGTCGGCCAGATTATCCAGGTTGCCAGCATAGGTAAGCTTGTCGTACACGACGACCTGGTAATCAGGATGATCGCGCAGGACACAGCGCACATAGTTCGAGCCGATGAACCCGGCTCCTCCCGTGATCATGAGGTTTTTCATAATCGCCTTTCCCCCAGAAAAAGTCACATCAATAAGGTTACGGCGTCACCTCAGACTGTCGCAGATGCCCTTGCGCAGGCCAATCACCTGACCGCCTCACAAACGCACTAGTTATCCTGCGTCACCGACGCGGCATTGCTCTGCGCAACGGGCTCCCGGGCCTCGAGGTAGATTTCGCCAAAAAGTTGCTCTTGTACAACACGCACACGCTGCTGCTTGATCAATTCGAGCATCGCCAGAAACATGACGATGACCTCTAGCCGGCTCCGCGCCCCACGCATGAGAGAACTAAAGCGAGCCCGTCGATAATGCTCTACCCGGTCCAAGATGCGCTCGATGCACTCGCCGATATGCACCGCGATGGGCGCCACCACGCCATCCACCGGCTGCGCATCGGGGTGAGCCTCCAGCACCTGGCGAAACGCGGCCACCAGATCGGCCACGCTTGCCTCGCCCAGCGCAAGGCGCTTTTCCACGCGGGGCAGCGGCGCCGCACGGGGATAGGTGCGCAACCCCGCCTCTTCGATGACCCGCAGCTTGGCCGCCGTCTCCTTGTAGCGCCGGTATTCGCGCAACTGGAGCACGAGATCATCCTCTGGTTCCGCCTCGTCCTCTTCGTCGTCTTCCGGACGCGGTAGCAGCACGCGGGATTTGATGACCAGTAACCGCCCGGCGACCTGCAAGAAATCAGCCAGTTGGCCTGCCGAACGCTGCTGCAGCTCGGCCAGGTAGGCCAGATACTGATCGGTGACCACCGCCAACGACACGGCCGTAATATCCAGCTCCTGTCGCTGGATCAGCCTGAGCAGCAGCTCGAGCGGCCCCTTGAATATCTCTAGTTCCACTTGATAGGACGACATACCTTCTCCTCTTTGCCCTATCGATTCTAGCGCAAAGAATCACGGCTGTCCATCGGCTCCATGTAGTTGGCGTCTGCAGGCAAAATGCCACACAGCCTTGACTTGACGCGTCAACCTGTGGATAATGTCATCAAGCTTACTAATATAGTTTTCAACACGAGTAAGCTCTAGGAGGAATTCAGGTGTCAGAATGGAATGACCATAGTACGATAGCCTATTGCGGTCTGGTCTGTGCCGGTTGCTCTGCCTCAAGCAATGGATGTTCCGGCTGCCGCAGGGGCGGAGGTGACAACCCGTGTCTGGTGAGAAGCTGCTGTGAGAGTGAGGAACGCCAGGGGTGCTGGGAATGCGAGCAGGGGCCTTGTGATCGTGGGCCCTTTGGCAAGCCCGAGTGGGCCGGCCTGTGTGCGGGGCTCGTTCAGGCGGTGCAGGTGCGCACCCTGGAAGGCATGCTGGCCCAGCTGCGACAGCGCATGGGCGACGTCATTGACTATGGAGGGCTGAGGGGCATTTCGCCATCTGAGGTACAAGCCCTGCTGAACAACGAATAGGCTACAGAGTCCGTGTGCTCATTGTTGCGGCGTTCATCCTGATTGATGATTAGGATGAACGCCGCAAATCATGTAACCGACTCGCGCCAACGCTCCAATACCTGTTCTCGGCTGGCGGTGCCCGTGGTCCCTAGCTGCTGGATGGTGATCGAAGCCATTAGGTTGGCGATCTGCCCGGCCTCGATGGGGCTGGCGCCCGCGCACAGCGCTGCCGTGATCCCGGCCATAGCGCTGTCGCCCGCTCCCACGATATCGATGGGCTCTGGCACCTCCACCGCCGGGAGATGGGTCATCACCCCATCGGCGCACACCAGCATCCCCCGGGCGCCCACGGTCACGAACACCGGACGACTGCTGCGCCGGTACAGGGCCATGCCCGCCTCGGCAGCCTCCTCCAGCGTGGGTTGCTCGTTAGCCTCTGCATCGGCATCAGGCCCCCGCACCGCCATACACGCCTCGCGATCGTTGGGCTTGCAGATCAGATGCTGAAACGCTCCGATGCGCAACCGCGAGTCCGCTGCCAGGATCTTGTCGGGATACTCCAGGGCCAGTTGATCCAGGGCCGCGCGCACCTGGTCGGTGATGACGCCGCAGTTGGCCTCGGGCACCTGATCCGCGACGATGATGCCATCGGCGTTCCGAATCTGCGCCCGCAGCTCCGCGATCACCTGCTCCTCCAGATGCTCGGGCAACGGCCTGCGGTTCTTGATGTCCATGCGTTCGGTCTCTTGCACCGAACCGTCGGGCTGCAACTCCATGGGCTTGTAGTAAGTGGGGGTAAAGCGGTCGTCCGTCTCGAGCATGCCTGCCGTGTCCACGCCATCGGCCTGCAGGCCATGCAGTAGCTCGTACGCCATGCCGTCACACCCGACCACGCCTAGTGCCGCCACCTGCACGTCCAGCGCTCTCAGGTTGTTGACCACGGTGCCGGCCGCGCCCGGGCTATTGCGAATATCGATCACTTGATGCGCCACGCGCCCCGTCTCCAGCGAAGTCTCGGCCAGGGTAGGGTCCATCACCAGGTAACGGTCGACAAAATAGTCCCCCACCACCAGGATACGCACGTTCGAAAAGCCATCCAGCAGTGTCTGCAAGCGTTCCTCGTTCACAGTGCACCTCTCTCACGTGGTTACCCCGACCAAAAGCCGATAAAGCGCCGGCAGCGTGGCCTTGTGGTCGGCGCGCACATAGAAACTCTCGCCCCCATCCTGCACGGTGCGCACCAGGATCGTCTTGAGCGGGCGGAAATAGTAGGCCTGCTGGCTCTTGTCGGGGGTATGATGCACATCGGGGCCCAGATCCTGCAGGTCGAATACCGCCGTCGTGAACTGGTTGATCTCCCGCCCCTCCTGCAGCGCCACGTTGCGTGCCATGGCTAGGGCCTTTAGATAGACCTCCGGCCCCATCACCGATGTGCCATAGTTGAGCAGCACGCCGTGTTGCAGCTCGGTAATGGCCTGGGTGACGACAAGAAAATCGCGGTACGAGGCGGCTCCCCAGGCAGCCCCATCGCAGTTGGGGTGCTCGTGAATGATGTCGTACCCCAGACCAACATGCACCGTGACGGGCACACCCTGACGGTAGGCGGCAGCCAGGATGCTCACATCCTGATACGCAAAGCCACTCTCGGCCAGGTAACGACCGATGGCCTCGCCCGCTCCCATGCCAGCCTCCACGCCCTCGCGCACCACATCGTTCAAATAACCGGTCTCTTCCCACAGGCCGAACTGCCCCTCGGAGATGTAGCGCGCCACGCTCTCTGTGGTAGCGCCAATCCGGGCCAGCTCATAGTCGTGGATGGCGCAGGCGCCGTTGCAGCCGATATGGGTGAGCCACCCACCCTCGAGTAGATCGATGACAAAGCGCGACAGCCCCACCTTGATAACATGGGCGCCCATCATCAGGATCACCGGGCGCCCCTGCTCTCGCGCAGCACGCATGCGCTCGACGATGATGGCCAACTCGGGCCCCTGGTAAAGGGACCCCCCGGCATCGAGAGGCAGCACCTCATCGAACTGCATATCGTGCTCGCGCTCCGCCAAGGGTCGCAGTTGCAGTCGCGTGCGGTCAAAGATCGGGTATGGCATGGCAACCTCCCATGTCGTCTATTTCGCAGGGGACTCGAGATAACGCCACAGTTGCGTCTGTTCTGTGAGGTCCGGCACGATGAGGGCGGCTCCGGCGGCGATGAGCCGGGCGCGCTTGTCGGCATCCAGTCGCCCCGGATGGGTCTCGTCGCTGGCCACGCCCACCGTGATGGCGCCCACTCGCTCCCCCTCGACGATCTCTACCGGCCCGTCGCCCACCACCAGGAGATCGGGCCCCGCCAGTCCATAGCGCTGCCGCAACTCAGCAAGCACCTGCGCCTTGGAAAAGACAGAGGGCGCCGCCACAGCCCCATACACGCCGGCATCAAAACAGTGCGCGATACCCAGTATGCCCGCCTCGCGTACCACCTGGTCATGATCGGTGCCGCTGGCCAGACAGCAGGCGATCCGACGGCGGGCCAGCTCCTCCAGCAGCCCGGTCGCGCCCGGCACCATCAAGTCGTCCTGCGCGAGGGTACCGGCCTCCAGGGCATCGACCCGCCCTTGTATAGTGCCTTCCAGGCGCTCGAGGTACCGCTCCTTGTATGCCTCAGGCGACTCGACCTCAGCGCCGCGCCGGGCCACCGCGTCAGACAAAGCCCGCATCTGCTCAATGGTGGGCTCGCCCGTCAGCTCGACGATATAGCGCATGGCCTCGGCACGCAGGGCCTCTTGGGGCTCGCCAGGGGCGGCGTTGCGCAGTACATCGACCATGAGTTCCAGCATGATCGTTTGCCAGCCGCCACGGATCAACGAGAGGGTGCCGTCAAAATCGAGCAGGGCCACACGTATGCGCGCCGGGCGCCGGATCTCACGTACGACCTCGATGCGGCTGCCGGGCAGGTACGTCGCCATCAAGCTCCTTTCGCTTGCGGGCTCTACGGTCGCCACAGAGTGGCGGCAATGTACGCGGCGCCACCGGGACGATCATTGTAGTAATAGGCGGTCACCAGGGTGCCGTCGGGGCGCTGGATCGTGCGGGGATAGCCCAGGTCGTGGCTACCGGCGTCGTCCCGCAGGATTAGCTCCTCATCCCAGGTCATCCCCTCGTCGTCGCTGAGGCGGGCGCGGATGCCGTAAGGCTCGGCGCGATAGCCATAGGTCAGGCAGAGGCGGCCATCCTGCAGGCGCAGCATGGCCGGTGGATTGCCGCCCATGCCGGTGTCGGGCACGGGGCGCGCCAAATGGCGCCATGTGAGGCCATCATCATCGGAGCGATGCAGATCGATCCAGTGTTGCCCCTGATCAAAGACGCCGCCCTCATGGGTGCGCACGGCGGTTACGATCGTCTCGGGCGAAAGCCGCACACTGGAGGGCATGATGACATAACCTTCCTCGCTGGTTGCCACCCAGGAACGCAGCGCAAAGGTTCGGCCGCCATCCACCGTGCGGGCGCAGAACACACCCTTGCCCTCGTCGCCGTCGGTCTTGGCCGCCGTCAGAAACAGGGTGCAGGTGCGCGCGTCCTCGAGCAGGTAATCGGTACGCGCCTCGATGCCCGTCTGGCCAAACAGGGACAGGATGTAGGGCCCCTGCCAGCTATGGCACCGATCGTAGGAGGCATAGAACCAGGAGCGCGTGCCGCTCCCCAGGCCGGTGCGGGCGCACAGCAAAGCCAGCTCGGGGGCAGAGAAATCCAAGGGCTCTTGCGGCACGGCAGGCATTGGCGCAAGCCCCTGCTTGAGGGCGCTGTTCAGCCCCAGCTCAGGGAGCATGTGCTCGTCGGCGGAGAGGGCGCGGCCCCCGGGGGCAGGCGCCGTCAGCGGCTCAGTAGACCAGGTGCGCCCACCATCCAGGCTGCGCGCCTGCATGGTGCAAAAGGGACGCTCACGGTCGCGGGCATGAAAACGCCCCTCTGGGCGCGGGTGCCCCACGACAAAGCCCAGTACCAGCTCATCCCCCCAGGCCCATAGCCCATAGTTGGCCGGCCAGCCCGCATAGCGATCGTCCCGCCGATAGACAATGACGTGCTCTGCATGCATGACTCCTCCTGCCAAAGACGAATGCAGCTCTCGATAACCGATGCGTCGATTGTACCCGAACACAGGACATTTGGCAGGTGTCGCGCGGTTCTTGCTTCAGCAGCATTGGCAGGATATCGCGCCTGTGCTATGGTTCCTGCATGGTCCCCGACAATGCACTGGCCGTCAAAGCGAGAGGACACCCCATTGCACAGCGAGACAAACCGGCTGTTGGGCTATCCCGACGATGCACGCCTTCTGATCCTCAACGCCGACGACTTGGGGATGTACCCGGCCATCAACGAGGGCATCTTTCGCACGATACGCGAGGGGATGGCCTGTTCAACGACGCTGATGGTGCCATGCCCCGGCGCGACCCAGGCCATCGCGATGCTCCAGGCCGATCCCGGGATCCCCTTTGGCATACATCTCACGGCGGTCCGCGATTTTGACGCCTATCGCTGGGGGCCGGTGGCCCCGCGCGAGGATGTGCCCTCTCTGTTAGATGACGAGGGCGACTTTTACCACAACAACCGGTCCTCCGAGGTGTTGGCCAGGGCCAAACTCGACCATGTAGAGATCGAATTCCGCGCCCAGATCGAGGTCGTATTGGACGCGGGCCTCACCCCGACCCATCTGGACTGGCACTGCCTGCACAACGGCGGCCGCGCCGACATCTTTGACTTGACGATGGCCTTGGCCCGAGAGTATGGTCTGGCGGTGCGCGTCACCGGGCAGCCTTTCGCCGGCCTTGCCCGGAGCCAGGGCATGCCCACCGTGGATCACGACGTGGTGGATAGTTACCGCATTCCCACGGCGGACAAGCCGGCCCGCTATCACCAGATGCTACGCACCGTGCCCCCGGGCCTCAGCGAGTGGGCCATACACCCCAGCACCGGCGA